>CAYZOJ010000052.1:0-11208 GCA_964480195.1 uncultured Christensenellaceae bacterium | reverse complement strand
TTGATGATTTGAGATAAAATGTTTGTTTACAGCACGGCGAGGACAACGCCCAAAATTATGCCGATGACATAGAATATAGCGGTCCACATAAGAGCGGCGCGAGAGAAGTTCTTTACGGACGGGGTAACGCGGGTATTCTTTTTACGGCTCCAAGCGATGAGCGCGATGATGTTGATTAGCGGAATCATCGTTACGAAGAAAATACCTACCCATTGTTTGAACGAGGTTACACGCTCGGTGGGATACATCGGTTTGACTTCCGGGTTTTTCTTTTTCATGCCGACTTTGTAATCGGTTGGATAATAGGGGTCGTAGGGGACGCGGTTCGATGCGGGTCTGCCGTTAGATTTCTTTGCCATGGCGGTTTCCTTTATTTAAGATGATAGACTAAGCTTTCGTACGGGCGCAGAACGATTTTTTCGAGGAAGGGTCTGTCGTATCCGTAGTTGTGCATTTTGAGTTCGCATTCCTTATAGGAGATTTCCGCGGGAACGTCAAACTCGACTTCTTTGTTTTTGAAGTTACATATTACAAACAGCTTTTCGCCGTTGTAGGCGCGTTCGTAACAATAAACGTCTTGCGATTTAGGGTAGAATTCGCGGTACGTTCCGTTGCGGATAATAGGGTTGCCTTTGCGGAACGCAATCAATTTTTGATAATAATAGTATATCGAATCTTTATCGTTTAATGCTTCTTCGACGTTGATTTCTTTATAATTCGGGTTCACCATTATCCAAGGTTCTCCTGTCGTAAACCCGGCGTTAGGCTCCGCCGACCATTGCATAGGCGTGCGAGCGTGGTCGCGAGCGCGCTTCAAAAACACTTTATGGATGATGCCTCTAAATAGCGGTTCGAACGGACCGAATACGTCGCGGACGTATTTTACAACGACGTCGCGATAATCGTCTATTGTCGGGAACGGGCAGTTTGTCATCCCGATTTCTTCACCTTGGTATACGTAAGGGGCACCTTGCAGACAATGCAAACTTGTGGCGAGCATCTTTGCCGCCTCTTTGCGATGAGTGCCGTAATCGCCTACGAAACGCGGGAGCGAGCGTTGCTGATCGTGGTTTTCGTAGTAAAGACTGTTCCAGCCCTTGTCGTGCAAACCGTTTTGCCAGCGTTCGAATATTTTTTTGACGCGGGTGAGTTTGAACTTCTTGGGCACCATGCGCGCAATCATATCGCTTTCGACGTGCTCGAACGTAAATACCATATCGAGCTCTTCACGGTCTTCGCCGGTGTAGAGCAATCCGAGGTCGACGTTTACTCCGGGAGTTTCGCCGACTGTCATACAGTCGTAGTTCGAAAGTACGTCCTTATTGAGCTCGTGGAGATACTCGTGGATATGCGGACCGTGGTCGAACATCTCGTCCCCGCGAGCGCCGATATGCCATTTGCCGTCGGGCAGACCTTCCACTTTGCTGATGTAGGTGATGACGTCGCAACGGAAGCCGTCGCAACCCTTGTCGAGCCAATATTTTACGATACCCTTGACTTCTTCGCGAACCTTGGGATTGTCCCAGTTGAGGTCGGGTTGCTTGCGGGTAAAGAGGTGAAGGTACCATTCGCCCGTCGTTTCGTCGTATTCCCAAGCGGGTCCGCCGAAACGCGAAGTCCAGTTGTTCGGGGGACGCTTGCCGTCTTTCCCTTTACCTTTACGCCAAATGTAATAGTCGCGATAGGGGTTATCTTTGGATTTGCGGGACTCTTTGAACCACTCGTGTTCGTCCGAGGTGTGGTTGACTACGAGGTCCATTATAAGGCGTATCCCGCGTGCGTGCATACCGTCCACCATCTCTTGCCAGTCTTCGAGAGTTCCGAATTCGTCCATAATGTCGCGATAATCGGAAATATCGTAACCGTTGTCGTCGTTGGGGGACTTGTAGCAGGGCGAAAGCCACACGGCGTTTATGCCGAGATCTTTTAGATAATCGAGTTTGGATATGATACCGCGTATATCGCCGATACCGTCGCCGTTAGAGTCGCAAAAACTGCGGGGATAAATCTGGTAAATGACGGCGTCTTTATACCAACGTGATCTTTCCATATAGGTTTACCTCCGAAAATAAAAAGGCACAACAACATACCGCATACGCGGGGCGCTGTCATGCTCTGATGTCGCGCGGAAGGTTCCGCGTGCGAAATTTAGATGTCGAGAGTCGCGAGAATTTCTTTAAGAGCTTTGGCTTCCTCGATGCTGAGGGTCATGCCTTTGCCCATTCTCTCGTGGTTAGGGGACCATTCGCGAAGATCAAGACGAGGGTCACGATCGTTCCAACTGACGTAGTTGAGCTCTTTGGTCCAGCCTCTTGCAGAAGTGCTGAGTGTACCGCAATTTTTGGTGATTTCGAATTTAAGTTCGGCGGGCATTGTTCTCTCCTCCGTGAGTGAATTTTTGTATCATTAATTATATATAATAATCGCGCGCGCGTCAATAATATTTACTATATATTTACTATAAGGATATCTATATTTAATAAAATAAGGGTCGGAGAGGGCTATTTTCGGGGTGAAAGCCGTAAATCTTTACCGCCGAGAGTGAGCATAAAGCGTATCGACTTGTCCGAAAGTCTCGAGAAAACGCGTTCGCCGTACTTTTCGAGCAGTTGCGGTTCGGAAAGATTCGTGGTAAAGGCAATCGCTTTGCCGTGGCGTTCCGTCAACAGACAGTAGAGGTAATTGACGGTTACGTTTTTGAGGCATGGTTCGGCGCCGAGGTCGTCGAGAATCAAAAGATCCGCTTCGATGAGGGGCTCCCAGATGGACTTTTTGGCGTCGAGTGAGGAGAGGTGATAGCGCAAAAACAGACTGTTCATTTCGGCGGAATTTAAGTAGAGTACCGAAAATCCGCGTTTCATAAGCGCGTTCGCGAGTACGCACAACGCGTAACTTTTACCCGTTCCGACGGGTCCGTTTATACCGAGAATTTTGGTACGGTTATCGGGGAACTCTCTTTGGAATTTATCGAGTATCGCGTAAAGTTTCGCGTGAGCGGGACGATCGTTTTCGGGAACGATGTCGAAAGAAACGTCCGCGAACGAGGATATGTCCGTCAAAAGCTCGGGGCAACCTTCTCTTAAGCTCTCGTACACGAGTGCCTTAAAGCAAGAGCACTCCTCGCCGTTTACGAATCCGGTGTCGTTGCAATGCGCGCACGTGTAGTGCGGTTCTAAGTCTTCAAGGGTGTGCCCGAGGGCGTTCGCGCGAGCTTCCATTTTTGACTTTACATCGGCAAGACGTGCTTTAGGGATACTTAAATCGCCGTTTTGGCGCGCCAAACGTGCAATTTGCATACTGAGGTCAACGCGTTCGGCGTTAAGCGCGAAATACTCGTCGTCGTTTAAGAGTTCGTCGTAAATGCGTTTTGCTTCGAGTTCCGCGTGCGTTCTGCGCGCGCTCAAAATGTCGCGAGCTTTTTGTTTATAGTCTGCCATATTTCACCTATATATCGACGTCGTCGGGGTTGATGTCGTCCAGTCCCATAAATGCCGAAGCGACTTCCGCGGCGGTATAATCTTGTCTGATGATATTGTCTTTGGTCGTATCTTTCTTTTTATCCGAACCGCCTTCCAGAAGTTTCTTTGCGCCTTCGACCGTGCGTATACCGTTTTCTTTAAGCGTAAGCAAGATTTTGTTTATGTAACTCATAGGGAACGGCTTGTTGCGGGCGTACGACGCGACGGTAAGTATGACGTCTTGTTCGAATCCCCAGTCCTCCGCGAACGTGCGATAGAAGTCGCGATCCCTTGCCGAAACGAAAGGTTCCGCGCCACATACGGCAAGCACTTCGCGAATGGCGTTGTCGATTGCGTTTTGGCGTTGTACGTATGCGTTAATGCCTTGTTCCGTAACCACGCCGAGTTTATAGAACTTGTCTACGTAAACTTGCATACCATCGAGGGTACGGATATTCCGCATAAAGCAGAACTTAGCGATTGCGGACAGCGCGTTTTTTTCAAATCCCAAAGAGAGCCACGGATTTATATACGTTTCTATGGGCATATCGAGAGTCGCGTAGAAAGAACCGAGCGTACGCACGATTTGTTCGGCAAACGTCTTGATTTCGTCTTTTTTGCGCAGATACTCGTCGGCTTCGATTGCGGTAAGGGCTTTTGCGGAGTAAAGCTCGTCCATAAGACGAACAAGACGTTGCATACCGCCTCTACGCTTGCAAGCGCGACAAGCAACCATAATAGCGTCGGGTTTGAATCCCTTGTTCATCCAAGAAACGTAAAGAGCTGCGTCTTCAACCGAGGGTTCGGAACGAAGTCCGAGCGCGGTATAAACGTTTTTCATATCTTCCGAATTGCGTTCGAGTTCGTCGAGTCTTGCGTTGACGGCGCGTTCGGTAGTAAGACCTTGTTTTGCCCAAGCGGAAGCAAGACCCACGACTGAAGCGGTGTTGGTAGTACCTTTCGCGTCGCGACAATACCTTGCGATTAATAGCATTGCGTTCTGTTCGATTTTATAAAGTCTGAGGGTTTCGACGTATCTTACGATGTCCTGTTCGGGGATTATCTTTTCGGGGAAAACTCTGCGGAGTTCGTCGACGAATTCGGAGTATTCCCTCGCGTTGTAGTAAACGGCTTTGGTGGTAGGGGCTTTGACGGAATTATACATAATGCCTTTGCCGTCCGACGTGTACGAAACGAGTCCGGCGTCCGCCCAATACGCAAAAGCGGAGTCGACTCTTTCGGCAGTAAGGCGAAGAGACAGCGAAATCGCGTCTTTGGTGTTGTCCGCGCCTCGTCCTCCGAGGGCGAGCATAAGCCCGTAAAGATAAACTTTTACGTCGGTCGCGTCGGCGTCGGGCATGTACTTTGACAAGAACACGTTGTCGACCTGAGTGTAACCTTCGCGGACGTAATCCGCGTCGAGAGTGCAGAATGCCATATTTCTCCTAAAAAATTTGCATAGAATATTCCGTAAGAGGTATTGCAATATTATATTTTAAGTAGTATAATAATTTACACCGCCTTGTGATGCCAATCGCGGAACGCTATTATAATAGCACAAACCGCAAAGATTTGCCACTAAAATATCGTCGATTAAGGCGGATACAAGATATAGTAGTTCGTCGCGGAGAGCGACACAAGCATACAAGACTTCAAAATCGGAGGAGCATATGAAACTCATCAATCTGGTATTCCACAACGCCCAAGGCACCGGTGAAACTTACGATTTCGGCAACAGAGTCGTCGGTTGTTCGATGATGCAGGATACGGACAAAAACGCGCTTCGCGGAGCTTTGTCGTACGTCCTTTACGGCATACTGCCCGCAGGGAGCGAAACTCCCGTAACCGCAGAGCTCAAACTCGGCATCGAGGACGCGGAATACACCGTCATCCGCGGTACGGAAAGGGACGAGGAGGGCAATTTCATCGTTGACGCCATCGTAGTCGACGCAGAAGGCAAGACCGTCGCGGACGGAATGGACGAGGTAGCGGTCTTCGTCGAAGAAAGAGTGGGCCTCGAAGCGGACGAGTTCGCAATACTTTTCGAAATTGATCCCGCATTCACTTCGCCCGTCGCACAAGACACCGTTACCAGAGAAAGCTTTATAGCCGAAAAGCTTGCCGAGCTTGCGACTTCCGACGAGGTTATCGGACGCGCCAACGCCTTGCATGAGGCAGAACAAGCCGTTTATGCGGAAATCGACAAAGTAGAGCCCGTAACTCGCGACGCCCTCAAAGAACAACAACTCGTCGTCGAAAACGACAGACTCGCCCTCGAAGGCATCCGTAAGGATATAGACAAGGTCAACAACGAACTCGGATTTGCCGTTCAATATCAAGAAGAACAGACCAAATATTACGAAGCCGTTGCCAAGGCGGAAGCGCTTAAAGCGCGCGAAGCGGAGATGAACGATCTCGCAGCCAAAGCGGCAAAGAGCGTTGCGGCATCGGACGTCGCGGGTATTTTTGCCAAGTACGTAGAAACCAATTCCCGTCTTGACGCAATGGAAGCGGATCTCGCAAACGGCAACGTTGAACGCGAAAACCTCGCAAAGAAAATCGAAGACGGCAAAAAGAGCGAAGCTCTCGTATCCGCCGAGTTTATAGAACAAGCCAGAAGATCCGAAGAGCTCGACAAGGCTCTCCGCAATATCGCCGCGCAGGGTAGCGAAAATCCCGCCGACGTCAAAATCAAAGAAATCGTCGAAACTTATTATCAAGGTTTTGCGGAAGAAGCCGAAGCTCTTACCGCAAAGCGCGCTGAACTTACCGCAAAGCGCGACGAAGCCACCGCGAGATGCGCGGACCTTATCGACCGTAAACTCGCTATCAGAGAAAGCGCGGATTACAAAAAAGCCGTTCAGGACGCAGCCGTCATAACCGCCGCCATCGCGTCGGACGAAGAAGTCGTCAAAGACGCCGAAGAACGTATCGAGGCTCTCGAACGCGCAAGAGCGGGTTATATAGAAGAAAATCACACCCTCGTTGCCGACATCAAAAAGGGCAATGCGGAACTCAAAGAACTCGGCAAAAACATTCGCGGACCTTATGCGACGATCGAAGAAGCTGTCAACGCCGACGCTCTCAGAAAACAACGCGCTTACTCCAAGCATTTGTTCGTTTCGACCAACGAAGTCGAACTTGACGCCGTCGTAAAGAAGATTGCTTCCGTCGAAGCCACCAAGAAAGCTTATGCCGAAAAACTCGCAAAGCTTTCCGCTCGCAGGGACGAAGTCCAAGCTCACCGCACTCGCCTTTCGGAAAAACTCAAACTCCTCAACGAGAAGATGACCGAGTACATGAGCCAAAACCGTTTGCGCGATATGTCCGGTGAAATCGAATACGGTAGCCGTTGCCCGATTTGCGGAGGTTTCGTAACTCATAAGAACGATCTCCCGTTGCGCGACACCAAGGACCTCGACGACCAAATCAAAGCCGTCGAAGCCGAACTCGATAAGGATACTTCCGCGTTACTCGCGGCAGAAACCGCCGTCGGACAATATAAAGCCGCCGCAACCGTCAGCTCACAATATCTCGATTCCCTTATCGCAACCAGGGACGATAAACAAAAGAGTATCGACGGAGTACTCGCCGAGTACAAAGTCGGCAATATCGAAGATTTCTTCAAGCTCGTTGCCGACATCGTCGAAAGCAGTAACCGTCTTACTCGCACAATCGACCTCTATCGCGCAAAAGAAACCGAACTTCGTCAAAAGAGCTCGGATAACTCCATAAAAGTTGCTCTCATTCGCGAAATCGACGAAACCAAGCTCCCCAAAGAAAGAGCTACCGTCGAATCCGCTACCAGACGTCTTGCCGAAAACAAGAGAGCGTATGCAAATCTCACCAAGGTCATCGGAACCGAACCCGCGGACGAACTCCTCAAAAAGGTTCAGATTGCCGATAGCGAATACTATGCTATAGAGAACGAACTCGCAACTCGCGAATCCGAACTCGACGCAATTACCGAAGAGCTCACCGCCACCGAACAAAGACTTGCGGAAATCGAATCCCGCACCGTCAAAGTATCCGTCGACGGCAAAGAACTCACTTATGCTGAAGTCGTCGCGAAAGCATATTCCGATTACATCCTTGCCGTATACGCAGAGATAGACAAGTGCGAACAAGCCAAAGAGAATTGCAAAGTTCGCATACTCGCCCTCAAGAAAGTCATCGCAGACGCACAAGCCGAATACGACGCAAAAGACGCCGAACTCATCGCGCTTTCCGCCACCATTGAAGCTACCCGCGCAACGGCAGGCGAAATTTACGCGGATTACGAAGCTCGTTTCGAAGATCTCGGCATTCGTACGCAGTCCGATCTTGACAGAATGATACTCGACGAAGCCACCCTCGAAAGTTACAGAGAAACCCTCTATAAGTATGACGAGGACAACGCGGGCGCGAAAGAAGCCGTCAACGTATATAACACCGCTATAACCGAGCACGCCGGATATTACGAGAATTACGAAAATAACGAGGCAATCCTCGCAAGTCTTAAAAAGGACGAGGAAAGAGCCGTTGTAACTCTCGGCAAGAGCGTAATGCTCTTAGACGATATGAACGCGCGTTATGAGCGTTTGGTAGAGCTTAACCGCAAACTCGCGGTATTGCAAACCCGTATCGAAGCTATCGAAGAAGTTAGCTCCGCCGTTCAAGACGGCGCGATAATAGCAAGCGACCTTGCTCGTATCATCACCGAGCGCGCCAAGTCGATAATCAAGAATATGTCCAAAGACCGTTATGCGATTGACGTCGACGATAACGGCGCATACGTACTCCGTTCGACCGGCAAGAACAAGGTCCGTCCCGACAAGCTTACCAAAGAGGAAAGCGTACTCGTTCCTTACGCGACGGCGTTTGCTTACAATGAGGTAATGGTTGCGCTTCTCGCAGGCGACATCGTTCCCGAAATAGGTATCTCCGCAGAAATCTCGGATAAGGCAAGCCTTGCTCCGATTATGGAATACGCAAAGGATAGGGACGTAATCGCCGTTCCCGCCGATGAAACCGCTTTCTTCCGCGCGGTATCCAAAATCGCGCTGTAAGGCGTAATCGACAACCTAAAAAAACTCGAAATGTGTCGTTTTACGGCACATTTTAACTTAAAGGAGCCTGTATGACGGAAGTATTACGCGTACAGAATTTAATAAAAACGTATCGGAGCTATAAAGGCTACAAGGGCGTTAAGGAGTTGAGAGCAGTCGACGATGTTTCGTTCACCATATCGAAAGGCGAAATCGTCGGCTTTCTCGGACCTAACGGCGCAGGCAAGTCCACGACTATAAAAATGATTACCGGGCTTGCGCGCGCGACCTCGGGAAGCGTAAGTATTTGCGGTTTCGACGTCGTTAAAGATCACGTCAAAGCCATGGAAAGGGTAGGCGGTGTCATCGAAACTCCCGATATGTACGAAGACCGAACCGCGTGGCAAAATCTTGCGTATTGCGCCTCTCTCGAAGCCCCCGAGCGCCTCAAAAACGACGCGTCGGACACCCGCCCGATAAAAGATATAATCACGGAGAGAGTGGAGGGTGTATTACGCCTCGTGCGCCTTTACGAAAGACGCGACGACAAAGTTAAAACGTTCTCGATGGGAATGAAGCAACGCCTCGGCATAGCGCAGGCGTTACTTGCAAAACCCGATTTACTCGTACTCGACGAGCCCGCAAACGGACTTGACCCCGAAGGAATAAAAGAAGTCAGAGATTTGTTGCGTACCCTTGCCGACGAGTTCGGAATGGCAATACTCGTCAGCTCCCATCAGCTTGCCGAAATGCAGATGATGTGTGATCGCGCGCTGATTATAAGCGAAGGCAAGATAGTAGGCGAGCGCGATATATCCGAATTGAACGTAGGCGCGGACGGCGCCGTTACGATAGTCGTCAAGGTCGATAGACCCTTAGACGCGTGCGCGTACCTTAAAGAAAAAACGGGACTTATGTGCGAAGCGACGGAAACGTCCGTTAAAATCCACGGCGGAGCGGAAAGCTATGTCATCACAAAGGAGCTTGTAATAGGCGGATTTAACGTAAGCGGAGTTAGCGAAGAAGCCGTCAATCTCGAAGATTACTTTATGCGCGCGGTGCGCGACGCGAAGCACGTCGACCCCGAACAAGCCGTTTCGGACGGAAATCAAGACGAGAAGACTATCGAGGTTCAGTCACTTGAAACGCGCAACGGAGGGAATGACGATGTTCGGTAATTTATATAAAGGCGAGCTCCGTAAAGCGTTCAATGTAAAGACGGCAATAATATTTTTAGTCATATTCGTAGTGGGGCTTGCGATAATCACACCTCTTCTAAAATTGTTCGATGTCGCCGTCGACGACGAACTTTTCGATTACGACGAAGAGTTCGCGGGTATTGCGGATATATACACGGAAGAGTCCGTAAACTTAGAGTTAGGGTTACTAAAAGAGCAACTTGCGGAACTCAAAGCTGAAAAAGAAGAACTCGGTTACGATTATTATCGTAGCGAAACCGATATGATTTTCTATGTGGAAACCCGCATAGCCGAGCTTGAATTTATAAGGGACAACGCTCTTTACGGAGAGCCTCTTGCAACGTATCTCGGCGGGTACGGAGTTTCCGGCGGAGAAAGCGTAGGCTTTACCGCAGACGATTATATCAATACCGCTTTTCAACTTTTCTTCTTGTTGTGGTGGATATACGCGCTTGTCGTCGGAGCGGGATCTTTCGCCGACGAGTATAAGAATCGCACGTTAAAACTTTTGTTAATGCGTCCGGTAACGCGTAATCAAGTTACGAGCGCAAAGCTCTTGGCAACGTTAACCGTCGTAACAGTCGCGTACGTCGTCATGGGGCTCTCGATTGTCGCTCTCGGATATTCCGTGTTCGATATTTCCCATACCGCGACGGTATTTTCGTTCAACGGTGGCGCGTTCACCGTTCAGGATCGCAACGCAAGCGTACCGATAGTATTTGCGCTTTATTATATTCCCGTCGCGACAATGGCGGTTCTCGGATTTACGATAGGCGCGTTGACGAGAAAACGCACTCTCGGTATCGTCGCACCGATACTTGCAAATGTTCTTTCGAGCATATTCACAGTGGCGGGAGTTGGCAGATTCTTTATTGTCGACGCAATGGATTTTATGCAATTCGCGGGCGTTTCCGATTCCGTTACGGCGGGCGGTAACGCGTTTATAAGCCTCGGCGTGCTGGTTGTCTACCTTTCCGCGCTTATCGCGGGGACATACGTTTACGTAAATAGGAGAGATGTCGCGTGAGAGGAAGTAAACTTTCGGTAAAAATGCTTGCGCGTCTCGGGCTCGAAGCGTCGTTATATTTTGTGCTTACCGCGTTTATGCCGGCGCTTGCGTACGGACCGTTGCAATTCCGCGTGGGCGAAGCTCTCGTCCTTCTTCCCGTAATCTTCCCGGAATCCGTCGTCGGCGTTACGATAGGGTGTCTTCTCGCAAACGTCTTTTCACCGTATGCTTGGTACGATATGGTGTTCGGCACGTTGGCTACACTCGTTTCGGCGTTGCTGACACGTCTTATTGCCAAGCTCCTCTCTCGCCAAAAAGTATGGATTCGCGCCGTTGTCGGCGCCATTCCCCCCATCATCATAAACGCCATCGTCCTACCCTTAATGTGGTACATAACGGGAACTGACGTCGCATATTGGTTCAATTTAGCCTGTATTTTGCTAACGCAAACCGGCACAATCCTAATCCTCGGCGTCCCCTTTGTCGTAGCCCTTTCCAAAACAAAACTCGTTTGA
>CAYZOJ010000051.1:0-11450 GCA_964480195.1 uncultured Christensenellaceae bacterium | reverse complement strand
ACGACTAATCCTGCGTTGTCGACGTTGACGGAGTTTGTCGAGGTATTGTAAAGCGCAATCGTCGAAGCGGAATCCACCGTAATTATAGCGGTTTTGCTACCTGTTGCGCCCGTCGTAAGGGTAAGAGTTTCTCCTGACACGGCGTCGCCGTTGACGTACAAGCCGAAACTCGAGGTTGAACCCGTCGTCGAAGTCGCATAAACGTCAAAAGTAACGAGATATGTTCCCGCGGTTACGCTAATCGAGTCGGAAGTTACCGACATTGTGGTGTTCGGAGTGGAAGAATAGAGCGTGAGCGGAACAATCGAGTTTGACGCGACGGCGGTCGTAGTGGTAAGTCTTGCGTAAATGCCGTCGTTTATTCCGGCGGGACCTTGGGGACCGGTTGCCCCGGTTTCACCTTGAGGACCCTGCGGACCGACGGGGCCTATAGGACCTTGAGGGCCGGTAGCGCCAGTCGCTCCGGTAGCGCCTGTAGCTCCGGTAGCACCCGTTGCTCCTTGCGGACCGACAGGACCGATAGGACCTTGCGGACCTGTTGCGCCTATAGGACCTTGAGGACCGGTTTCGCCGATGGGACCTTGAGGACCTATGGGACCGGGAACGCCCGGACGACCTTGGGGACCGATAGGACCTTGGGGACCGCGAGGACCCGTACAGCCGGGATAGGGCGGACGAACGGGATCTCCGCAGTTGTTAGAGCAGTTGTTACAGTTAAAGAACATTTTTAGACCTCCTTATATGTACCTTCAATACAAGGTATGCATTCGGAAGACTAACGTGTAAACTCGGATTTAATCGTTTTCGTTTGTTTGAGGAGAAGTCGGTTCGGAGTGTTTTTTATCGGTGGAAATGAATAGCGACAGCGGTTTGTACGCGATATAAGTAAGAGCGAGGTTGATAGCCCAAATTATGAGTTGGAAGGGGGCGCGACCAGCGTAATACACCCAAAAAGTTTTTTTACCGCGAACGTAATATAGCCACAGCCCGAAGGTATTTATGCAAGAAGTGCACACCACAAAAATAATGGCATACGCGACGGCGATTCTGAGATAAGGATGCAGTTTTTTAATTTTGAAAACGAGTCCCGCGATCACTCCGATAAGCACGGAAGACAGAGTGATGAACGGATTAAACGCTCCTTGAGGGGCGATAAAATGCCCGAGAAGGTCGCCAAGCCCTCCGACGATACCGCCGGAAACGGGACCGAGCAATATGCCGGCGAGGGTGGTAACGAGGTAAGTAAACGATATCGAATTCGAGCCGAACGCCGACACGAATATCGTAAAGATGTTTGCAACGACAGAGAGCGCGACGGAAACTCCGAGGTAAGCGACTCGTTTTGCGGTAAAGTAGCGTTTAAGTTTGTTTTCGACCATTAAAAAAGTCCTCCCGTGCAGAGAAGGACAGCCATTGGAATAGTGTACTATTTGCAACGGACGCGACGTATTACCGCAGAGACAAGCTCTTTCGTCCGTAAATTACATCCCGATTTACGGCACTTGACGCAATACGTCTACTCTGCAATATCATTATAACATCGAGTTATACGGCATGCAACGGATTTTTACGTTTTGCAAAATTTTCTTTTACGGAAGAAGCGATACCGCCGATGTCAATAACGCCCGAAACGTACACCGCACCTACATACATAACGCACGCGACAATACCGGAAACGAGTATCGCCAAAAAGCCTTGACCGCCCACGGCACCGCAGGACCATTTGGCAACAAAGAAGCACGGAACGGCGCAAATAGACAACTTAAACACGCTTTTGAGATACCCAAAACCGATATTTATACGTTTGTTAAGAATGATGGCGTTGACGATGAGAGAGATTAAACACCCTACGAGTTCGCCGACTATGACTGAGTAAATTCCGAGGTATTTTGTAAACAGCCAGACTATCGCTATCATCGGTAACGTGCCGAGGACGTAGGAGAAAAAGCTTTCTTTTTCCATACCTATGCCGTTGAGCGCGGAGGATAAAATGCCGTTTAAGGCGGTAGGCAACATCGTTATGGCAGCATAGGTAAGGTACACTCCGGAAGAGGCGTCGTCGTATAAGAATATTGTCAGCGTCCGCCCGAGCGCGAGATAGAGCGCGACGAACAGGAGCGATATTGCCGTCGCGGCGGTTATGCCGGTTTTCAAATTTTTCGTAAGAGCTTCGCAGTTCCCGCAGGCGTGATTCGCGCTCATTTCGGGCACGAGCACGACGGCAAGCGAGCCGATTAAGGCGTTCGGAGCAAACAGCAGGGGATTGACCATTCCGGATATTCTGCCGATTGACGCGGTGGCTTCGGCGACGTCGGTGCCGAACTTGACAAGGCGGAGTGGCAAAATCAGCGATATACACGTTCCTGCGACGGCGGAAAAAACTCTTGTCGCGGTGATGGGCGCGCTGTGAATGAGCAAGTCGAAAGCGCCTTTGCTTTTTTTAAGTCGACCGCCTTTTGCAATGAATACGACAACGAGAATGAGTGCTACCGCAAAGTCGCTTGCGGTAAACGCAAACGCAAGTCCTTCCGCGCCGTTTATGCTCGCAAAAACCCCGTACACAAAAAGTAATGTGAAGAGAATGCGGAGTATTTCTTCGGCGAGTTCTGTAAGTCCGAATACGCCAAAGCACTTGTTTCCCCAAAACCACCCGCGCAACACTACATAAAGGGTAGTAGTAACGAGGGCGGGGAGCATAATTTTTACGAGAGGCACGGCGCGTGCGTCCGCGACGACGTAACCGAGGAACGGCGAAAGACAGTAAACCGCGACGACGCACAAAACAGAAGACGCGAGCCCGATTTTAAGTGCGTCGGTAACTATGCCGGAACCTTTTTCGGCGGGATTTATGGCGCGAACTTCGGAAATTTTACGAGATACGACGGTATTCAATCCGCCCGCGGTGAACGCGGTAAAGAGCATAAACACGGAAAGTGCGGTCTGATACAAACCGAGCGTTTCCGCTCCGACCGTACGCGAGAGGTAGATTTTGAACGCGAACGAAATCGAGCGTGTAAGGACGGATATGACGGTGATTGTCGCAACCGATTTGACGACCTCGGACTTTTTTCCCATGTCAATATCTTATGCGAGGGGAGTTCTGGTAATGCCTTTACACTCGATTTACACACGGCGTACACATATAATAAATATTTAATAAATTATGCGCATATTGTTGAATTTATTTTTCGGTTGTGGTAGTATTTTATTACTTGCCGTGTAAAGTCGGCAGGTGACTATATTTATATAGGTGGTAGTAATGAAACACTCAAAAAAACTTCTCATCTTTTTACTTACGGCACTGTTGCTTATGGCAATGGTAATTTCCGTAGTCGCGTGCACGCCTCCCGATAGCGGTGACGACGATAACACGGACAACGGCACGACGGAAACCGTAACGGAAAATTTGCTTCTTGCAAACGGTAAGTTCTCTAACACATCGGGCTCCGCGTACGTAAAGACGGCTACGAGCTGGACGCTTACCGCAGGCGCATGGTCCAAGTCGGCAACCGGACTCGTAACGGGCGCCATCGACCTTTCGCAAGAAACTTTCAACAGCAACAAAGGCACGATCAATTCGGATCTCGCATATCCGGGCATTGCCCCCGGAACGTCCAAGGACGAAGAGGGTGCGTACAAAGATACCAACGCTCTCGTGATTTCGATGTTGGGTAACGAAACTTACGGTTCCGCATACTACTATTCGAGCAAGACTACCTTGAGCAAAGGCAAGTACTATAAACTCACGGTAGACGTATGGACCGACCTCATATTCGACGAAGACGATACCGATACCGCAGAGCGCGGTGCTTCGATAATCGTATCCGAGGGATATTCCGCAAGTTCCGCAACCGTTGCGAGAGTGCTTTCGATAAACACGAATTCTGAGTGGCAGACCTACACTTTCTACATCGAAGCGGGCGACCTCAAGACCAAAGACATATACGTACAACTCTGGCTCGGTTACGGACCCTCCAAATATAAAGATGGATCCTCTGCAGACGTCGACAGCCCGTATAACGTAAAGGGTACCGCGATGTTCGATAACGTCGTTCTCGAAACCGTCAAGGCGGAAGATTACGACAACGCTCTCGTAGCCCAATACAACGCAATCACCGGTGCAAACGAAACTTCTCGCGTAGCCGACACCCAAAAGGTATTGAGCGTACTCAACAATCGCACGACTGTAGTAAGTTGCGAATACGATAACCGTAACTTCGTATACGGCGCGGGTATCGCGACGGGATCTACCTCCAAGTATTTTGTAGGCGCAAAGCAGAGCGGAGCGACGGGATACACCGTCAACGTCGGTAAAGACGATATCGAAGACACCTCCGATTTCCCGTCCTATACCGATACGACCTCTCCCGCAGGTATATTCGATTTATCCAAACTCTATTACGTCAAGACTGACGGCGAAAAGACCGATAACTATGCTGACTCATACAATCGTCTTTACTCCGGTTTCCACGCTCCCGACGCCGGTAGCTTGGGAATTACATACGAGAACGGCGCTTATAAATTCAGTCGTCAAGATAACCCCGCGGACACCAACGCATTACTCATCTACCACAGCAACTATGCGATAAGCGGTGCGGGCTTTACGTCCTCTAACAACATCCTTATCGAAAAGAGCAAATACTACGCGATAAGCGCGTGGGTATACGTCTGGATTCCCGAAAGAGATTGGGATTCTTATGTCGGTACCGAGCCGACCGACGCTACCGCCGCCGATTACGATACCAAACTCGCTGAATACAACGAGAAAGTAGCGGAAAGAGACGCATATCTTGCGTACACCGAAGCAAAGGCGACTTTACGTCTTAGCGGAACTACCACCGATAAAAACCCCGAAGCCACTACAGACGGAAGTTTGGGCGTATGGCAAAAAGTAACCATCAAGGTACAAGGTAACCAACTCGCGGACAGAACCGTAAAACTCGAAATGTGGTACGGCGAAGGCGAATGGGGTTCGGATACATTGGTACCCGGCGGTTGCATATTCGATAACATCAGTATCGAAGAGTTTGAGTCCGAAGAAGCTCTCAACGGAGCATACGCAGGCGAAATCAGTCGTTGGGACGAAGTAACCGAAGACGCATATCTCGGTTTCGGTCTTAACGGCAACACCGACGCGTTCACCGCTCTCACGACCGACGCGACTTCCGGTTGGACTTACTCCTTGGTAGACAACAAGACTCACGTCGATATGAACGCCGGCGACAGCAACCTTTATGCAGGCATAGTAAGCGGTAAATTGGATTGGAGCACGGTAGGGGCTATCTCCGCATTGAACGGAATAACCGCTCCCGACGCGTTCGGCGTAAACGCACACACGTTCGACTACGTAATGCTCAACCACGCGGAATACACCGCTTCCAAGCTCACCTTCAAACCCGCTGACGACGCTACCGTCTTAAAGACCAAGATAAACCGTTTCTACAGACTTTCGATGTGGGTAAACACCCAAAATCTCAAGAGCGGTTCGACCTTCAAAATCAGCGTATACGATAAAGAAACCGACGCTCTCATCAATTCTTCCGCGACGCAAAGTTCTCTCGCGTTCACGGAGTGGACCGAAGTTTCGTTCGTATTCAGAGCAAACGGCAAAGAAGCAGACTCGATGTATCTCGTAGTCGAATTCGGTTCGGGCGACATCTATACTCCCGCAAGCCACGCTAAGGGCGCGGTACTCTTAACCGCTCTCACTTGGTCGGAGATAAGCTATACCGAATATAAGAACGCTTCCGGAGATTACCTCAAGAGCATCAACCTTGCTTCTTCGTCTTCTTCCGACAGCAGTATCACCAACAGCGATTTCGCAAACATCAGCGACGACAACTTCGACGTTGACGAAGACGACGACAAAGTATTCGCCGACAACGGCGATATGGTCGGCGTTGCGAAGCCCACCGGCTGGACCGCGTCTTCCGTAGCATACGCGCTTACCGCTCCCACTCTTAGCAAGAGCGGTGCGAACATCACTTGGACGCACGTTGCAAACGAAGTAACCCATTACTATATATATTCGGATAAAGTAGTGGTCAACGCGGAAAACAAGACCGAGAACAAGAAGCTCGTTAAGATTATCGAAGCGAACGACGCTTCCGCTTATGAAGAAAAGGACGGCGTAAGAACCTATAAATACGCTCCTTACACCACCGAAAACTACTATGTACGTGCGGTTGTAGACGGCGAAACTCTTTACGTATCCGATCTCAGTAGCGGTAAAAAGATTTCCGATACGCCCACCGGCGCGAAAGAAAATTACATTGCCGACAACGCAGTCGAAAACGCTCTCGACAGCGTTAAGACGGGTGTTATCGACGTAACCACTTACGGCGGAAAGAACAATAAAGACGACATTTATCCCACCGAAGCCGATAACATCACCTATACGTCCCCCGCATCTCCCAACGTTCTTATGATCTCTTCGGCGTATCCCACTTACGTAGGCTACACCAATTCGAGCTCCGCAAGCCTTTCCGCGAACTCTTATTACAGACTTAGCGTATGGGTCAAGACCGTTGACGGTGCAAAAGCGTCCGTAACCCTCAAGAACTCTTCCAAGATCCTCAAGGTTACCGAAGAAGACCTCGACCAAGGCGAATACGTAGGTTATACCCAAATAGACACCGAAGGCAAATGGGTAAGATACGATATCTATATCGTAACCAATATGTCCTCGGCAAGCCTCACCCTCGAACTCTACCTCGGCAATAAGTACGCTAACAACACCACCGCTATAAGCGCCGACGAAAACGCGACCAAGGTTTCGAGCGGTTTGAGTAAGGGAACGGTATACTTCGACGACGTAATGCTCACCAAGCTTACCGACGAAGACGCTTACAACGAGCTCTTGATTAAAGACCCCGAAGGCAATTTGGTAACCGGCGCACTCAACCTCAAAGATAAGCAAGACGTAACCGGCTCTTTCTACAATAACGAATACCGTTTCACGACCGTTGACTACCATATCGACTCGTTCGACAGCTTCACCGTAAAGACGACCGACGATGACGACGAACTCGCTCAAACGTTACTCGGCAACACCGTAGGCGCATACTCCCACGATACCCAAACTGCCGTTTACAACACCGAGGGCGACGTATCCGATAACGAGCACCCGAACCACGTATACGGCGTATACAGCATCAAGAACGACTTTAGCGAGCTCGTAACGCATATGCTTGACAAAGAATATGCAAGCACGGTAGGACACGCTATCGCGGATACGTACGACGAGGCAAAACTCAACAGCTTCCTTAAAGGCAACGACGTAAGCGGAAACAACTACTTGATGATGGCTAACATCACTCGTCCGTCCGCTCAATTCTACAAGTCGAACAGCATGACGATGTCGGCGACCTCGTACTACAAGATCACCTTCAAAGCAAAGCTTCTCTCGCCTGCATCCAAGAACGCGGAATTCAGATTCATTTATGACAGCTCCGCAAACAAGTGGGAAAGCATTTCGATTGCTCCGTCCGACACGATGGTAGAGTACACCTTCTACTATGCGAACGAAACCACTTCTTCCGTAACCGCATATCTCGGATTCTATCTCGGCTCTTATGACGCCAAGGAAGACGCCGACAAGGTCGAAAACTATATGACCGGTATCCTCGCAATAGACGACGTATCCGTTCAAAAACTCGACGAGGACGACTTCACCGCAGATAAAGAATCAACCGAAGCCAATACTGAGCTCACCGGCAAGTACGCGTCTTACGTAAGCGAAGCCGAAGTTGAAAACCCCGTAGACGACGATGACGACGATGATGACAACGATGACGACGGCGACAAGACAATCAACTCCCAAGTATGGTTGATACTCTCCTCCGTAGTAATAGGCGTAATCCTCATCGCGGTTATAGTAGTTCTCTTGTACCGCAAGCTCAAAGGCAAAGTCGATAAGAAACTCCGCAAGGTCAAAGTCGAGAGCAAGATGCCCGCAGACCTCGAAGCGAAGAAAGCTACCGACAAGCAAAGAGGCAAGGATCGCAAGAAGGATATTTCCTCTTCCGATTACGACGACTAATCCGAAAGGACAGACAAGATAAAAGCAAACGCTTCGGCGTTTGCTTTTTTATTAAGGAATTAAGACAATGACGTTAAGGACTGTCGCGAATATGTATGCGACGTCGACGGGAATTACTACCGCCCATAGAATTTTTGAGTTACGAATGTAAAACGAAGTCAGCACGAACAGTATCGCAAGTTGCATAA
Organism: uncultured Christensenellaceae bacterium; assembly: GCA_964480195.1. Taxonomy (GTDB): domain Bacteria; phylum Bacillota; class Clostridia; order Christensenellales; family DTU072; genus Stercoripulliclostridium_A. The sequence goes on along the minus strand of CAYZOJ010000051.1, from coordinate 3,221 downwards.
CGCATATTCCGATGGCGAGATAGGTAAGGCGTAGGACCGAAAAAACGTAGCACCAGATTATGTCGAGCAGTCCGAGGGAGACAAGTAGAGGAAGGGTGTTACGTAGTCTTCTCGTCGCCACAGAGGGCGTCAGCAGGACGATTGTAAGCGCACGCAGACACGGCACGGCGTATTTGAATACCGTTGCGGGAGGAACGTACTTACACGCCGTAACGGTAGACGCCCACCAATCGGTTTGCACGTCCAAAGCCATTTGTGTGAGATACGCCGTTCCGAAGGCTATTCCGAGCGATATTGTAAACGCGATAAAACGCACATAAGTCTTCATTCGGTTAAATATATTGCTCTTTAATTGCCGTTATGCAGGACGTTCACCTAATATACATTGACGAATTTCGCGCGCGTGTGATATAATACGGATATGAAAAAGTTTTTTGCGATAATACTGGTGCTTGTAATGCTTGTCGCGTTGTGCGTCGGGTGCAAGCACGATTCCGACAAGTCGGAGATTACCGTTGCGGACGTATTTCGCAATTTTTCGTCAACCGACGGATACACGACTGCCACTGCAACGTTGACGTTACCCAAAGGAATAACCGTGTCGAGTTACGACGGCGACAGCGACGTTTTCGTTACGATGTTTTCGTATAAAGACGAGGAATCGGGCGCGTCGTTTGTGCGTTACGGTTTTTGCTCGACTACCGAAAATTACATAACGCCGAGTTATACGAGAGTAGTGGATATAAAAGGGGACTACGCCATAGTTTTGGGCACGATGCTGGTAGAGGGTTCGGAAGAGAACTATCTCGGAGTCGTATCTTTCAGAGGCGCGAATGCCGGTGTTGCGGAATTTATTCCCGCGCCGTACGCTCCTCTCATACAGCAAATGGCGTTCCTCGATGACAGATATTTAATCGTTCTCGGAGATAAGAGTATCGACACGTTGACGTCCGCAGGTTACACTTATGCGACCATATACGATTACTCTTCCACGGGTAGACTTTTGGAGGTATGCAGAGTCGCGAACGTCGATAACAATACGACTTTCAAATTGAACGACGGCTGGTTGTCGGCTGTTAAAAGCGCGAGTGCCGATTTTTACAATATAAACAATATCAACGGAAACGGGTATCTCGAAAAGTCCCATACCGTCAGACTTTTGACCGACGAATCTTACGTTGAGTCGTATATGACCACGCAGGTTTACTATATGGGTAACGAGTGGTACATCGTCAGCACGACTTACGCGACCGACACCGAGTATGACGGTTACGAAATCCCCTTAATGCAGAACAATACGACGTATTACACTCTCATAAAGAGCGTGCGCATATCTATGAAGTCGGGAAAAACGTTCGACGCGGAGCGCGTAACGATGGTTTCCAATAAGTATACGGATTCCGACGTTCGCACGATTGTCAACGCAATCAACGTCGAAAGCGATACCGATAAAACCAACTGGGTACAGCCGTATCTGTTGCCGTCGGTTCCGACAAGCGCGATAGTACAAGACGGCTATTCGCTCGTTTATTACTATTATTACTATTACAATACAGAGAACGTTCGTAGCTGGGCAACGTCGTTCCAAATATGCGATTCCGACGGCAATTTGTCTACCGCAAGCAACTTGAATTTACCTGTGGTTTACGTGGACGGAAGCGGTCTTCAAAACATAGATCCCAACTTCAAACTACCTTTGCGCGACGTCGCATATCACACTTACGATGACGGTTCCAGAGTAACGCTGATACCTCTTGAAAGCGACAGAGGTTACGAAAACGCGTTCATACACGACGGAGTAATTATATCGTACGAAGAACGCAAGGGAACGTCCAGTATGCTTGTTTATATGGGTGCGACGGGTGTTGACGGCAGGAGAATAACGGAATTCGAGTACGATGCGATTTCGCCTTTCTTCGGCGGTTACGCGACGGCATCCAAAATAGCCGAGTGGGCTGATGACTACTCGTACATAAAATCTCAGGCGTTTTTCCGCATAGGCAAGGACGGAAGCGTAACTTCCATACCCGATTGCTACATAATGTGCAACGGCGTATACATTACGCGCACGGAGGACGGACACTACGGGCTCAAAGCCAATTCGGGTACGGAGTTGATACCCGCGACGTGCGAACTCGTTTCTTGCACTGATTATCTTCTTTCGGAAGGCAAAACTTTTAAGACATATGTCGCCACGGTAGAAGACGGCAGAGGAGTAATATATGTGCTCGGTTGACAAGTTTATAACAGAAGTCGGGGGTGAAGAGCTCCTCGATAAAAGCGCAAAAATAATACGTGAAGGCGGGCTTGTGGCATTCCCGACGGAAACCGTTTACGGACTCGGAGCGGACGCATTCAACGCAACCGCCGTAACTAATATTTTTAAGGCAAAGGGACGTCCTCAGGATAACCCGCTTATAGTCCACATCTCTTGCCCGGATGACGCCAAAAAAGTTGCGTCGACCGTTCCGGAAATCGCGTATAAGCTATGGGAAACCTTTTCGCCGGGACCTCTCACAATCATTTTACCTAAGATTGAAGAATTACCGCTAACTACGACTGCAGGGCTCCAAACAGTCGGTATCAGAATCCCAAACAATAAACTTGCGTTAGAACTCATTCGTCGTTCGGGTTGTCCGATCGCTGCGCCTTCCGCAAATTCGAGCGGACGTATAAGCCCTACAAAAGCCGAACACGTGTATGAAGATATGCACGGTAAAATCCCCGTCATTCTGGACGGAGGCGCGACGGACGTCGGCATAGAGAGCACGGTACTCGATTTAACCAAGGAAGTACCGGTAGTTTTACGTCCTGGTGCGGTTACCGTCGAAATGCTTGCGCCGATACTCGGAAAAGTCGTCAACCACAAAGGTAAAGTCGTCATTGCCGAAGCTCCCGGGATGAAATATAAGCATTACGCGCCGGTTGTGCCGTGCGTATCCGCCAAAACACCGCGCGGAGCCGAAGAATATGCAAAAGAACACCCGGGCACGGTAGTGATAGGGCGCGACGCGTTCCTTTCGGAGATATCGGAAGACATAGCAAAAATGCAACTCGGCAACACCCCCGAAGAGTGTATGCGTAACGCGTTTTCCTTAATGCGCGAAGCCGAAAAGGAGTACACTGCAATAGTCCTCGAGTATTTCGGCGACGATAGCGCGTACTATGCGCTCTACAACCGCCTGAAAAAGAGCACCGCCGGCAAACTTTTGGACTAAAAC
>CAYZOJ010000050.1:8463-11570 GCA_964480195.1 uncultured Christensenellaceae bacterium | reverse complement strand
TAATCGCAAGATATAGTGTTTTCTTTTAGAGCGTTTTGGTATTAATAGAAGGCGACGCCTTAATGCGTCGCCTTTTTATGCGGAAAATGCGTTTTAATTTTTTGTTGACTTACGGGCACAAAGGGTGTAAAATTACAATATCATAACAATAGGAGGTGCAAGTCATGAAACATCATCGATGCGATGAGGATTCCGTTGGACGAAGTAGAGCGTGGCTTGCGCTTATTGTTCGTTGACGGTCTTTATCCGTTGTTTTATTGACGAAATTTAATCGTGGAAGACAGAATTAAAACTTTTTTGGCGAATGAGGAGTATTCCGAAATCGCATCAATTATCGACGATTTGGAGCTGAATCGTGCGGTAGAGCTTTTGAGTGAGTTCGAGGACGAGGACCTTATAAGGGTCTGTCGTTTGATGGACTCGGATAAGCTTGCGGATTGCCTCACGGAAATCGACCCCGAAAAGCAAGAGTACGTCATTAACAGCTTGCACGAGGACAAGCTTCAAGACGTTATGGACTCGGTATCGGAAGACGATACCATTGACCTTATCGAGAGCCTGCCCGCAACCGTTGCAAGTCGTATCGTTGACACCGACGAGATACGCAGTCTTTTGTCGGATCGCAAGTTTGCCGTTCTGAAAGAGGTACTTGCAAACACCAACGAGGTCGATATCGCGGAGATACTCGACGAACTCGAAATCGACGAATGCATCGTAATATTCCGCCTTTTGCCCAAGGATATGGCGGCGGATACGTTCGTAGAGCTTTCGCCCGACATCCAGTCCCAGCTACTTGCAAAGTTTTCGGATAAGGAACTCAAAGGCGTTATGGACGAGTTGTTCGTCGACGACGTCGTAGACATTATCGAGGAAATGCCCGCAAACGTCGTCAGACGTCTTTTGGCGCGCGCCGATGCCGAAACAAGGGCGTACGTAAACGAAATCCTGAAGTATCCGCACGACAGCGCCGGCAGTATAATGACTGTCGAGTTCGTCGTGCTGTTCCCTGAAATGACCATAGCGGAGGCTTTTTCGCGCATAAGAGAAACCGCTATCGACAAGGAAACGATTTACACGTGTTACGTTACCGACAAGACCAAACACCTTTTGGGCGTAGTAACGGTTAAAGATTTGCTCCTTGCAAAGTCCGACGCATTCGTCGGCGACGTAATGGAAGAAAACGTCATTTGGGTTCACACTCACGACGATAAGGAAGACGTCGCAACCAAACTTTCCGATTACGACTTCCTTGCAATCCCCGTCGTAGACGATGAAAAACGCATCGTCGGTATCGTTACCGTCGACGACGCTATGGACGTTTTGCAAGAAGAGGCGACCGAAGATATCGAAAAGATTAACGCTATCAAGCCGTCCGATAAGCCGTACCTTAAAACAAGTATAGGCGAGATTTTCAAAAACCGCATACCGTGGCTTATCATTCTTATGGTATCGTCTACATTTACCGGGCTTATCATAAATATGTACGAGTCAAGGCTCAATGCCATAAGTTCGGTGCTTTTTGCTTGCGTTCCTATGATGATGGATACCGGCGGTAATGCAGGAAGCCAAGCTTCCGTTACCGTAATTCGTTCGCTTGTGCTAAACGAGTTAAGCACAAGAGATGTTTTCCGCGTACAATGGAAAGAGCTTCGCGCTTCGATTTTGCTCGGCGCCGTGCTGTCCGTCGCGTGCTTTGTAAAACTCCTGCTAATCGAAAACCTTTTATTCGGTTATGCGGATTATACGCCTGTAATGTGCGCGGTCATTTCGCTTGCGCTGTTCGTAACGGTAGTGATTTCTAAGCTGGTAGGCTGTACGCTCCCGCTTTTGGTAAAGAAGTGTAAGCTTGACCCCGCGGTCGTCGCGTCGCCGTTCATTACAACGATAGTCGATTCCGTATCGCTGATAATCTATTGCGCATTGGCTGTTACGCTTCTATCGTAATATAAAGTATCGAGCGCCGTAAATACGGCGCTTTTTTTATTTTCGGTGTTGTAAATCCTGATATAATATGTTATCATCTAATCGAGGTCAAAAATGAAAAAAGTAATAAGACAATCCGTATTCGAAACCAATAGCTCGTCCACGCACTCGTTGTCGATACAAAGAACAGCTGAGATAAAAAGGAACTACAAATTCTCGTTTGCCATTACGGAACCGCTCCAAAAGATAGTGTGGTTCATATGCGTATGCGTAGAGTGTGAAGAAAATCTCCGTGGCAAATTCAACTGGTATTGTGGCGGAAAGAGCGTAGAAGAAGTCCGTCGTGATTTGGTAAAAAAGATACGTGAGCGGTACGAAGAACACAGAAAAGAAGATGAATGGATTTTTGAAGCATTCACACTCGATTTTGACACGTGGACCCTCGATGACGTCAATACGTTATTTTCAGAAGAAGATGATGATCATTTTTGGGATACCATATATGCGCTTGAGAGTGCCGAATCAAAAGATTTTGTGCTCGGAATAAAGCAACGTCTTATTGACGCTTATTGTGAAGCGGAGCATATAACCGAGGCGGAAGCACTTGACAGAATCGACAAAGAATACAATCAATACAATGAGCTTGTAGAAGCTATGGCGGATCCCAAAAGACACGCGAGAGCCAGATGGATTTTGAGGCGCATAAACTACTTAATAGACAGCGACTACAATAAAGCGGAAGACAAGATGGCTGTTTTGGAAGAGAACAAAAAGAAGTTCGAAAAGGAAGAACTCGGACAATCTCACGATTGCTATTCTTGCACAAGATTCTTTGATGAAGGCTCGCTCGCGGAATGCGAATGCGGGTTTGAAACCTACGACAAACTTTTGGACGAGTTCAGCGAATACAGCGACGAAGAGGGCATACGCAAGTTCCTTTCCCCCGAAATAGCCGTTGTCGGATATGAGTGGTAGTGAGGTATAATTAGAGAAGCATATGCGTTAATTAAGAAATCGGGTACGACTGGCTTCCTAAAACGTAGGCTGTTATTTTAAAAAAACACTTTACAAAAGGGGGAGCCTGCATATATAATAGAATGTACCGAGAGGGTAATTAACTCAGTTGGTAGAGTGCCTCCGTCACATGGAGGAAGTCAGGGGTTCGAGTCCCTTATTACCCACCA
>CAYZOJ010000050.1:6069-8363 GCA_964480195.1 uncultured Christensenellaceae bacterium | reverse complement strand
CGTTTGGCGGTTTTTTTGTGGTGTAGTGGTCCCGAGCAGAATGTAGGTAATGATCAGGGCAATCGTTTGGCGTTTTTTTGGGTGGACAATTTTCCAAGACCGCATCTTTTTGCTTGACAAAAGATTTCATGTAGTATATATTGATAATAATAATCATTATCAATAATAAAATTTGGAGATATTATGTTTATAAGCAAGGATATAATATACGTCGGAGTAAACGATAAAGAGATAGATCTTTTTGAGGGACAATACAAAGTGCCTCACGGTATGTCGTATAACTCATATGTGATTTTGGATGACAAAATAGCGGTTTTGGATACCGTAGACGCGAATTTCGAGCAAGAGTGGCTATCGAACGTTCAAAAGGCGTTGGATGGTAGGACGCCCGATTATCTCATAGTTCAACATATGGAACCCGACCATTCGGCAAACGTTTTAAGCTTCCGAAAGGCTTATCCGTACATAAAAATCGTATCGACGGATATAGCTTTCAAAATGATGAAGAACTTTTTTAACGACGATTTTGAGGGTCGAAGACTTGTCGTAAAAGAGGGGGATACGCTCTCTCTCGGTAAGCACGTTCTTAAATTTATAACCGCGCCGATGGTGCATTGGCCCGAAGTGATTTTTACATACGACGTGACCGACGGGGTGTTGTTTTCTGCCGACGCGTTCGGCAAGTTCGGAGCAAACGACGTCGACGAACCTTGGGAAGACGAGGCGCGGAGATACTATATAGGCATAGTCGGCAAATACGGCAAGCAAGTCCAAAGCGTTTTACGTAAAGCCTCCGCATTAGACATCAAAACGATATGCCCGTTGCACGGTCCGATTTTAACCGATGACCTTAACCGCTATCTCGGGTTATACGATGTTTGGTCGCGATATGAAGCGGAAATCGACGGTATACTTATTGCCTACACGTCCGTTTACGGTAATACTGAAAAAGCCGTCGAGTTGCTCGGGGAAAAGCTAATGTCTGCAGGGTGTCCCGACGTAAAAATATTGGATTTAGCGCGTACCGACATGTCTGTCGCGACGGCAGAGGCGTTCAAATACTCGAAACTGGTTTTGGCAACGACGACGTATAACGCGGATATTTTCCCGTTTATGCGCGACTTCATAAACCATCTTACCGAGCGCAACTACTCTAACAGAACGGTAGCGTTTATCGAGAACGGATCGTGGGCGCCTCTTGCGACCAAAATAATGCGTACCGAGCTTGAAAAATGCAAAAACTTAGTATTTGCTCAAAACGGAGTACGGATACTGTCGGCGTTGTCCGATGAAAATTACGAACAAATCGAAGCTATGGCAGACGAGCTCTGCCGTGAATATGCGGAGTAACCTAAAATCCTGTCGCGCACGCGTTGCATTATGTGGTATAATTAAAAAAAATGACGGAGTACGCAAATGAAGAGATTATCTAAGCATATATGTATCGTTTTGCTTGCCGTAGTCGTAGCTTGCGTTCTATGCGTCGCGGGTTGCAAGGAGAATGACGTGAAAAACGAACTAAAATTAACTTTTGATTTCGAGTTAAACACGACCGTTCCGAGCGGAAACGGTCAAACCGTCAAGGTCATAATTCTTGCGGGGCAATCCAATGCGACGGGTGTCGCGCACACGGAGATTCTGAAAGACAAAATATCCGCAGAGAAGTATGAAGAATACGTGAACGGATACGATAACGTATACATCAATTACAATATGGAAAACGGCAGAGTCAAATCCGACGGTTTTGTCAGAACAAACGTCGAGTCGGACGCGTGGTTCGGACCGGAAATAGGGCTCGCGGAGGCTCTCGGCAAGACGGACGATACGTATTTTATAATCAAGTATTCGTACGGTGGTAGCAATTTATACAGTCAATGGAAAAAAGAGAACGAGTGCTTGTACAAGGGACTTGTAAAGTATGTCGACGCGAGCATCGAGTTTTTAAGAAGTAACGGTTACAATCCGCAAATCGAGGCGTTATTGTGGATGCAAGGCGAAAGCGACGCAACCGCCATACACGCACGTCGGTATTATAAAAACACAAAGAAGTTCGTATCCGACATACGTGATGAATACGGCGATATCAAGTTCATCGACGCGGGTATAAGCGATAGTCAATATTGGAAAGAATATAAAAGAATTAACGACGCCAAGCAAAAGTTTTCCGCTTTATCCGACAACAACTATTACATCGACACGATAGCGAGCGGATTGACATACGATTTAGAGCCGTACGGAGAGGCAGATCTTGCGCATTACGACTCATTGTCGCAAATCAAACTCGGGCACCTGTT
>CAYZOJ010000050.1:0-5969 GCA_964480195.1 uncultured Christensenellaceae bacterium | reverse complement strand
ACAGTGAGTAGTCGAAAGACGTAAGTCCAGCTTATGGATTTACGTCTTTTTTTTACGTCAGGAGGTAGTAATGGAATCCGAGTTTAACAGAACGGAGAACAAAATGGGGACGGCGAATATCTGTCGTCTTATATGGTCAATGGGCTTGCCGATGATACTTTCGATGGTTCTTCAAGCCTTATACAACGTCGTCGATACGATGTTTGTAATTAATATGGGCGCGGACGGCGCTCTTGCGAACCTTGCCTTGTCGGCGGCGTTCCCTGTGCAGATAATGATGATAGCGATAGGCGTGGGGTCGGGCGTCGGAATAAACGCGTTACTTTCAAAAAATCTCGGAGAGGGCAACTCGGACGGCGTCAATAAGACGGCAGGTAACGGTATTTTTCTTATCGTCGTTTTTTACGTTGTGTTTTTACTGTTCGGGTTGTTTTTATCCGAACCGTATATGCGCCTTATGTCGGGGAGCCCGGCAGTAGTCGAACTCGGCACGGAATATCTCAAGATATGCTGTTGTCTTTCGATAGGCTCTATAGGTTTTGCCATAGCCGAACGCTTTTTGATTGCTACGGGTAAAACGATGTTTTCGATGATTTCGCAAGTGGCGGGTGCCGTTACGAACATCGTACTCGATTACGTATTCATATTCCCGCTCGATATGGGCGTTGCGGGAGCCGCTTACGCGACCGTCATCGGACAGATACTTTCGTTTGCGCTTGCGATGATTTTCCACTATACGATTAACAAGGAAATTTCATTAAAACTACGCGATGTAAAACCCGATCGTCGAATCATCCTCGGCATTTACAAAATAGGATTCCCTGCGTTTTTGATGCAAGGAATGCTCTCGCTTATGATGTTCGGCGTGCTTTTGATTATCGGCACGATTTCCGATCCGTACACAGTGGATTTGCTGTCGGGAAGCTACGGAATTTACTATAAATTGATGCAAATAGCCTTGTTTGCGACTTTCGGACTGTCCAATACGCTTATTACGATAACGTCGTACAATTACGGAATGAAAAATTATTCGAGAGTAAAACAAACCGTTAAATACGGCATATTAAGCTCGATAGCGGTTGCCGTTGCGATAACGGTAGTATACGAGGCGTTGGCGACGCCGATTTCGGAGCTTTTTACATTGACGCTCGAAGAGTCGTCGATTGTATCCAAATCCGATGTCGTTTCAACCTGTGTGCGTGCACTGCGAATTGCGTCGATAGGCTATGTGTTTATGGGGTTTAGCGTGGCTGTGCAGGGCGTACTCCAAGGACTTAACGAGGTGTATTCGCCGGTAATCATATCGGCTCTAAGACTCATTGTTTTCGTATTGCCTACGGTATACCTGTTTACGCTACATTCCGATGTCGTCAATCTTATGTGGTACGCTTTCCCGATAGCCGAAGCGTGCACGGCGATAATATCGTATCCGATACTAAGGCATAGCGTCAAAAAGGCGAAAAGCCGACTCGGAGTATAAAAAGAGCCGAAAGGCTCTTTTTTTACGATTGACGATTGCTAAAAGTGCAAGAGTATAGTATCATAGTAGGGTAGGAGTGCATATGGATAGAATTTTAGAAATAGCCAACTTATTCGATACGAGTACAGCAGTGAGTGTCGAGCCGTACGGTTGCGGACACATAAACGATACATATCGCGTCAAGCACGAAGACGGCAGATACACGATTTTGCAACGCATAAACAACAACGTCTTCCGCGACGTTGAGGGACTTATGCAAAACGTCGTCGGGGTAACCGAGTACATCGCAAAAAAGGCGTTGGCGGAAGGCACGTCTGTCGACGATGTTTTAAGAGTAATACGCACAAAAAACGGCGAACCGTACGCAAAGACCGAAGAGGGATTTTTTAGAACATACAACTTTATTCATAGCGGAATAAGCATAGAAACCAAAGCGACCGCACGCGAACTCCGAGCCTCGGCGCGGGGATTCGGTAAATTCCAAAAATCGCTTGACGGGTATCCCGTAGATGAGTTAAGGGAAACCATTCCGAACTTTCATAACACGGAATGGAGATATTCGGAACTCGAAAGAGCCGTCAGAGAAGATAGAGCGGGAAGACTTAAAAACGTTGGGAAAGACGTCGAGCGGTATATTTCGCGCAAGCGTTATGCGGACGCCGTTACGAGCCTTATACGGAGCGGAGATTTAATCGAGCGAGTTACGCACAACGACACCAAACTCAATAACGTTCTCATAAACACCGCGACAATGGAACCGGTCGCGGTCATAGATCTTGACACGGTGATGAAGGGTGCTATGGCATACGATTTCGGCGACAGCATACGTACGGGCGCGTCGACCGGCGCAGAGGACGAGAGAGATCTCACAAAGGTAGAGTTCGACTTAAACGCATATCGCGCGTACACCGAGGGATTTATGTCCGAAGTCGGCAAGCGTTTGACATCGGTCGAGCGCGAAACCATTCATTTCGGCGCGATACTTATGACGTACGAATGCGGTATGAGATTTTTGACCGACTATCTTGACGGCGATGTATATTTTAAGGTGCACCGCGAAGGGCATAACCTTGATAGGGCGCGCACGCAGATAAAGCTTGTGGAGGGTATGGAGAAGAGTGAAGACGAAATGCGCAAAATCGTAACGGAGAGCATTTTATGATAGACGTATCGGACGGCAGGGAATACGGCGCGACGCTCAAGGATAATCTTACCGGCGGAGAACCCGAACGGCGCACGGAAATTCACATAAAGACCGACGATGAGGGTCTTAAATTGTTGTTTATTTTGGAAGACGATGATATAATAGCCAAAGGAGAGGGTTATAACGACAGACTCTACGAAGGCGACGTCGCGGAGATGATGTTAACTCTCGGCGGGGACGGCAAGTATTTAGAGCTTGAAGTCAACCCGAACGGTATAGGCTATTCCGCGATAGGCATAGCGAACGAAAACGGCACGGCAATAACGCTCGCGTGGGATTTCGAGTTTGAGTACGAAGTTTATCGCACGGAAAACGGCTGGGCGACGGAGTGGTACGTAAGTTTTGCGGAGCTCGAAAAATACGGTTTCGACATTAAAAACGCGCGAGTGAACTTTTATCGTCAAGATAGACGTAGTAGCGGGGCGCTCAAACTTCAAGCGCTGTATCCGACGGGAACGAGGTCGTTCCATTGTCCCGAGAAGTTCGGAAAAATCAAGATGATATAAACGGCTTAAGCCGAATAATTAATATGCGCAATGCGCAAAGGAGCATATATGAAAGTTTTGGTAACGGGCGGTGCCGGATACATCGCGAGTCACACCAACGTAGCGTTGCTTAACGCGGGATACGAAGTCGTAGCCGTCGACAATTTTTCCAACAGCAATATCGACGCGGTTCGGAACGTGGAAAAGATTACCGGCAAGACCATAACTTTTTACGAGGGCGACGTCTGCGATCGCGACATACTCGAAAGAATTTTTACCGAGAACGATATTTACGCGGTAATACATTTTGCGGGGCTCAAAGCGGTAGGCGAGAGCTGTCAAAAACCGCTTTTATACTATCATAACAACCTTATGTCGACGATAACGCTACTCGAAACGATGGTAGCACATAACGTAAAGAGGTTCGTATTCAGTTCGTCCGCAACCGTTTACGGCACGCCCGAAAGGCTCCCGATAGACGAGGAGTGCTCTCTTTCGACCACCAACCCTTACGGCTCGACCAAGCTTATGATAGAGGATATCCTCCGCGACGTACATAAAGCGGACGCAAGCTGGCACATTTTGTTACTCCGTTATTTCAATCCCGTAGGCGCGCACGAGAGCGGACTTATCGGCGAAGACCCCAAAGGCATCCCCAACAATCTTATGCCGTATGTTGCAAAAGTCGCGCACGGAGAACTACCGTATCTCAACGTATTCGGCAACGATTACGACACTCCGGACGGCACGGGAGTACGTGATTACATTCACGTAATGGACCTTGCGGAAGGACATCTTGCCGCTCTCGAATACATAGACAATTACGGAGCGGAAGCGGTAAACCTCGGTACGGGAGTAGGATACTCGGTACTCGATATGGTAAAGGCGTTCGAAAGCGCGAGCGGAAGACCTGTTCCGTATAAGATTGCTCCCCGTCGTGCGGGCGACATCTCCACGTGCTATGCGTCCCCCGAAAAGGCGCGCAAGGAGCTCAAATGGGAAGCCAAGCGCAATTTGGAAGATATGTGCAGAGATCTCTGGCGTTTCCAATGCACCAAGTACGGTAAATAATGGTTGTAGATAAAATAAGTTACGAATTAGGCGCGACTCGGTCCGTAATCCGCGAGGTTTACGAGTACGGGGTCGCTTTGCGCGTTTCGGGGAAGGAAGTATACGATTTCAGTTTGGGAAATCCCTCCGTACCTCCGCCCGAAGAGGTGCTCGAAGCGATGTCGCGGACGGCAAAAACTCCGAGTGCTCACGCCTACACTACTGCGGCGGGCGATATCAATGTGCGCAAAGCCGTATGTGAAGCGTTTAATGCAAAATACGGCGAGCATTTGCGCCCCGAACTTACCTATATGACGGCAGGCGCGGCGGCGGGACTTGCGATAGCGATGCACGCGTTAAGAAGGGATAACGGAGAAGTTATCGGGCTCATTCCGTATTTTACGGAGTACGAGGCTTTTGCGAAGTATGCGGGACTAAAATACAAGCCCGTAGCGTGCGGGAAAGATATGTTACCCGATATGGAAGCTCTCGAAGAAGCGGTTACGGAAAACACGGTGGCGGTCATTGTAAATACTCCGTCCAACCCCTCTGGAGTGGTTTACAGTGAAGAAACCTTAAAACAGATATCGGCTATTTTAGGTACCAAAAGTCGAGAATACGGACACCCGATATACATAATCAGCGACGAGCCGTATCGCGAGATTTGTTTTAACGGGAAGGCTCCGCTCCCGATAAATTATTATGATGACACTATAGTTTGTTACTCGTACTCCAAGAGTTTTTCGTTGCCCGGGGAACGTATCGGATACATTTCGGTATGCAAGGACGCGGAGGGCGCAAACGAGCTTTACACCGCTATTTTAGGTGCCGGCAGGGCGCTGGGATACGTATGCGCGCCGAGCCTTATGCAGTACGTGGTCGGGGAGTGCGCAAGTATCGAACCGGACATAAGCGCATACAAGCGTAATGCGGAACTTCTTTACGGCATATTGACAAAACTCGGATTCGAGTGCGTCAAACCCGAGGGTGCGTTTTATCTTACGGTAAAGTCGCCGTCGGGGTCGGGCGAAGAGTTTTCGGAACGCGCCAAGGCAAAAGGCGTTATAATCGTCGACGGAGCGGGATTCGGGATACCCGAGTACGTGCGGTTTGCATACTGCGTGGACGCAAGCGTAATAACCGGCGCCAAAGGAGCTCTCGCAGAAATAGCCAATTCCTACGGTATCAGAGCATAGAAAAGTATCAAAAACGGCGGAAACGCTCTGTTGATAGAGTTTTTTGGGGCGCATAAAAGGATGGCAAAAATTTTACCATCCTTTTTATTTTTGTTTTTCAAAGCACATAAGCATTATTTATTTTTTGCCTTTAGAGTTTTGCAAGAAGAAATTAGCATTTTACGTATGGTGCCACAATCATTATTAAGTTTTTTGTATTGTGCTTCTTTGATGTATCCGGTTTCAAATAGTAATTCTAACCAATATTCGCTTTCGAAACACTCTTTTAATGCTATTTCAAGTTTTGATATAAAGTCTGTCGTACTTTGTGCATATTGTGCTTCATGAATATTTGCCCCAATGCTTGTGCTTGAACGTAAAAGTTGATTGGTTAATACGCTTTCTTTATTCGTTGCTTTGATTTTCCGAACAAGAAAAATAATGTTTTTTGCAAATTCTTTTGCCCTGTTTCTTAAAATACTGTCACTCATATAACAATTATACCATAAAGAAAGCTGTTAGTAAAGTTATATTGTTTGCTCTGCGAACAGTGATATTTTTAGACAAGTCTAAAA
>CAYZOJ010000049.1:0-11902 GCA_964480195.1 uncultured Christensenellaceae bacterium | reverse complement strand
TAGCCTATTAAAGTTCAAACATTTCTTGCTTGTTTTCGGGATTTACTTATAGTACTATTGCGCACAAGGCACTTACGTGGTATAATCGTCATAGGTGAAATATGGATACTCGACAAAAATTTATTGATACCGTAAAAAACTTTTTATCGCTTCTCGCAACGCGTCTTCCCGACGACGTTATGGAAAAGCTTACCGAGGCTCGCGAAAAAGAAACGCGTGAGAGCGTCAAATCCGTTTACGATTGTATGTTCCGCGACATCGCACTCGCAAAAGAATTGAAGCGCCCGATATGCCAAGACACAGGTGCCATTCAGTTTTTCATAAAAGTCGGTTCAAGGTTCCCTCTTATCGACGTTTTGGAACCCTGTTTGCGCGAATCGGTTAAAATCGCGACGGCAGAAACGCCACTCCGTCCCAACGCCGTCGAACCGTTTAAGGAAATAAACACGGGTGACAACGTAGGCGCCCGCCTTCCGTATTTCGAGTACGAAATCATCCAAGGCGACAGCCTCACGCTCGACGTATATATGGCGGGCGGTGGCTGTTCGCTCCCGGGTCGCGCAGAGGTTTTGCCTCCCGCGTACGGGTATGACGGAGTTACCGATTTCGTAATAAAAGCCGTAACGGAAAAGGGAATAAATGCTTGCCCGCCCCTCGTTGTAGGCGTCGGAATCGGAACGTGTATGGCAACGAGTGCGAAGCTTGCCAAAAAAGCCTCGCTCCGCCCTCTCGACACGTCTAACCCCGACCCGACTATTGCCGAGTTTGAAAACGCCCTCGAAAAGGCTCTCAACCGTACCGACGTCGGCGCGCAAGGTATGGGCGGTAATACCACCGTCCTCAAAGTAAACGTCGAAGCTATGGCGCATCACCCCTCCGCGCTCGGAGTAGCCGTCGCTTTCGGTTGCTGGGCGCATAGACGCGGAACCGTCGTATTCGATAAAGATTTGAATGCGTATTCTCCTTCTCACGGAGGTATCGAACTATGAAAATTTTGAAGACACCCCTCTCCGCGCAAGACGTAGAGAGTTTGAACGTAGGCGACGTAATTTACCTCTCGGGCACTTTTGCTACTTGTAGGGACGCGGGACACGAAAGACTGCTTTCGGGCGCCACTCCCGAAACCAACCTTAAAGACGGCGCAATATTCCATGCGGGTCCCATCGTCCGCCCGTCGGACGACGGTTTTCAAATGGTGGCAATCGGACCGACTACCAGTATGCGTATGGAAAAAATGGAGGCTGAGTTTATCGAAAAAACCGGCGTTCGTATGATTATAGGCAAAGGCGGTATGGGTAATGCCACCGCTGAGGCTTGCGTAAAGCACGGCGTGGTACATTGCGTGTTCCCGGGCGGTTGCGCAGTCGTTGCGGCAAACTCCGTAAAACGCATTAAAACCGTCGAATGGCAAGACCTCGGAATGCCGGAAGCGTTTTGGGTATGCGAGTGCGAAGCCCTCGGTCCCCTCGTCGTTTCTATCGACACCAAGGGCAACAATATGTTCGAATCCCATAAAGCGGAAATCGCAAGAAACCTCGACGGCGTTAAACGAGATCTTAAAGCAGAGCTCGACAAAATACTCGACAGAAATTAATTTTACCTCTCAACGCTAAACCCATCTTAGGCAATAAAAAAAGCAAACGATTTCTCGTTTGCTTTTTTGTTTTGTGTAACTCTACTTATTTTGCGTATCTTTCATCGTAAATGCCGGTAAGCGCGTTCAAGCAGATATCGAGGATTTCTTGCTCTTCGGCTCCGTTATAAAGTCCGCTTTCTTTTACTTCGTCAAGATATACGGCAAGGTCTATAACGTCTTGCTCGGTCGCTGCGGGGTCTTTGGACAATCTGTCAACTATTCTGACAAGTTCTACGAATTGAGATTGTCTTTCTTCTTCCGTCATAGGTGCAGGTGCGGGCGCGGGAGCGACTTCGGCTGCGACTTCTGCTTTTACGGTCGGTTCTTCGACAACGGGCGCGGGAGCCTCGGGAATCTCTTCGACTTCTTCAACAACGTTTTCTTCCGAAATCGCGGGAGTGGTAACGATGTCGATGATTTCGCTGTCGCCGAGCTTGTTGGCAAGAATTTCGTCGATAGCGGAGTTGATTTCGTCGATATTTTCCGCGATGAATTCGTCTTGCGGTTCACGGAAGATTACGACTTTACCGTCGATGGCGTCTTGGAATTTACGGAAAGATTTAACCGTCTTCTTGTACTGGTTGCGAGCTGCAAGTCCGAGGAATGCGCTGAAGATGACGTAAACGATAAGCGGAACGACAACCATACCGAGTACGGGAAGTACGAACTTAACACCGTCGGCAACACTCTGAGCGGTGGACCAATCGGTAGCTTCGATTATATCGAGATGGCATATCGCGGCAAGACCTGCGCAAACAAGAATGACAATCCACGAAATCAAATGGTAGAAGCATTTGCCGGCTTTGAAACTGCAACTCTTGCGATCGCCGACCACGTCTTTTTCCGCGATGTAATCGGAAGGATAACCTACCTGTTGATCGAGGAAGTTGCCCCAGCCCTTTGCAACCGAACGAGGCATTCTCGCGTCTTGTATACGAGCGTTAAGACCTTCGACATTGGTTTCGTCGATATCTTCGCCTGCATTGACGTACGCGACGGTATCGTCGAGGTGCTTGCGGAACTTGTTGACTTTGCTTCCGGACTTAATGCCGAGAGCGATGAAGAACGCGACAAGTACGAGTATCGCGCCGATCGCCATGATATAGACGGCGGGGCTCAACTCTGCGCCGAGGTTAAGAAAGTCCAAGCTTTCGGAGAACAAAAACGATTTGATTTGATTTACTATTTCCATAAATCCGCTCCTACTGGATGTATATTGCTTTAATTATAAAGGCAATAGCAATTTTTTGCAACCCCTTTTTTTAATTTATTTATATTATATATTAAAAAATTTAAGTTATTTACTTTTTTTATACCGTCGGGCGCCTTAAAACTCGATATATTCCGCGCGATTCAAGACGAAGACGGCTTTGACGTCGGGCGCTTTACCCGTAATAGCCTCGTACGCTTTTGCGTAAAGTTCTATTTGCGTGCGGTAGCGTTCGCGCAATGCGGGCACGGGGGAGCCGGATACTTTATAGTCGACAAGCACCGTGCGGTCGCCCTCTATTACCAAGTCCATAACACCTTGTACGAGGGTACGATCTTGCGTTTGGTATCCGTCAAGCACTTCGGACGCGGGTGCGTAATATATAAACTCCTGCTCTCTCAAACACCTCGACTTGCGGGCAAGCTCGAATATCGGATGTCGCAAAGCTTTCATAACCGTTTCGGGAGAAACTTCGTTTCCGGGGATAACTCCTTTCCTTTCGAGTTCAATAACAAACGCTCTGACTTCGTCTAAGGTACGCAAATTGAAGTCGATAAGTTCCATAACTTTGTGATAAGCGATACCTTTTTGCGTGTCTTGGGCACCCAAACTCTCAATATACTCGTTTTGTTCGCGTTCTTCGGTCGCATTAAGCGCGGTAACGGAATACTTGGTGCCGAGTGCGGTACTCTCTTTATATTCGTAATCAATGTATTCTATTTCGCATTTAGGTATATCGGGTAAAACCGCGCGTTCCTTTTGCGCCAAAGGCGGAGGAACTATCCACGGATCGTATACAAACGCGTCTTTTACCTCTTGCGAGTTATCTGCGGACAAGCGCAACCAATCCATATACGATTCGGCGTTGGCGGGATCGGTTATTTGTTTCAGCTCCGATTTCTTTTCGAACCCCGTAATGTACAAGTAGTATTTTGCGCGCGTCATCGCTACGTACATAATCCTTGCCTCTTCCAAACGGCATTTGACGTCGGCTCGTTTATCGAAAGCCACGCGGGTAAAACTCTTGCCGGAGGCGTTTTCCTCTTCGTCAAAATACGCAACCGCTACTCCGAGTTGAGAGTCGGTGCTGACGTTATCGAAAGACGACACTCCCCTCATTCTTCGAGCGCAACCCGCCATAAACACGACGGGAAATTCGAGTCCCTTGCTCTTATGCATAGTCAAAACGCTGACTTTATCCTGAGTCCCCGACGTGCGAGGTACCGAAAGTTCGGGATTATCGGATTTGTACGCAAGGTAGTCGGGTAAGTTTTTAGCATACGTCTTGTCTTCCAAGAATTTGACGTACGAATTGAATATCTCTATTCTGTCGTATTCCCCGCCCGAAAAGAGATACGAAATAAATCCGCTCTCACCGCCTATCCTACGTATCAACGTCGCCACGTCGCATAGAGGCGCAAGGCGCGCGTACTTTTCGACAAGCGCGTAAAACGCGTCTATCTTGGATTTAAGTCGTCCGTCATACGCACGGACAGCTTTATAGAAGAAATCTTCCGACGGCACTGCAGAACGAATCTCGACAAGTTCGGACTCGTCGAATCCGCCGAAATACGAAAGCATCGCCGTCGTCAAGGCGTAATCTTGTTCGGAATTATCCATCACCCTCAGCAAGGCGTCTATGTCGCTTATGTCGCGCGTTTCGCCTACAACGTTCATATCGCTACCGTCGTAAGGTATTCCGTATTCTTCAAGTGCACGCAACAACTCGTCCGCGCCGGTACGTTGTCTTACGAGAATCGCAATATCCGAGTATGTAATAGGTCTTTCCGTGCTCGTTTTTCTATCGTACAGCGTGCGCTTACCTACCATTTCGGAGATTTTGGACGCTATATATCTGCATTCGGGATTCTCTTGTTTGACTTTTGTCGCCCCGTACTTTACGGAATAGACTTGCGGGGGCTCGACTTTTTCCTGCGGTCCGCCCTTAAATAAGGCTATTTCCGTTGCGGGGGAATTATCGGTAACTTTGAAAGGAATACCCGCTTTACCGAACAACGAATCGTGCAAATAGTCGATACCGCCGAAATCGTACGTCATTACGTTCGAGAATACCGCGTCGATAAAACTCAAAATCCTCTGCTCGCTACGGAAGTTCGTGTTAAGAGGCACGTTCTTGCCCGCCTCTCCGTCCTTATAGTTACTGTATCTTTCCAAAAAGATATCCGCTTCCGCCGAACGGAACCCGTATATCGCTTGCTTGACGTCGCCGACCATAAAGAGGTTACCGCGCTCGATACGCGAAATTATGGCTTCCTGCAGTCTGTTGGTGTCTTGATACTCGTCAAGGAAAATATAATCGGTGCCGTCGGCAAGCTCTTTGGCGCGCTCATCGTTTTTGACTATCGCAAGGGCGTTGCGCTCGAGGTCGGCAAAATCGACTTTGCCTTCGTCCTTTTTGAGTTCCGCATAACGCGCCGAACACATCTTGACAAACGCTATAAGCTTTTGTGCGGTGTTTTTGGCTTGACTGTCGCGTCTTATCGTAACGTCGAAATCGCCCGCTATCTCTCGCATTTCTTTGAGAAACTCTTTGAACTCTTTCAGGAAAGCTCCGAACTCATCGTAAAACATCACGACTTCAGGCTTTTCTTTTTTTGAGCAAGTCGGTTTTCTTACGCTGAACGGCTCCGCCACTCGATAAAATAACGGCATATCTTCGGCGTGAACCAGCGTAAAAATATAGTCTTCCGTCGTTTCGGCAGTAGCTTCAA
The DNA here is from genome assembly GCA_964480195.1 of uncultured Christensenellaceae bacterium. GTDB lineage: Bacteria > Bacillota > Clostridia > Christensenellales > DTU072 > Stercoripulliclostridium_A. Next base: position 6,324 of record CAYZOJ010000049.1, on the reverse strand, counting down.
GTTTGGTAAAACCTTGCTTTTTTGCCTCCGCCAAAAAATCTTCGGCACATTTATGATAAGTCGCCAAGCGCTTCCTATAATATTCCGCGAGCCATTTAAGCGCAGGAGAGCCTTCGAGAGGCATGTCCGCCATGCGCTCCGCCATATCGAGGAACCCTTCGGAATCCTCTTGCGTATCCGCAAACCGCATTATCTTTTCGGTCGCTTTGTATAAGGGCTCGAGTCCGCGTTTTTGACTGTATTTTTCTTCGAGGTCCTTAAAATCCGCGTCTTCCTTGGCTATGAGCTCTTCCGCAATCGAACGTATGGCTTGCGCGCGTAAGGCGTCGGCTTCCGTGTCTTCAAGCACGCCGAAATCGGGGCTACCGCCGATATCTTCGAACCAACGTTTGTATATCTCTTGGCAAATCGAGTCTATCGTGCCGATATACGCCATGGGCAACGCACGCAACTGTTTTTTGTAATGCTCGGCGTACTCGTCCCCGTTACGTATGGCGGAAGAGAGTTTCTGCGTCAGCTTTTCTTTCATATCCGCGGCGCTTGCGCGCGTAAACGTTATGACGATAAGACGAGTTATCGAACCCGTTTTGAGATAGCGGAATATTTTTTCGACCATTACCGTGGTCTTACCGCTTCCGGCAGACGCCGATACGAGTATGTTCTTATTTATAAACTCAAGAGCTTTATCCTGTCCGCTCGCTTTCCAATTTAACTCAGCCATTGCCGTCATCCCCTTCTTCTCCGTCAAGATAAGGTCGCGCCGAACGACTGACCAAACGGATGTTTTCTTCTTTCGCGCCACCGCACACTTCTAAAAACGAACAATGTTCGCACATATCCCCGAGCGGAGAACGCGCGATATTTCCGTCGGCGATTTCGTTCAATGCCCGCGACGCGACAAGCGTTGCATACTGCAAGGCATTTTGCATTTTTTCGGCATTCACCGCACCCGTAGACGGAGTAACCGTAACTTCGTCGCCTTTATATTTGAGTTTAAGAGCCAATACCTCGGACTCGGTACTTCCACTCGAACGCGCCTTTTGAACAAGTCCTCTCTCGAAGGCGTCAACGACGTCTTCGTCTAAAGTTATCTGCCCTATGAGTTTAAGGTCTTCGTCCGTATTGTATCCCGTACGCACCGGAACGTACAACGCGCCCGCCGGCTCGAGCCCGAAATGCTCGGAAACCGCTTTGAGATATATGTACAGCTGTAACTTTTTGCCGTAATAGAGTTCGGATATATGTCCCTCTTCCCTTCCCGTCTTGTAGTCAATGACGGCAACTTTATCTTTATACCTATCCACACGGTCGATTTTTCCGCGTAAAGCAACTTTGCCGAACTCGGTTTCTATCTCCAATGGCGGTATCGCGTTTATGCTTCTGCCGAATTCAAGTTCAACACCCATCGGCTCGAACTCGCCTTTAAGAAGATTCTCCGTCAATTTCCCGATAACGCGGATGCTTTCCGTTCTCAATTTCGAAACGGTATGCGCGCCCGTCGCGCTCTTTTTGAGTCTTAATGCCTCGGGATTCGAGTCGAATACCTCCTTAACGGCAACGATAGCGCATTCCGAACGCTCGCTTTCGCTCATAGTGCGAAGTCTTCCGAGGGTCGCTCTGAAATATTTTTCAAGACACTCGTGTATAAGATCGCCCACTCTTGCCGGGCGTACCGTTCCGTCGTCGCGCTCTTTCAGCCTTAATCCGTATTGGAGATAGTGCCCGTACGGACAACGGAAATAACTTTCGAGCTGAGATACCTTGGTAACATAGCCGTTGCCTCTTTTCAAACTCGATTTCAAAGGAACCCTAACCGTTTCCCCGCGCTCTTCATAGCCGTCGGCTATGGCTTTTTCTGCGGGCGACAAAGACTCGTAAAGTTTCGTACACCAGCCGTTCGACTTATCTCCGCGATACGCAAGATAGGTAAAAAATGCGTTCTCGGGAGTTACGACGACGTCTTCCAAAGCTTCTTTCGAATTAACTTTTCCGAGCGAGAACTCGTCTTCCAACGAGCCGATTTTAACGCCGACAAGGCGCTTCGTTTCCGTAATTGCCAACGACGGTCTGTTTTCGGTTCCCGAAGGCTCACATTCGGGATATCCGAAGTAAAGTTTTTGGGCTTTCGTTACAAGATCTATTACGCAGAACAGCTCTTCACGCATTCTGTCCGTCGGGGTAGGATAGAGCCTTACGCCCGCTTCCTGCATTCTGTCCACGTCCGCCGCCGACAGAATCGCTTTATACGAGGGTGTGCTCGGCAAAAGGTCCGCAGTCGCGTTAAGAACGAATAACGCCTTAGGTCTTATTATGAAACCTTCGCGAAGACGTCCGATATAAACGGCGTCGGCAAATCGCGGAATCAACGCTATTTCTTCGGCAACGCAAGAGGCTTCGAGAGTCCTTGCAAAATCTTGAGGAGTTTCCTTTTCGTCGCCTATCAACGCGACGTACTCGTCGAGTACAGCCACAAGGCGTTCGAGAGCTTTAAGATTGCTTTTGACTATATTTTCTTCGGCGCCCTCGACCGCTACAGCCAAAAGCTCGGCGGTTTCTCCGCCCAAAAGCTCTTTTGCGTGAGTCGCGAACTCCGACACCGTACGTGCGCGACGGAATCCGTCCGTAGCACTCATAAGGCGGGCGCGTAATGGCTCGTATGCTAAGGCTTCGCCCTCGAACGGCTCCGAAAAATCGTTAAAGTTGACGTTCTCTCTGAGGACGTAATTTTCAAACTCGTCGGTCGTATTCTTGTCGAACCCGAACAACGGATTTTTAATTAACGCAAAAACTTTATCCTTGCGATATCCGTATCTTACGGCGTTCACCGCAGACAAAATGTATTTTGCGGGAAGCGTGCCCGCAAGCGGATACCTTTTATCGGCAAAATACGGTATACGATAACGGTCGAATATCTCCGCGCGTTCGGTCGCGTGCGCGGAATTGCAATCGACTATCGCTATATCCTTATAACGATAACCCTCTCTCCGTACAAGTCTTGATATTTCGTGGGCGACGGCATTGTATTCGGCGTAAATATTGCGCTCCGCAAACAATCTTATCTTGTCGTTACCGACCGACGCTTTTTTACCGCCTATCATGGAAAACATAGCGGTATTGAGCGTTTCGAAAGGTTCTTCTATAAACTCCTTTTTCCTTTCGGAAGCGTCGCACTCGACCCCCGCTTCGTTTGCGGAATCCATAAGCCTTGTTACGAGATCGCTCGGGTAAAGTTCGGCGTTATTCCCGTTATTCGTGTTTGCAAGTCCGATAACGACGTCCGAAACGGCGGAAAGAGATATAATAATGTCGCTTTGCTTTTTAGATAAAGAATCGAAACCGAAAATGAAGTATCGCGAATTTTTGAGCTTTTCCGACTGCGGAATAAGTTCGATAAACGCTTCAAGCCTCGTCGTGCTGTCCGAGTACGCTTCTATGGCTTTGAGGTACTCACGATACAGTAACACGATGTCCGCGTTTTTGGTTTTGGTGCCTCCGTCGAGGGCATTTGTAGCCTCTTCGAGGGCGTCGACGGCAACTCCGTTGTTGCGAATTGACGCGATTACGGCATAGATTTCCCCCGCAAACCCCGGCGTTTCGGCAACTTTACGGTAATGAACAAGCTCGTCTACATGCGCGGAGATAACCTTTTTTAGTATCAGTACCGCGCCTTCTTTACTGAGGACCTTGCCGACATCGCTACCGAGTGCCTTGTACGCTAAGCGCGAAAACGAAACGACCTCTATACGCATAGAACCTTTGAGTCCGAGGCGTTCGAGAACGTATTTTTCCGCCGTAAGCGTGTATGCGTCGGGGACTATTACGACGTCGCGCAACGTGCCGTCAACAGGCTCTTTTATTTTATCTATAACCGCGTCCATAGCGGTATTTGTCGTATTTGACGTTATAATCTTTAGCATATCCGCTTCCCGTATCCGTTTTCTTATGCGTTCGCTTTTAATATTTTAACATAGGCTACGCTCTAAATCAAGGGCAATACGGAAGTAACCGCTTAACAAAAGGCGTTGATAAAGTAAATCCCTACGGACTAAAACAGTCTTACGACTATTACGCTGGCGTCGTCGCGTTCATCTCCCGCGATGCGCATTGCGTTATCCATTACCGCGCCCGCAACGTCGTCGGGATTTCTGGTATCGAGAGAACTTAGTAACTCCGTCATCCCGTCGCTCCCTATTACGTCGGCAATTCCGTCGGATACGAGGACGAGAAACGATTCTCTCCCGAGAGTAATCGTTTCCGTAAACGGCACCGCTTCTTCCACTATCCCGAGAGGCAAACTTCCGCGACCTATTACGGAAACTTCGCCTTTATTCACAAGATAGCTTTCGCGAGCGCCTTGCTTGATAATGTCGGTTTCGCCCGTAAACACGTCGATGACGGCAATGTCGACGGCGTTGAACTCTTCTTTTGCTCCGAGCTTCATAAGTCGCGCGACGCTTTTTAGCACCGTTGCGTGATCGAGTCCCGCTTTATAAAAACTCGAAATGAGTTTTACCGCGCGTGAGCTGTTCTCGTCCGCGTCCCTGCCGTGCCCCATTCCGTCGGATAGGACCACCATGGCTTTGTCGGTCCCGAGTTTAATTACGGTTTCTTTATCTCCGCAACCGTCGTCCGACGCAGAAACGACCCTTTCGCCATACGCGATTCGATATCTCGGAGCAGGCTCAAAAAACAAATCTGCCTTGCCGTTGACTGTCGGGACCGTCGACGCAAGACGCATCGGTTTACCGATAACCGACGCTAAAATTTCGAGGATTTTGGGCTTTTGCGCGTCCTGTTCGCAGACGGTAAACGATACCCTTTCCCCCGTAACGCAGACGTCGCTTACCGCCACGCTCCGAGAATTGAATGCGTCCCTAATACCGCGTTCGAGCGATTTATTATATGTAAGAGGCTCCGCTATCTCTTGAGAAATCCCGTCAAGCACTTCCGCAAGCCCCTCAACTTGCTCCTTTAAGAGTTTTTTATCCTCGTCGAAAGCTTCCGACTCCGCCGTTTTTCGCATGACTTTAGCGATAGCTTCGTTGGTAGCCGTAATGATACCGTTTAACCGCCTACAACGCGACGACAAAAACGGAGAGGCGTCGAGTATACTTGCGCGCCCCGACGCGATAGCCGATTCGGTCAACTCCTTGAGTGCGACTTCAGTCGGGTTTCCGCCGAGGGCTTGTTTGCAACTTTCGAGCATAGGACAGCTTCCGCAACACTTTGCGGATACCGTAACGGCGATTTCCTCGGGATCGGCTTCCGGACGCGAAGAATCGGGGACGATTGCCGAGCTCATTTCTTTAAGAGCCGTGCCGAGGCACTCTATTTTAAGGGCGGTTTCCGCCCTGTTTTTGTTTATTATCGAACGCGTCAGCCCGTCGCCCGCTCCGTTACGGAGAGATGTGATTTTACGTTTTACCGCGCTCGGAACGATAATCGAAAGAATGATTCCGACGGCAGGCGCGACAAGCGCGTAAAACTCCCCTTCGACAAGCCCGAGGGCTATACCGAGAGCGTTCAACGCAAGCGCCAAAATACCGCCCGCGTATCCGAAACTCGGATTAAAGCACGCTATCGCCCCGCCGTATAACGCGGAAAGTGCCAGCGCCTCGACTCCACCGCCGAAGCTTCCTCCGAGTCCCAACGCAAGAGCCACAGTAATCCCCGTGCCTCGCCCCGCGAAAACGGCAATAAGTACGGCAAAAGTCATCACCGCGTAAAACACTTTGACGCCTTTAATACTCGGGACAGACAGTCCGGCGCCCGTAATAACGAGCGCGACTATAATCGAAAAGAACTCGCCGTACGTTATTTTGAACGCGAATTTTTTTACCAAAACGAGATATTGAACGGATATAAATACGTAAGTCAACGGGATTATCAACAGCGTGCCGACCGAGAACGCTATAACTTCCCCTATCGAACCCAAAGAAAACGCTATACTCGGTAACGCGGAAACTACCGCATACGCGGTTACTGCGGGAACGGAAAGTTTTTTGCGAAGTTTATAGTGAATAAAAAGCGCAAGCGACGCGACAATCGGCGGAATTACCGCAACGACTGCGGACTGCCAGCCGAAATCGACAATCACTGCGGAAGCGACATAGAGCGGTGCGAGTGCAAGAAGATTGCTCCGATTATAGACAAGTCCGAAAAAGAAGGCAATCGAAAACGCGCTTATGCCGATTATCGACTCCGTATAGTGCAAAAACGTTAACAAAACAAAGTACACGGCGTACTTGATGATTTCGACTTTCTTCATTCCCTAATGATACCGCTTTTAACGGGTATCACTCGGTCGAAAAACGCAAACTTTTG
>CAYZOJ010000048.1:0-12358 GCA_964480195.1 uncultured Christensenellaceae bacterium | reverse complement strand
TCGTAGTGCTTTTGCATCTTTTTATAGAACCAACGCATAAATTTCATATCTACGTTGAACCAATATAGCGTAAACGTCAGTGCAAAAAAGAGCAATACGAAACCCACTATCGCGCCGATAACTATCCCTGCGATCGCGCCTCCGCTCAATGTCGCCGATAATGCCGTAACAGTCATAACGCCTCCTATGCCTTAGCAAGACCTTTTACTCTCGCGTACTCGGCGGCTCCTAAAGCCCCCATAAGTTGCGGATCGGTCTTGAGTTCGATAACTTTTATTTTGAGAACTTGTTCGATTGCTTGCTTTAATCCGTCATTCTTTGCGCAACCGCCCGTAAGCGTTATGCAGTCGGTAGCGCCTGCTTTTTTTGCCATTACAAAGCACCTCTTGGCAACGGACATCTCTATGCCGGCGGCGATTTCGTCCATGGGCTTGCCCTCGCCTACCAAGGATACTACTTCGGACTCCGCAAATACCGTGCATTGCGCCGAAATCGGTATGACGTTTTTAGCCTTTAACGAGAGCTTGGAAAAATCGCTCAAAGACATCTCGAACGACCTTGCCATCGCCTCGAAGAATCTGCCCGTACCAGCCGCGCATTTATCGTTCATCGCAAAGTTTTTGACCGTACCGTCGGTATCTATTGCTATACCCTTTATGTCCTGTCCGCCTATATCTATTATCGCTTTTACCTCGGGCGCGGTAACGTGTACGCCCATCGCGTGACAGGATATTTCCGATATGTTTTCGTCCGCCGTGGCTACCTTGTTCCTTCCGTAACCCGTGCCGACAAGATATGTTAAATTCTTAACGTCGCCGTTGAGCTCCGGCACCGCCGCCACGACTTCCGCCATCGCAGCGTCAGCCGAAAGAGCCGCGTTTATCTTGCTCTTAATCGTGGTATCGGCAAGCATTTTGCCGTTTTCGTCTACTATAACCGCCTTAGTGTAGGTCGAACCTACGTCGCATCCGCCAAAATATTTCATCGCGTTCTCCTATATGTTTATTTATTTTACCAAGCTTCGGTATCGTCAAAGTCCATAAGACTTTCGTCAAGCGGTTTCTCTTGCAAAACCGCCGTCATGTATTTGTTGACCTGCTCGCGCATATCGCGACGAGATATCGTACGGCTGTCCATAAGGTCTTGTTGTACCCATATGAAGTTGTATCCGCGCTCTCGCGCCTGATCGTCGAATATACCGCACAGACCGTCCATTCCCTTGCAAGAAATTTGATCGTACATTATTATCGTATCGACGTTGTATTCTTCGGCTATACGCCAGCACTCGTCCAAAACGTTCTTGTAACCGCCCTTGGTGTGCTTACGCATAGTCGCGCGCTGATAAGTCTTCGCGAGGTCTTCGAGAGCGTGTTCGTGCGTATCCGTACGGAATTTGAGATACGATATCATCGTTTCCATATCCATTACGACGTTTATGCCCCAGCAGTTCTCGAGCCAGTTGGCAAAACTCGTATAGTAGTTCGCGGGACAGCTCCAAACGATTGCACGGTGACGCATTTCTCTGCTTGCGGGCGTTTTCTTCTCATACGCCTTAAGCATTATTTTGTTTACCTTTTTGTCGACTTTCAGGAACCTATTATCGAATCCTCCGGACAAATGGTAGTAGTAAAGCCTATACAGCCAGAACGTCGCGCCCGTCATCTGCGGGTATGCGGTTTTGTTGACTTCCCACTTTTGAAGTTCGTAATCGAGTTGCTTGTTGTAGTTTTCGAGAGCCTTTATAAACGCGTCCCAATCCCACTTTTCGCCGGTTTCTTTTTCGATAAACGCTATCATCGCTTTTATCTCTTCCACGGCGTACTTTTGGACGTCCTCGCCGTTATAGCGGAGAGGTACGTTATAGACGTGAGTCGGAAGTCTGAAATACCTGTCTTGAATGGTGTTGGTCATTATCGAACCGTCGCAAGGCATATTGCAGGTTATCATACATTTGCCGAGCCTCGGATAATCGCCCTCGACCGCGACGCCCGCTTCCGCACTCGGAAGAGGACATACGTCCGACGGTACGCCGAAACCCTCTATCGCGTCAAGGTACGGGGGCACGACGAGTTGGTCGACCATACTCGAAAGGAATATGGGCATCGTCTGCATGGGATATGCTTTGAGGTTCGGGAAGCCCGCTATAAACTCGACGGGGATAAGCTCGTCTATGCAAACGAGTTTCTTGCTCTTTTTGTTGTTCGGGAACAACGTTTCGTCCGCCTCGAACGCCGTAAGAATAGTATCCGTGGCGTGCTTGACTATCATATTGAAGTGAAGGTGCGTCATGAGGAGTTGCGGTCCTCTGAGCCCTTCGGTGTGCCTGTCGATGAATGCGGGAGTAGTAAGATACGTCGTCATCCAACGATACTTCCAAAGTCCCTTAACTACCGCTACGGGATTTTTGAGTACCATGACTATCATATCTTTCCATGTAACAAGCCACCTGTAATAATCGACGAGAGTGTCTTTAAGTCCGCGCCACTCGCGGTGCTTTAACAAGCCCGTCTTGTCCTCGTGTAAATTTTTGTATCCGCCATATTTCTTTTTTGCCATAGTCAGCCTCACTTTTGATTTTTAGCTTTACGGATATTTTTGATTTCCAGACTTTCCACAAACGCCTGTAACCTTGTACGGAGCTGTCCCGACGCGCTCGCCGTGTATTGACGGTCGATTGCTATCGCGGGGATACCGAGTTCGTTGACCATAATATACGAGGCAAGCGCCCTTTCGTAACCCCAAAACTCGCAGAATTTTAATTGCTCGTAAACTACTCCGTCCGCATTGTAATCCTCGACAAGCTTTTTGACGTAATCGCGTCTGCCGTCGACTTTTGCGTGCTCCATATACCTCGGGCACTGCGACGTCTTCATATAATGACGGCAAACTTGGATTAAGACATCCTCTTCCTCGTTAAGAATAATCTCCTCTCTGCCGGGAAGCGATCCGAAACAGTATCTGTCCGCCGCCACGTATGCTCCGGAGTCTTCGATGAGCTTGGTAAAATCGGGATCGTCCATTTCGCTACCGACGACCACAATCTTTGCGCGGAAAGGCTTTTTCTCGTCCGGTTGACGGTTTTTGAGCTCTTCCAAAGTTTCCTCGAGTTTATCGACGATAAGATACTTCGGACAGCAGTACGACGCAACGCACAATACGTGGAACTCGTAACTCGTTATGCGCGGATTTTCTTCCTTACGGAATTCGCCGATAGCCGTAATCGCGCGACAAACTCTGTTATGGAGTTCGACGGCTTTGCGAATTTGCTCGTCCGACGTGTCAACGCCGTAGTTCTTTTCAAGAGGCTCGAGTATCCTTATACGCATTTGATTTGCGTAACTTTCGACACAATGCTCGTCGGTCTTGAACGGCATATCGAAAATGCTGACGAAAAACTTGTCGTTGTCCACAAGCTTTAAGAGCTCGAAATGCTCTATCGCGCGGTTCATTTCGCTACAAGTTTCACCCGCAAACAACGCGGATAAAAAGTGATATCCGCCCTCGATTCCTCTTTCGAGCAACGCCTTGGCGAATCCGCAAATGAACGGACTCATATAGTAAGTGGCGATGTCCATCGACCCGGTACGCGGTGCGCGCAACCTTACGCTAAAACAGTTGTCGAGGTTTAAAAGAACCTCGGGCACGTGATAGCAAGTGTACCCGAGAGCAAGTTTACCGTCCTCGTCAACCGCTTTGCGAACCAAATCGTTGTTGGCTTCCTGCAAAAGGTTTTCAAAATAAATTAAGTGTTTGAGATCTCTCATTACGCTCTCCTCTGCGTCAAGTGATTTCTTTGGAATATTCTATCACAATTTATCCCTTTTGTCTATATAGATTTTAATATACCTTTATGTTAATTCTAATATATAAACCATATCGGCAACAACTCGAATTTTAGCGATTTCGGTTCCCGTTTCGCCTCAAATGGGCTTCCTTCATTCCGTCTACCTCGTCGCATATCTCTTTTAACGAACAGTGCGCACAGTCGACGAGAGCGTTGTCGAGAATGTGATTGAACGCGCTTATAATCTCTCTCGTGCGCCCGGCTATACGGCCGAGTTCGTCAAAATCGACGTCCGCGTCCGCCACGTATATGACGGTTACCGCCTTGACCGCCTCGCGCTTTAAGTACCCGTTTATCGCGGTATCGCCGAGCTTTTCAAAACTCAATCCCGATTTTATAGCGGTTTTACTCACCCTAACTTGCTCCCTATGGGTGAAAGCCGAGCTCCTCGACATAAATCCCGCAACGTTTTCCTTGTACTTTGCGTATTCGAGCGACTTGACGAGATCGAATATCCCCTGCTCGTCTTCGGGGCTACGACTGAGTCCGATGATTACGAACCGCGCATAGTTCGCGTCGCCTTTTATCTCCGAGAGCTCTTTACCGACGACTATAACTTTGTTTTCGACGGGAAGAGTGTCGGTTGCGACGGTTGCGCCTGTGCAGGGTTTATCGCTTCCTCCGAGCTCGAACGCGGAGTCCCTCGCAAGCACGAGTTCGCCGTACTCGCTTACGGGCAACGCCTTTTTTGGGTCGTACGCATACTCCCTTACCGGCTTTCCCGAAAAAAGTGCTTTTAACTCGGTAATTTCTTTATCGAAAATGCTAATCATTCTAATCCTCGATTATGTCGAACGCTTTAAGCGCGCTACGCACGCCGTTTACGACGACGGATTCCGCGGGCAAGTCGAATACGCTTTCTCCGCGCAAATCGAAATCGGCAAGAGAAGTATCGTTACCGATTGTCGCAAGCAACGGCACTCCGCCGTAATCGAGTGATTTTACGGTTTCTTCGTCGGTAACTCTGTTGACTATAATCCCTATGCGCTCGTACATTACGAGTTCGTCCGCAACCGACTTTATCGTGCGACATACGTCCCTGCCCTTTTTGGATTGGTCTGTAACGAGAATTAGGTGGGTAACCGATTCCATAACGCGACGGTTGATTTGCTCGATTCCCGCTTCGCCGTCGATGACCACGTAGTCGAACTCCTCCGAAAGTATACCTATAACCGCTTTGAGATACGAGTTGATCTTGCAGTAACACCCCGCACTCTCCGGGCGTCCCACGGCTATGAACGCGTATCCGTCAGTTTCGACCATTGCGTCGAATATGCGGAATCTCGCCTCGTTCAAAAGCTCTATCGCTTGACGGTTGTTGCCGTCCTCGACGTTTTCGATTATACTCTTTCTGATGTCGTCGACGGTGGTGGTTACCTCTATTCCGAGAGCCGTCGAAAGCCCTACGGCAGGGTCTGCGTCTATTGCCAAAATCTTTTTGTCGCCGTAACGCTCAACGAGCGTTCTGACGATGGTCGCCGCCAAACTCGTCTTGCCTACACCGCCTTTCCCGGCTACCGCTATTATTGTTGCCTTGTGCATATATTTCTCCTGTTTGGGTTCCCGTAATAAAATTTAGAGTAACCCGTATTATTCTATAGATTGCGCCTTCTTTATTATGTTCTCGTACGGCATAAGCATTCCGTCCGACATCATCGAAGGCATTCTCTTATTGAGTTTTTCGGACGAAACAAGAGCTCCGAGGAATTTCATAAGTATCATTTGTCCGCGTTTCTTTTGCGGGAAATCCATAAGTCCGTTGCGTTTATAAAACTCGTAATCGGCTTTCATAAGTCCACGCATAATCCATATCATATCGCGGAAAATCTTCATACCGCCGACTTCGTAAAAGTTGTGCTCGACGGGCGAACCGTTTTCGAGAGCGTATTCGAGTCGCGTAGTAAGCGCGCGTATATCCTCTTCTGTATTACATTCGTCCGACACGACTCCGCAGTTATAGTTACCGCCGACGGCGGATTTTGCGTCGAGATACGTTTTGAGTACGTCTTCTTTGCTAAGCTCTCCCGAAACAATATATCCGGTAGGTTTTCCGGCGGTTACGGGTCGATGACCGTTAACGAATTGCCTATCGAAATATGTTTTGAATTTTGCGCTAAGCGCGTGATTCGTTATTGTAAACGCCATCAAAACGGCGTCGTACGTATTGATTTTTTTGTTGAGAAGCTCCTCGAAACCGTCGCTCACGGCGCACTTCCCGGACGTCGTACACTTAAGACAACCGAGGCAACCGCATTTAAACTCGAAATCGTTGAGGTTGAAAACGTCCGTTACGTACTTACCGTTCGCGACAACGTCATCTATCATTGCTTTTAGCGAGCCGTCTTTCTCGGGTTCCGCGTCGGTTACTATAAGCACACGCTTGGAGCCGTCTTTAACCGAATTGTCGGCAATTTTACGCGAGTATGCCTGCATTTCGACATCGGAAACTTCAATGCTTTCATAAATATCGCGTTCCGTCAAATGCCTTACGAGCTTCCACCATTCGATGAGCTCGCTTCTCCCCTTCTCGGAAGTCAAATCTTCCATATCCGCGGACAGTCCCGAAACGTACTTTCCTCCGAAATCAGCCAAAATCTTTTTGACCGTGCCGTGCGCCGTAACGTCGTAAAACCTCTTGGACGTCGTAAGTTGACCGACATACTTTCCGTCAAACCTCACGCCAAACTCCTTGGCTATCTCAAAAAATCTATGAAGTTGCGCGGGCGCCAAAAACGTATAAACGGGGTACGCCGTCAATATGAAGTCCGCTTTTTGAACGCAAGCGAACAATTCTTCGGTCTTCAAGCCTCTTTCGTACGCCTTGATTTTCATACCGACGTCGAGGATTTCAAAATTGTCTTTCGCAAACACCTTGGCAAGGTACCTGACATAACTTAAAGTTACGCTCTTTTTGCCTTTGGGGCTACCGTTTAATACAAGAACGTTCATTTTTACCTCCCGAGCGTTGCTTACAGACGATCCGCAAGCTCATATATAAGTTTTTCGGTCGCCGTCCATCCGAGGCACGGATCCGTAATGGACTGACCGTAAACGGTACCGCCGGTAGGTTGAGAACCGTCCTCTATGTACGACTCGATCATTAGCCCTTTGACTAACGCGCGTATAGGTTCCGAACAAGACGCGCTATGCAATATCTCTTTGGCAATTCTCGGTTGCTGGTCGAATCGCTTTCCGGAATTCGAGTGATTGACATCCACTATTACTGCGGGATTACGGAGTCCGCTCGCCAAATAAAGATCGCTGAGCCTTGTAAGATCCTCGTAATGATAATTGGGGATAGTCCTGCCGTTACGGTCGACAGAACCTCTCAAAATCGCGTGCGCGAGATAGTTGCCCTTGGATTTTACTTCCCAACCGGAATACACAAAAGAATGCGAATGTTGCGCCGCCGTAATGGAGTTCATCATAACGGACAGATCTCCGCTCGTGGGATTTTTCATTCCTACAGGAACGTCCAAACCGCTTGCGGTTAAACGATGAAATTGGTTTTCGACAGATCTTGCGCCTACCGCGACATAAGAAAGCAAATCCGACAAATATTGGTAGTTTTCGGGATAAAGCATCTCGTCCGCGCAAGAAAAACCGGTTTCTTTCATCGCCTTAATGTGAAGTTTGCGGATAGCTATGAGCCCTTTTAACATATGTTCGCCCGCTCTCGGGTCGGGTTGGTGAAGCATTCCCTTGTATCCGTCACCCGTGGTGCGCGGTTTGTTCGTATATATGCGCGGAACGATTAAAATCTTTTCGGATACCTTCTCTTGCACTCCTCTTAAACGATAAATATAATCCAAAACCGCGTCTTCGCGGTCGGCAGAACACGGTCCGATAATCAATATCAGACGGTTGTCTTTGGACTCGAGTATCGCCGTCAACGCTTCGACGGTTTCGCGTTTCGCCTCCGAAAGATTTTCGTCTATAGGATACATCTCTTTTATCTCTTGGAGAGTCGGAAGCTTTCTCTTAAATTCCATATTCATGACGGTTTCTCCTTGGGCTTCGATTTTTGATTACTTAACGTTATCGGTAAAATAACTGCCGACAAGCTTAAGTTTTGCACACATCGCGGATAACTCCGTCAACATATCTTTGCCGTTTTCGGTATTGATATTGCCTTCCGCTTCGATATAAAAATAATAACTCCATTGAAGCCCTTTCATAGGACGAGAACGAAGACTTCTCATATTAAATCCGTGCGCGCCTATAATATTGAGCGCCCCCGCAAGCGCGCCGGACTCGTTTTGCACGGTGAATACGAGAATGAAGTTTTCGTCCTCTCTTTTTCCGTTTGACAACGGCACGTTCTTTTCCCTTGAAAACGACCCGAAACGGGTTGTGTTATTGGGCATATCGTTGACGTGCTCTTCTATAATTTCCAAATCGAAAATATCGGCAGTTTCGTCAGACGCTATAGCCGCTATATGCTTGTCGCCTGTGGCTTTTACGTATTCCGCAGCCATTGCGGTGTTCGAGTATGCCCGACTTTCGTAGCCCCTCTCTTTAATGTATTTTTCGCACTGCATAAGCGCTTGCGGATGACTTACGACCGCTTGTATATCGTCGCGACTTGCGCCTTTTAGGCCTATCAAATTATGCACGACCGGCACGTCTATTACTTGATTTATATTCAAATCGCCCGAAAAAATCAAGTCCATTACTTCGCCTACCTCGCCGGCATAACTGTTTTCGAGTGGCAAAACCGCACAGTCGCAAGAACCGCTTTCAGTCGCTTTGTACGCATCGGAAAAGTTGGAAAACGCAACGTATTCCGCTTCCGGGAACATTCTTTTTGACGCAATGTGCGCAAACGCACCCTCTATTCCGCAATACGCTACTCGCATTTTCCTGAAAAGCGTATTTTGATAACGGCACGAAACATCTATGGTCGCTTGAATAAAGTCTTTGTAGTACGGTACGATTTCGGGCGACGAAATAAGCTCGGAATTTTTAGTAACGACTTGCGCTTCCCTTTCGAGATCTCTTACGCTAAGCCCGTTTTCTTTTTTGTACAGAGCTATCTCTTTTGCAATTTGCATGCGTTTTTCAAAAAGCTCCGCCATTTGTGTATCAATGGAATTTATTTTTTCTCTCGATGATTTTATGTCTTTCATTTTAACCTCAGTTGCCGTTTTCCGCAGTGTAAATCATATACCCGAGCGAGAACAGAAAACTGCTCTTCATAAACTCTTCGTATGCGATTTCGATATTCCCGTTCACCCATTCGATGTCGTGCCTAACCCTTAAAAGGTCCGGATGTCTCTCCGCCGTTTTCGCAAGCGCCGTAGGAATATATCCGAAATATATGTCGAATAAAGCTTCTTTCTCGTCAAAATCCATACTCGAAGTGTCGAGTCCCGCCTTTTCAAGCTTTACACGCGAAAATCCCGCTTCTTTAAGATAAAAATATATCTGTCGTCCGCTGTGCCTGAACCCGAGCATATCGCAATACTTGCAAATTTCGGTCAAATGCGCAAACCGTCCGTCGGGATCAGGGTACGCAACGTTGATTCCGTCGTCGATATCTCTTATAAAGATTTTTCCGTCCGGCTTAAGAAGGCTCCGCACTTGAGTTAAAAACCTCGCGGGACGTTCAAGGTGCAAAATCACCATCGAAACGTTTATTATGTCAAACCCTTTTATGCCGTTTTCCGCACATATCGAGTTGAGCTTGGTCTTGAATTCGCGCCCCTCGACGTTGACTACATCGAAAATCGCGTCGGGATACTTTTGCTTTGCTTCCGCAATACACGCCTCGTCCCTGTCGACGCCGACTACCGTCTTAACTCTCGCGTCCGAACCGAAACGCCTCATCGTCTGCAATCCGTTGTTACAACCTATGTCCAAAACCGTCAAATCCGTTTTGTTCGACAGTATTCTATCGAACACGTCTTGATCGTATTCGAACATCATGTTCTGCTGTAACGCCAAAAAATCCAGTTCGCTTTGCGCGATAGCGTCGTAATAACGCGTACCGCTCCTCTCGGACAGCTTATTTATGGCTTCCCCGCCGTTATAAAGACGGTCAATTATCGGAATAAGGTCCTTTTCGACGGAAAAATGATACATTCCCGTGTACGGAATGCCGTTGATATGCTTTATCCGCTCAAGAGCTTCTTCGAGTTTTTCGCCTTCGAATATCGAACTCAAATCCGCATCCGCAAAATCGAAACCGTTGATGAACAACGGTAAAAACAGTATTGCGGGATTGTCGATGGCGCTCTCGAGCTCCAACTTTACAACGTCGTCATCACCCGAACACGGACCGAAAAAGTCGGTGTCTTTGTCAAGAAGCAAAAGCACCACTTTTATGTCTTTCATTAACGTCGGGACTATCGTCTTAAAGTTTTCGCCCTTACCTATACACTTGGGCGCGAAGAAAACGCTATAATTGGTAGCCTTGGATACATCATTGTATATTCTCTCCCCGAGTTCACGACTCGTAGCAGATTCTCCGCGATAGCATATGAATATATCGTACATGGAAGTTAGTCCTCTTTAGAACATCGTATTATTTAATAGTATAATACAATTAAAGTAAAATCTCAACAGAAAACCTCCATTTATAAACATAGCGTTCGAGCTTTATAGGAGTTCGCTCACTTTATTACGTATCCTTTATTGTACGATACGATACGATGTACTCGAAAACGATAATTAAAGGAGGCAGTTATGGCGCGAATAGATTACGATAAAGGAGAATACGTCGGCAACATAGTCGACAGAAAGGCAAACGGCTACGGTACATATTATTGTTCAGACGGCGAGTTTATTTATGACGGCGAATTCAAAGACGACGAGTTTTGCGGATATGGCGCCTATTACTCAGCGGACGGCTCAAAATATATAGGCGAATGGCTGAACGGGCGCCGGAACGGACAAGGCTCGTTCTTTAAGGCAAACGGTAGCATTAGCTACAAAGGAGCGTGGAAAGACGATACTCGCGACGGTTTTGGGATATGCTATTACGCCGACGGAACGCGGTATGAAGGCGAGCTCAAAAACAACAAATTTTGCGGTAAAGGCACAATATATTGCTCGAATGGCAACTGGTACGTCGGAGAATGGAAAGACGGAAAAATGGACGGCAAAGGTACGTATTACTTTACCGACGGCGCACGCTATGAAGGGGAGTTTGTCAACGGCGACTTTTGTGGCGTCGGTATAATGTATTATGCTAGCGGAAACCGCTACGACGGCGAATGGGCAAACGACATGCAAAACGGTTATGGCGTAATGTATTGGAGCTACGGAGATAAACACGCCGGCGAGTTCAAAGACGGCGACTATCACGGCGAAGGCGTAGGATTTTATAAAAACGGCGATATCTACGAAGGCTTCTGGCGATATAGTTCTCTTGACAAAGAGGGCATTTGGCACTACAAAGACGGGACAACCAGAACGGAGATTTGGGAGCGTGGAAGATTGGTGTCGTCTAAAAAATCGAACTAACTCTGAACTGCACACCGCAATTAAGCAAAATTCCAATTAACTGTCTGAGTTTTTCCGCGAGCACATAAAATTTATATTGTCGCAATTTTTGCGTTGTATTATCTTAGTTTTTACGATATAATATGTTAAACGCGGTTTATACAAATCGGACCGCCAAAGGAGCCACTATGACAAGAATCGAATACGAAAACGGTTACTATATCGGAGATGTCCGGAACGGCAAAAGACACGGCAAAGGCACATATCACTTCAACGACGGAGCCGAATACAGCGGTGATTGGGTTGACGACATACCCAACGGCCACGGCACGTATATTTCCGCAAACGGCAAAAAATACGTCGGCGAGATGAAAAACGGCAATTACCACGGTAAAGGCGCACTCTTCCTGACCGACGGAAGCAAATACGAAGGCGATTTCAAAGACGATATGTTCAACGGCAAAGGAACATATACTTACGCAAGCGGAGATAAATACGTGGGCGATTTCAAAGACGATATGTTCAATGGCAAAGGCGTCTATTATTGGACCGACGGCGACCGCTATGAAGGCGATTGGGTAAACGACCAAAAAGAAGGGAACGGCACGATTTTTAACGCAGACGGTAGCATACGCTACAAAGGCGAATGGGTTGACGACAAGAAAAACGGACAAGGCGTTTACATTTTCGATAATGGTGACCGCTATGAAGGGCACTTCTCTGACGACGACTTTAACGGCATCGGAACAAAATACTACACAAGCGGTGACCGTTACGAAGGCGAATGGGCAAACGACAAACCGAACGGCTACGGCGTCTACTATTGGCATGACGGCGACAAGCTCGCTTGCGAATTCAAAGACGGCGACTTCAACGGTGAAGGCGTATTCTTCGACGTCAACGGCGACCGCTACGAAGGCACCTGGAAAAACGACCATAAAGACGGTAAGGGCATTTACCACTTCAAAGACGGCAGAAAGCAAGAAGAGGTATGGAAGAACGGTAATCTAATTTCCAAAAGACCTCTCTAACCCACTTCTCCATACAACCACCCTAAACCCGACACCC
>CAYZOJ010000047.1:0-12410 GCA_964480195.1 uncultured Christensenellaceae bacterium | reverse complement strand
TTAGTACGATTATAAGCTGTTCGAAGTTCGGACAGCTTATTTTTATGATACAAGCAAATATAGCGGAAAGCCTATTTTTAATTTTTCGGGATTTACTATACACGCTCTCGCTTTGCTCTTCAGCACTCTAACGTGAGATAAACGGCTCGGTTCGTCCGCCCGTCGGGCGGACAGCCGAAATCTCCGCCCGCATACGCCTGTATTGCTTCCGCTCCGATTTTCTCACGTTATAGCACTAAATATCAAACCGAGAGCTACACAATGCGCCTATAATTGGCGATTGTATTATCATCTGAACGGCTGTATTTCGCAACACGGCGATAGTATTTACATCGTTAAATCGGAATGTTAGGAGAGAAAAAGCGTCTAAGCGGTAAGGCTCCTTTGTGTAAAGGGAGCTGGATACGCGGTTGTTAACCGCGTAGACTGAGGGATTGTCATTATACTCCTAAATACCACCACATTCGCGAAGCGAATATTTCACCTGCCGTAGGCAGATTTCATCCGCGAAAACGGATTTCACCTTGCGAAGCAAGATTTCACTGCGCAAGCTTTGCTTGCGCCCGTCGAGCGCGTGTTAAGTAAATCCCGAAAAATTAAAAATAGGCTATCCGCTAACGTTCTCCGTATAAGAAAAATAGGCTAACGTGTTTTCGTCAGCCTATTACATTACTAATCAATCTCGCCTATTTTTCGGGATTTACTTACTTATCCTCGTCGTCGATGTGTATCTCGATGATGGTGGGCGGGTCGTTATCGTCGGAAGAGTTACTATCTTTAGACGAGTTGTCTTCCGGCGCGGGGGCTTCGACGATTGTCGGTTCCGAAACGATGAGCTCGTTGGGGTTGCCGAGAGGGTTACCCGCATAGCGAGAAGCTTCCTCTTTTTCCTTGTTCATACGTTCGTGCTCGGCTTTCTTTTTGGCGATGTACTCGTTGATTTCATCGACGGTTTTGCCTTCGAGTATGAGGTCTACTTCGTCGCCGTAGATGGTTTCGTTGTCATAGAGAAGCGCGACCATTACGTGGAGTTTATCCTCGTTTTCGGTAAGTATCTTTAGGGCGCGAGCGTAGGCTTCGTCGACGATCGAACGGATTTCTTTATCTATAATACTTGCTATTTCGTCGGAATAGCTGGCTTGAGTTTGGTAATCTCTGCCGATGAATACTTCCTGTTCACCGCCGAAATAGACGTTGGGAAGAGCTTCGGACATACCCCACTCGGTAACCATACTGCGAGCGATGGAAGTGGCTTGTTTTATGTCCTGACTTGCGCCGGTAGTGATATCCTTGATTATCAGTTCTTCGGCGGCTCTGCCACCCATAGTCATTGCTATGGTATCCCGTAAGTGGGAAAGTGTGGTATGATTGTCATCCGACTTCGGACGGCTTATGGTGTAGCCTGCAGCCATTCCGCGAGGGATTATGCTGACTTCCTGAACGGCGTCGCAGTGTTTGAGCATTCTGCCGACGAGTGCGTGTCCCGCTTCGTGATAGGCGGTGATGCGCTTATCCTTTTCGGTAACGACTCTCGAGCGTTTTTGCGGACCCGCGATAACCTTATTGATACCTTCGAGTATGTCTGTCATGAGGATGACTTTGCGGTTATTGCGAGCGCAAATCATAGCGGACTCGTTAAGAAGGTTTGCGATATCCGCACCCGAGAAGCCCGTGGTAAGGCGTGCGAGGTTTTTGAAGTCGATATCGGGAGCGAGGGGCTTATTCTTTGCGTGGACGCGGAAGATAGCTTCTCTGCCTTTGACGTCGGGAAGGTTGATGTAGATTTGTCTGTCGAATCTGCCGGGACGCATTAAAGCGGGGTCGAGAACGTCGGCGCGGTTGGTTGCCGCCATGACGACGATACTCTCGTTTGCTTCGAAACCGTCCATTTGAACGAGGAGCTGGTTGAGGGTTTGTTCGCGTTCGTCGTTTCCGCCACCGAGACCGGCACCGCGCTTACGACCTACGGCGTCGATTTCGTCGATAAATACGATGCAGGGTTGGGAGCGTTTTGCTTGTTGGAAGAGATCTCTTACACGGCTTGCGCCCACGCCTACGAACATTTCTACAAAGTCGGAACCGCTTATCGAGAAGAACGGAACGTTAGCTTCGCCGGCGACGGCTTTTGCAAACAGAGTTTTACCTGTTCCGGGAGGACCGACGAGAAGTACGCCCTTAGGAATGCGAGCGCCGACGTCGCGATATTTTTTGGGATCCTTTAAGAAATCGACTACTTCGCGGAGTTCGATTTTTTCTTCTTCCGCGCCTGCCACGTCCGTAAAGCGGACTTTGACGTGATCTGCGACTTTGGATTTTGTTTTTCCGAAGTTCATTGCACCGCCGGTGCCGTCCCTACCGCGCATAGACATTACGAGCATGACGACAAGCCCGATTGTCAGCAAAATGCTTACGCCGTAGTAGATGTACGTGCCGACGTTGCCGGAATTAGGATTGTTGAGCCAAATTTCGGGTTCGACAAAACCTTCGGGAGCCTCGTCGGAAGATGCGTAATTTTCGATTGCCAAAATTAAGGCATTGCGGTAAGTGACTATGCTTGTGGCGTCCTTATATTTACCTTGACGGAATTTGACGACCTTTTTGTCGTAATCTTCTTGAGATTCGTCCGCGGTCTTCGAGTAGAGGACGTTTACGGAGTAGTCGCCGGAAAAGTAGATACCGGCAATTTTACCGTTTTTGATTCCGGCGGTAAGTTCGTCGTACGAAATCGTGACGGTTTTATTGCCGGAAGTGCTCATGAAAATAACCGCGACGATAATCGCGATGAGTATAAATCCTATGATGATAAAGAATGTTCTTTTATTGTTAGGTTTGGGATCCATTTTTCCTCTCGACGGAATGAACCGTTAATTGCATTGGTAACATTATAACACACCGAAACTTAAAGAGCAATTAAAGAACGGGGGTAATTAAAAGCGTGTTTATCGCTTAAAACGGAATAAATCTTAAAAGCGATTTTTTCGCTCAGCGTTTCGACGAGGGAGTAGCTCACGCTCATCAATGCTGACAGGTTGTCTTTTGAACGAGCCGTAACGACGCCGAGAACGCCGATATCCCCGACGGGGCGAAGATCCTTATCGAGAGCACCGCCCGCCTTAATACCTCCGCGAGCGAATTTAATTTTGCCTACGTCTTCTGGCGCGCCGACGCAGGCGTCCACGGCGATGACGGGCGAAAAGGGGTGCGTTTTGGAGATATGGTCCGCGTAATCCGAGAAATTGACTCCGTTTACGGGAGAGCGAAAACCGCCGTAGACGTAGGCGGGGATGTCGTATTTGTCGCGGAGGAGATCTCCGACCATCGGACCGAGGCTGTCGCCGACGACGCCGGTAGAGCCTATGCAAAGAATAACCGGTAAATTCATAGAATATTTATACCCAACAACGCAACTCGATATGCCTAATTAAACTAATTATTATACTTAATCTTGACTTAATAGCGCGCGAGTGGTATAATCGCATTATAATGGCGACTCGTATCGGAAAGATACGGTAGCAGGAGGTTTTATGGAATACATCAGGATTATCATCGACGTAGCCGTAGCGGTAATATTATTAGCTACCGTAATAATCGGCGTAAAGCGCGGGTTTGTAAAGACCTGTCTCGGACTTATATACGTAGTTCTCGCCATAGTTATAACGGCGATGGCAACGTCCCCGCTCACACAAGTCATAATCGACGGCACGGATTGGAGCGACTCATTGCAAGAAAAGTTGGAAGAAGCTTTAGTCGAAGAAATCCCCAACGCATACGCTCGTGTTTTCTATGACGAAATAGACGATACTCACGAGGGCAAAGAACTCGTTTATCAAGACAGCGTTACCGGCGAACGCGTGGCGTTCTCCAAGATAATGGACGAAGATCCGCTTATCAAAGCTTTCGGAATAACATCTCTCATAGAGCCGGCGGCGGAAGAACTCCTGGCCGAGCAGGCGGAAGCCAACGACATAGCGTACGACGACGTCAATAACGAAATCACTCTTATCGAAGCCATTGTAGTGCCGTTGACGTCCGTAATCGTTACCGCGATAGTAGGCGTTGTGTTGTTTATCGTATCGCTCATTGTCCTAAAACTTATTTTGTGGCTCATCGGACAACTCGTCAAGAGACTTTACCTTGTACACTTCCTCGATAAGTTACTCGGCGGTATACTCGGTCTTGTCCTCGGCTTGGTGCTTGTATTCATTGTCCTTACCGTCGTTCAACTTATGAGCGGACTCGATTTCATGGCTACGGTAAACGAATATCTCTCCGAAACCGTACTCACCAAGTTCTTAATGGATAACAACATAATCTACAATTTGCTTATAAAGAATCTCGATCTCGAAGCGTTGTTCGGCTCGTTGGCGTCGTCCAATTCGTAACCGAACGCTCATAAAGGAGGATACAGTTTATGGCAAAAAGGTTCCTTAGCTTTTTGTTGGGCATGGTAACGGGTATCATAGTGCTCGTACTTGCCGTCGGAGGAGGCGCGTACCTCGTTCTTACCAAAGAGAACGGAATGCAGTCCGTACAGGAAAAACTTGACGGTACAGACATCAACGAAACTCTTCAAATAAACCTTAGCGAAGAGCAACAAGCCAAGAGCATACTCGAGTATGCAACGGGAATCATCTCTTCGTTCGGCAACCTCACGACCGAAAACATCGGTGAACTCGAAGACCTCATCGGCACGACGATGCTTTCGTCTCTCATCAGCGACAACATCGGCATAAGCGCGGAGGCGGTGCGCGGAAGTTCCATAGAGAATATCGGTTCGACCATCACCGACAATCTTACCCTCGACATAATGCAGGATAAGTTCGCCTTAGAGCTCCCCGATATGCCTCTCTTTAACGACGAAGAATTCCTTTCTCGTCCCGTATCCGAGGCTTTTGGCTCTTTGGACGAGGAAACTCTCGACAAGATTATCGAAGTCGTTTACGACGAGGACGCCACCGCGGAAAACCCCGCTTCCAGTAAGCTCCTACAAAAACTCGGCAAAAAGACCGTTAAGGAAGCTTCTTCCGATATGGATTCTATTGTCGACGAATTGTACGTAACCGACGTTATCGACGTTGACGATAATAGCTCCGAAGTCCTTAAATACTTCCGCGACAGCCAAACGACCATAAACGGTATAGACGACGCCATTAAGGCAATGAAAGTCGAAAACGCCGTCAAAGTCGACGAGAATTCTCACGCGGTACTTAGAGAAATCGCAGGTATGACCCTCGACGAGCTTTCGAGCGACTCCGCTCTCCAAGCAAAAATCGACGGATTACTTATTAAAGACGTCATCACCGTAAACGACAAGAGCAACAAGGTACTCCGTTATCTTGCGGATAAAGAACTCGGTAAGTTGAGCGAAGCTATTGACGCAATGAAGATATCGGACGCTATCGACATCGTTACCGACGAAGAAGCAGCCACCAATCCGGAACTCAAAGCCTCATCGCGCGTACTTCAATATTTTAAGAAGAACGAAACCACTCTTAACAACATAGACGAAGCCATTACTAATATGACAATAGGCGACGCCGTTAAGATTGACGAGAACAGCTCCAAAGTCCTTCAATACCTCAAAGATAGTAAACTCGACGAACTCGACGCTAAGATTAAGGAAATGAAGATATCCGACGCTGTCGAAATCGTTACCGACGAGGAAGCAGCCGCCAATCCGGAGCTTACCGCCTCTCACGCCGTCCTCCAAAAGATTGCGGATATGACTCTCGACGAGCTCGGTAAGAAGGACGAACTCCAAAAGAGAATCGACACCGTTAAAATAGGCGAAGTCGTAACCGTTACGGATGATTCCGAACCCATTCTCAAAGCTCTCGAGAATACTACGCTCGGCGGTCTTAACACAAGGATTCAAGAGCTCACGGTAGCGGACGTATTTAAAGATTACGATGTCGGTTTGCTCTCCGCAATCCCCGCGGACACCAATATTAAGGATATAGCCGAAACTCTCAAAAATACCGTAAAGAACGCTTCCCTCTATTCATTGCGCGCAATGGGCATGTTTGATTACGAGTTGTCTTACGAAAAAGGCACCAAGCACGACGATTACGTCAAGAAAGCCAATATGCACAACGCAAATCCCCAAGATCTCGTAGACGCGATAACCAAAATCGGAGCGATTGACTGGAGCGATACGACTAAGGCTGTAGATAACGCCACGACCGTACAAACCGCTATGCGCCATACCGAAAATGCCAAGTTCTATTTGGCTACCGGAGATCAGGCATCCGACTTCGATAACGCGCACTGGAAATATTTTGTAGAGAAAGTCGGATCTGTAAGCGAAGCGGAGAATAAAATATGCAACATATCGAGCTATTGCACTTACGATAGTGAAAACCGCGTATGGGTACTGACCCTTAATAACGAAGTTGTAAAGGCGATAACCGGCGGAGTTTCCGGCGCAACGCTTTATGTGAATGCGAGCATTAAGGTCGTTGTAGAAGGCGATTTCGACATTCTGTTCAGCTTAGATTTTGCTTGCAACAACAACGAACTCGTATTCAACTGTGACCAAAACGGAAAGATTGCCTTTAATTGTGACGGCGGATACGCATACTTCCGTTGCGATAACATCAAGGTCGGATCCGAGGCGTACAGTAACCAAAATATCTTCACCGTTAAAGAAATATACAAGAACGCTAAGGACAAGGATAACCAAGTAAAGACCCCCAACACCCAAATAGAGGTAGTTACAGCCGTAGCGTAAAGAGGTATAAATGATCGTTAAAGTTAACGGAAACAATGTAAGCCTTCGCACTCTTTTAGAGAGCGAAGGCTTTGTATTCCCTTGCGGAGGCAAGGGACTCTGCGGACGTTGCAGAGTGATTGCTCCTACATTAGAGCCCACCGAGCGCGACAGAGCGTTCATAAGCGAAGCCGACCTCGAAAAGGGCGTAAGGCTTGCTTGCGACAAGACCGTCAACGGCGAACTTGCACTCGATTGCACGCTCGAAAAACGCGAGATTAAGCCTCGCAAATTGGATAAATCCGACGCGTACGTAGTGTTTGCGGAAGACGCCACATACATAGGATTATGCGACGAAGGAGAGATTATAGACGGACTTGTTTTGCCTCCCGTTCCCGTCAATTACCGCGCTCTCAGAGGCACCGCCCAAAAGGAAACCGTCGAGCTTTACGAAAAGCACGGACTTGCCAAGGCAACGACGGTTTTGGTAACCGGAACACCGCAAAAGGTTACCGAAATGACCTCAATTATAGAAACTTTCGACCGCGGTTATACCGTAGACGCCGTTCTTATGAATATGCCGGCGGAGGACGTATATCTTCCCCCGAAACCGTCCGCACTCATCGGCGGAGATTTTGTTTTGGAGCTTTTGGGACGTCCCGTCGGAACGCTTGTTACCAAGGGTTACTATTTCGGGTATATTGCCGAAAACTCCGTATACTGTGCAAGAGTGGCTCTTGACCCTCAAAATCCCGCACCGTACCTTGCGACAGCCGAGTATTTTATGGAAAAGTTCCGTCCCGAACACGTCGTTTCGATAGGCGAGCCGACGGGAATCATCAAAGAGGCGGTTCAAGAAACGTCCGCTTGTGACATAAACTCCGCGCGTGCGCTTTACGAAAATCGCGTAAAGACGGCTCTCGACAGAATCGCGCGCAAGATTGAAAACATAGATCTTGCAAACGACGATCTTTGGCAGGAAATATTAACGGATATTTCCGAGTAACGCGGTAGCTCTGGTTTCCGCGCCTATTACGGCGGAAACGTCCGTGCCGTCCGAGATAAGCGTATCGAGGAGAATAAAGAGCTCTACTTCGAGATCGTTTACGCGAGCAAGAACACCGCTACCACCGGAACAGCCCTCATAAAAACGGTACGACGTAACGGTTTTGTCGGAGTCGATGTTCCCGAGGGTTCTGACGGAAGACTCCTTTAACGCTATCGCGTAAGCCACCGCTTTGCGCCTTGCGTAAGGGGAGCCCGAAAGTAAAGAAATCTGTTGGCGAAGATTATCTATAGAAGCGGTAATCTCGGGGTTTTGGGAACCGCGCAATCTTTGGTTATACGCGCGTGCCAGATTTTCCATGTAGTCGTTATCTATATCCATATATCCTCCCGCCATTATATGCGCATAAAGGTTTTATAGTGCGGAGGGTGATAATATATTTTGAAGTAACGTTAAGGAGATACGCAATGAAGTCCGAAATAATATACAGCTATCAATCCACTTGGTTCGGAAGATGGGGGAACACCGAGGGCGAGGAAATAATAATCTCTGCCGATTTTTCCGACCCGAGAATTTGGCCTTTTACTATAAAGAGATACGAGATAGCCGAGGACGAGGATACGTTTGAAGAAATAAAGACGGAAGTTTTTACCAAAAAGCTTCCGAAAGACGTTTATTTACGCGTCAAAAAGGCTATCGACGATAATTCGGAAAGCCTTAAAGAATGCCCGAGCGAAATCGAAAACAGCGTCAGGGACGGTTCGGACGACACGTTCGTATTCGCAACCGATTCTTTTTCCAAAACGATTTACGGAGCGTCGATTTTAAGCGAGGGCGCATATGAAGAAGAAAACGGTGATTGGGGCGATAATTACGACGTTTATAAAGCGGTAAAGGAAATAGAAAATGTGCTTAGAGCAAGCGGAATAAATATGTATGAGGCATAATATGAAAAGTATGACTATAGACGAAAAAATAAATCTTATAGAGAATTCGACGTCTTTTGCGGAAATCCCCGCGGACGCGCTTCCGCCGTCGCATAAAGACAACTATTATTTCGTATCGTATTCGCACAAGGACTACAAAGAGGTTCTCAAAGATATTTTACGTCTTGAAGCTCTCGGCGTAAACATTTGGTACGATAACGAAATGCACATCGGCGAAAACTGGCGCGAAATAGCCGAGCTTTATCTATCCAAATTCCAGTGCTCCGGCGTTATATTCTACCTTACGGAAAATTCGATTTCGTCGCCCGCGTGCAATAAAGAAGTCGAGTACGTTTTGACCCACGACAAGCAGTTTTTATCCATCAACAAGGCTCTTGACGGACGTCCTCTCGAAAGCGGATACTCTATGCTCCGTGAACTTATCAACCGCGGATTTAAGTGTGACGAAAGTCTAATCGAGAATTTCAAAAAAGCATTCCCGGACGAGGTGTTATTCTTAGGAATAGACGACGCCGTCGAACGCAAGGCAAACAAGATAAACGCGATACCGCGCGAGGACCTTTTGACCGTCGAGGTTCGCGAGGATTTACGCACGGACAGCAATCGTCTTGTTTTGACGGAGTGCAAAGACAACAGCATAATAAGCGTGGACCTCTCCAAGGAAAGAGAATGCGACGGGATCGTCGGACCTATAGAGGAAATAGGCGATTGCGTATTTACAAATAGCGTCAAGCTCTCTCGAGTCAAAGTTTCAAACAAACTCGATAAAATAGGCGAAAACGCTTTCAGAAACTGTCGTCTGCTTACGGATATTAACTTGTCCGATACCAAAAACGTCGAAATATGTAACGGCGCGTTTAGGGGGTGCACGGACCTCGAACACATAGACCTTACGCGCGTTAGGAGTATAGGGGCGCGGGCGTTTTCGCATTGCAATAGTCTTAACGTAAACGAAATAAACGGCAAAATAAGTCGCGACGCTTTTTACGGAACGCATTTAGATAACGTAAAATACATTGCCGAACGTGCGAGACTTGAAAATTTTGCGTTTTACGGCTGTAGAGAATTAAAGAATATAGAGATATGCGGAACGTTTTTCGACAATCTCGGTGTAAGCGCATTCGGTTGGTGCGAAGCTCTCGAACAAGCGGGACCGTTTAACGCTCCGCGAATATTCGAGGACCCCAACAAGAAGAGCGTTAAAATAGGCGCATACGCGTTTAACGGTTGCACTAAATTAAAAAGAGTCGAGTTTCACGGCGCTTGGGACACTGCGGAAGCGCAAGGCGCATTCCAAAGCTGTCGCTCGTTAGAGGAGCTTGTTTTGGATGTCGAAGGCAGTTGCATACCGAACAGTTTTGCCGTAGAATGCGTCAATTTGACGCGTCTGAGCGGACACTTTACGACAGTCGGCGAAAAAGCGTTTATGAGTTGCCTATCCCTTGCGGAGTTCGATTTTTCGGACGTAACGAGTGTCGGCAATTCGGCGTTCTTTAGGGTGCCTATCGAAACGGCATACCTCAAAAACGTCAGAGAAATCGGAAAGGCCGCCTTCTCTCAATGCAAAGAACTCAAACGCGTATATATAGGAAAGGATTGTCGCAAAATCGAAAGTTTCGCATTCTCGGATTGCGAGAAGCTTAGGAGCATAAAGATATATGCGCGCGACGTCGATTTGAGTAAGGCGCAAGACGTATTCGGCTCCGAGCACGCCGTAAGTACCGCGCTGGTATGTGCCGAGAACGTACTTGATTTACTTAACAAAGAGGGCATAATATCCGAACTCGACACGCTGTATCTTGCCTCCGACGTCTTTACCGACGATTACACGGAACTCGGATTTACGGAAACCGAAAGCGACGAAAGCGGATTCCGAAAGTTTGTTAAAGGAATTTGCAAAGAAGATGACGACGAGCACGCGGACATTACCGACGCCGAACTTAATTTGCCCGATGAGGGCGGTAAAAGACTCCTTCTCACCGTGCCGACGGACGAACTTTTAGGACAAGAAGTTTTGATTAAACATAAGAGGCTCAAAACACCGCACTCGTATTTTGTGGAGAGTATTGCGGTCGTCGACGGGGAAGTCGAGGAGCTTACGGTATCGGTGCACTCGGGCGAAAGTTTTGTTCTTGACGGAACTCTTATCGAATCTATCGAGGTAACCTCTCCCGCCGTCGGCAAGCGTTTGGAACTCGATGTGCCCGATGAACTCGACGGCAAACAGTTGTGCATAACGGGGAACGGCGATGTAGAATATTGTACGGCGGTTGCCGTAAGAGTGCTTCCGTCAAGCAAAAACGGTAAATTCCCGTTGGACGCAGTTGTTTACGATAACGGCGAGAGCGAAGCTTCAGCAATTTCGGGTTTAGACATAGAGAACATCACCGTATTCTCCGAGGACTTTGAACCGATAAAGACGATTTGTAGGGATTAGCTTAAAGTTTAGGCAAGCCTAAGTTAATAAAAAAATTTTCCGAGCACCGTAAAAACTGCTTTCGATAAGTAGCCAAAAAGCGGTGCTCGGTGCTATAATTTGGTATAATCTTTATATAAAAGGACCTCAGCGCAAGTAATTGCGCTCGGCAGAGGCGCGAACCATGGACGCGAAAAAAACCTTTTTAATGCCGGATTATTACACGGCTTTCGTATGTAAAACGGGAAACTGCCGTCACAGTTGTTGTGAGGGCTGGCCCGTTACGTTTTCGCTTGAAGATTATTTTAGACTTTCAGGAGAAGAGTGCAGTAAAGAACTACGCGAAAAAATCGACAGAGGCGTGCAAATATCGTTGGAGCCTTCCCCGGAGGCTTACGCACGAATAAAACACGATTATTACGGCAACTGTCCCATGCGCCTTGACGACGGCAGATGCGCAATCCACGCGGAAATGGGCGAAACGGCTCTTGCCACAATCTGTCGGCTGTACCCGAGAGGTATTAGAGTCGAACCCGATTACGAGTGTTCTATGGCGAACAGTTGCGAGGGCGTACTCGAGCTTATGTTCCAAAAGCACGAGCCTATAAAATTCGTTCGTAAGGAAATCAAAGCTCATATCCCCGACAACGCGGGCAGAAGTTTTAGGTTCGAAACGTTCGGCAGAGAGCAAGAGGTTAGATTATGGCTGATATCGTTATTGCAAGACAGAAGTCAAAGTATGCCGTATCGACTTATGAAACTCGGGCTTGCGCTAAGGGACCTGCAAGAGGCGATGGACAAAAAGAACGAAGAGGCGTTGACCTCACTCCTTGCAAAGAGCTATTCGGCGCCGGACGTCGATATGGAGATAAGTGCCGAGCACCTCGAGTTCGGATTGAGAATTGCAAAAGAGCTCACGGAGCTCATAGACGAACGTAGCGAAAGCGTTCGGGAGTACGGAAGGGAAGCCCTCGAATACTTTAACGAAACGGGCTTGAACGGCTACTATGTCGCGGAGTGGGAATTCGAGCATAAGCTTCCCAAATGGGAAATATGGTTCGAGCATATGTTGGTAAACCATATGTTTTTCGAGCAATTCCCGTTCCAAGACAGACCCGACAGCCCGTGGGACGAGTTTGTCGCGATATGCGCGGTATACGCGCTTTTGCGCTTTTTGGCGATAGGACGCGCCACGCGCAAGAGTAGTGCCAGCGATTTTATAGATATGTCGGCGGCGGTTTTCCGCCTCGTGGACCACACCGACTTTGACCGCTACGCATCCCGCGCCCTTGCCACTCTCCAATGCGACACCCCGCAAAAAATCTTCGACCT
>CAYZOJ010000046.1:0-12485 GCA_964480195.1 uncultured Christensenellaceae bacterium | reverse complement strand
GATGTCATTACAAGCAAATCCCTAAGCGGATTTACTTTGGAAACTTACTTTCTTTAATTAAAAAAATATTAAAATAAAAGTCTTGCGTTTTGGTATTGCTAAAACGCATTTTTTATGCTATACTATCATTTAACAAACGCGCATACGCGTATTAAGGAGTTTTTATGATAGTCGGTATCGGTTGCGATCACGGCGGGATCGTTCTTAAACCCGCGGTTTTAGAGGCATTGTCGGAGCTCGGAATAGAGTCTATCGACTACGGCACGTATTCTTCGGAAAGCGTAGATTATCCCGAATACGCAAAAGCCGTCGCGGAAGCCGTTTTGAGAGGCGAAGTCGATAAAGGAATATTGCTTTGCGGGACGGGGATAGGAATGTCTATTGCCGCAAACAAAATCCGCGGTATACGTTGCGCCCACGTTTCGGACAATTTCTGCGCTCAAATGTGCGCCGAACACAATAACGCGAACATAATGGCGCTCGGTGGTAGAATTACCACTCCGGAGGACGCCAAAACTTATGTAAAGACATATCTTACCACACCTTTTGCGGGTGGCAGACACCAACACAGAGTTGACTTGATTACCGCGTTGGAGACGGAAGAATAATGGACGAAATAAAGACGCTTTTGCAAGAAATAACCGACGCCGAAGCGGAAGCGGCGCAAATGATGGATAACGCCATGGCGGAAGCTCGCAGAGTGAATCTCGAAGCCGACGCCGAGGCTCTCAAAATGGCGGACGAAGCGCGTAACGCCTTTAAAGAAGAAAAGAAGCGCATAATCGAATCGGCGGAAGCCGAAGCGGAAAGGGAATACGAGCGCATAATAGCTCTCGGCAATGCCAAAGCGGACGAACTCCGCAACGGCACCGACACCGCGGAAGCGGTCAAAACAATCGCGGAGGCGTTCATAAACCGTTATGGCAGTCGTTAGCATGCGAAAAATGAGCCTTGTGGCTCACTCGGGAGATCGCGGAAAGCTTTTGAAGATCTTCGTCAAATCGGGTGTGGTCGAAATATCTCGCACCGAGCTTACGGAGAACACTTTTTATGCAAGCGAACGCTCTTTACGTGAAATGCTGGAAGGCAAACTTTCCAAACTCGGGTTTGCCGTATCGTTTTTCCGTGACACCCAAAAGCTTTATCAAAAATTCGGTTTTGACAAAGAAAACAAATTAAAACTCAATTTTAAGAAAGAGAATCGACTTGTTCCTCTTGACGAGTATTACGATTGCGTTGCGGAAGAAACCGAGATTTTCGCGACCATTTCCGAAATCAGCGATATAAATACCCGCATTACGGACATAAAAGCCGAGCGCGCGAGGAACGTATCTCTTGCCGAGCAACTCGAAACGTATAAGGACCTCGAAGTCCCGTTTTCGGTTATGGCAGGCACCAAGAACGCGGTAATCTCTATAGGTTCGGTACCTCCCGAACGCGTAGAGCAACTAAAAGAAGCTCTTTCGGATATAGCCGAGTTCAAATTCTACGAGGGTTTCAAAGCGATACCCGTAGTCGTCGTATACCATAAATCGCAAGAAAAAGAAGTGGCGACGGCTCTTTCGGCGGCGGATTTCGCGCGTTGTCCGTTCGATTACGACGAGCTGTGCTCCGTAACACTCGCTAAGCTCCGTTCGGAGCGCGAAGCTTTTGACAAAGAAACCGAAGAGCTTGTAAAAAGGGGAATGGAATACTCGTCGTATCTCGGAAAAATCAAGGTTTTATACGACTATTACACAATGGAAATAGCCAAGTGCGAGGCGATGGAGAATTGTCCGCGCACCCAAAAGACTTTCGTAATGGAAGGTTGGGTTCCCGCCGACAAAGAAGAAGTCGTCAAGACAGAAGTCGAGGAAAAATGCGGACTTACGGCTATTTTCTTCCGTGATCCGCTGGATACCGAAAATCCCCCGACGCTCTTAAAAGAAGACAAATTCACCGACGCTTTCGCGGGAATAACCGAGATGTACGGTACTCCCGGCTATCGCGAGCGCGACCCGAACATATTTGTTGCGATATACTACTTTTTATTCTTCGGAATAATGATATCCGACGCGGGTTACGGCGTAATTATGGCTATAGCCTGTTTCTTGTACTTAAAGCTCTTCAAACCCGTCAAAAATTCGGGAAGAATGATAGCGATGTTCGGTTTTTGCGGTCTTTCGACTATCGTATGGGGAGCGCTGTTCGGCGGTTGGTTCTCAATAACTTTACCTGAGGGCGGTTTCCTCGATAAGATTACTTGGTTTGCGCCACTCGACGAGCCCCTCAAAATGTTTGCGTTGTCCATCGGTATGGGACTACTCCAAATCGGCACGAGTTTTGCGATAAAGGGTATAGACGAGTGCAAAACACATAATCCCGTTCGTATGGTAAAAGGCATTCTCGAAAATTACGGCTGGGTAATAATCATAATAGGATTATTCGTATTGTCCCCGAACCTTTTGATATCTCTCGGCGTCATAGCTCCGGATCCCGTTCCCGCGGTGTTCGATACGCTGTTCAGCGTCGGCGGATATATAGCGATAGCGGGTTTTGCGATGATAATAATAGGAGGCGCGTTCGGCAACAAGAACCCCATCAAAATGGCAGTCGGCGCGTTCAAGAACGTATACGGCGCAATCAACGTCGTTTCGGATACTCTTTCGTATTCTCGTCTGTTCGGTTTGGGACTTACGACGGGCGTTATCGGCTACGTCGTCAATATGCTTGCTGACATCATCGTCAACAACTTCTTCGGCGGTAGTCCGGCAGGCTGGATAGTCGCCGTCCCCGTACTCCTTATCGGACACGTGTTTAACTTAGGCATTAACCTTCTCGGCGCGTACGTCCACGACGCAAGATTACAGCACATAGAGTTCTTCGGCAGGTTCTTCGAGGGACAGGGCAGAGCCTTTAATCCCATCGGTTCCAAGACGAAATACACTTATCTCGACAACTGATCTTAAAAGATCACATACTATAAAAAACAACGTTTGACAGGAGGTCAAAATGGAATTACTCGGAACATTTATTGCATTACTCGGCGCGGCGTGCGCGGTTATCTTCAGCGGTATCGGTTCTGCGATAGGCGTCAGCAAAGCGGGTCAAGCGACCGCGGGTGTCGCGTCGGAAGATCCCGATAAATTTATGAAGTGCCTTATCCTTACCCTTCTCCCCGCAACGCAGGGCATTTACGGGTTCATCGTAGGCTTCTTGGCACTCATCAAATTGAACGCTTTCGGTGCATTTAAGCTTGCAAGCGGTGCTTACATCAGCCTTGCCGGCGGACTCGGAATTTTCGCGTCCTGCTTGCCCATAGCAATCGGCGGTCTTATAAGCGCTATCTATCAAGGTAAAGCGGCTGTTGCCGGTATCGGTCTTGTCGCAAAGCGCCCTGAAGAGAGCGGTAAAGGCGTTCTCGTAACCGCTATGGTCGAAACTTACGCACTTCTCGCATTCCTTATCAGCTTCCTTGCTGTATTTATTCCTGAATGGGTATAAAAAACAATGAATAAAATTTCCGAAAAAATACTTTCCGACGCGAGGGCGCTTGCCAATTCCACAATGGAAGAGGGCACGCTCAAAGCGCAGGAAACGATAGAGCGCGCGCATAACGACATCGCCATTTATCGCGAAAAGAATATGCACGAAACGTTCGAACTCCGCGACGAGATTGTCAGAAGACGCATAAGTGTAGCCAATCTCGAAGCCAAGAAGAGTATGCTCAAAGCTCGTAGAGACGTGCTCGATTCCGTATACGACGACGCGATAGAAGTCGTATGCGGGGACGATAAGACGTATCTCGCGCTAATAAGCAAAATGCTCGATTACGCGGAGGACGGCGAAGAGGTTTGCATATCCGAACGCGACAAAGACCGTATAACACGGGATTTCGTAAAATCGGAAGCGGATAGGCGCGGAATTGCTCTCAAATTGAGCGACGAATACGCGGACATTCGCGGAGGTATAGTTTTGCGCGGAAAGAATTACGACAAGAACCTTTCCGTCGAAACCGAAATCAAGTTCTTGCGCGACGAAACGGAACCGCAAATAGCCGAGAGTTTGTTTGGAGATAGGTAATGGACGTCGGTTTGACATTCGCAAACGCCACAGCAAAGGCAAAAGAACTCGGGTTGTTCGGTGAAGAGAGGCTAAGACGTATGGTCGAGGCGACTACTTTATCGGAAGCGGTCAAGATTTTGGTCGAAGTCAACTACGGCGGAGGCGCCGTCGGCAAGGACGACAACGATTTCGAAACGATACTTACCGCCGAGTCTGCGCTTCTCGAAGCGTATATACAGACTACCGCGCCGGCAGGTACGGGTTTCGAGCTGTTTAGGCTCAAACACGACTACCACAACCTTAAAGCGCTTGTAAAGTCGTCGTATTCGGGTATAGACCCCGAGAGTATGCTCGAAGAGGGCGGGCTTATCGACTTAGGCTCACTCAAAGACGCGCTTTCGTCCGAAGAGTTTACGTTGAATCCGTATATGTCGGAAGCTCTTGTAGCACTCGGGTATCACACGGAAGAACGCCCGTCGCCTCGTAGAATCGACACGGTTATCGACGGCGCGATGTTCAAAGAAATTAAAGATAGAGTTTCAAAAAAGGGCGTTGCCCCCGAGGTTAAAGAGTACTTCCGTCTTAACGCGGACGGAGTCAATCTTGCGTCGTATGCGCGTTCGATAAAGCTTGGACTCGACGTCAAATTCTTTTCGGAAGGTTATGTCGAAGGCGGAGAGTATTCGCTTGAAGCGTTGACAGAGGCTTTCGATAACGAGCAAAAGCTCAGGGAACTCTTGAAAAACGGCGTTTTCGAGCCATATGCGGATATGCTCATATCCGGCGAAGTTACCGAGTTCGAAACCGCGCGCGACAATATAATGCTTAATGTATTCCGCGTTCGCAAAAACGATATGTTTTCGGTAGCTCCCGTAATGGGATACTATCTCGGCAAGCTCAACGAGATAAAGGTGCTCCGTATCGTGCTTGTGTGCGTAAAGAACGGAGTCGAAAAAGACGAAATCGAAAAAAGACTGAGGGAACTGTATGCCTAACGATAAAATTGCGGTAATCGGTGATAAAGATTCTGTACTCGCGTTCAGGGCTTTGGGCGTTGACGTTTTCGACGCCAAAACCCCGATCGAGGCGTCCGAACGTTTAAGACGCCTTGCGCGCGACTACTCCGTGATATTCATTACGGAAGATATCGCCGAGCAGATATCCGACGTCGTCAAACGTTATAAAACACGTCCGTATCCGGCGGTAATACCTATTCCGTCGGCGTCGGGCAGTACGGGATTCGGAATGCAGGGTCTTTCCAAGGACGTGGAAAAGGCACTCGGGAGCGACATCCTGTTTAACAATAAAAACTAATATAGATTTACTTCCAAGGAGTATTCAATGGGTACGATAATTAAAGTTTCCGGACCGCTTATAGTCGCGGGAGGAATGGCGGACAGCAAAATGTACGACGTCGTGCGCGTAGGCGCGGATCACCTTATAGGCGAAATAATAGAACTTCGCGGTGACAAAGCGTCGATACAGGTATACGAGGAAACCGGCGG
Organism: uncultured Christensenellaceae bacterium; assembly: GCA_964480195.1. Classification (GTDB taxonomy): domain Bacteria; phylum Bacillota; class Clostridia; order Christensenellales; family DTU072; genus Stercoripulliclostridium_A. The sequence goes on along the minus strand of CAYZOJ010000046.1, from coordinate 6,936 downwards.
AATAGGTCCCGGCGACGAGGTATACAGCACGGGAGTGCCTCTTTCGGTAGAGCTCGGACCCGGGCTTATCGAAAGCATTTATGACGGCATACAACGTCCGCTCGACAAACTTCGCACTCTCGGCGGGGACCGTATCGCGAGAGGCGTTGAGGCAGACGCACTCGACCACGATAAGATTTGGGAGTTTGTTCCGACCGCAAACGTCGGCGACGAACTCGAAGCGGGCGACGAAATCGGTTTCGTACAGGAAAACGTGCTCATCAGACATAAAATAATGGTGCCGTACGGCGTAAAAGGCGTCGTTAAATCGTTGAGTGGCGGAGGACACACCGTAACGGAAACCATTGCGGAAATCGAAACGGAAGCGGGCACCGTACCGGTTACGATGTTACGTCGTTGTTCGGTACGTAAAGGTAGACCGTATCTTGAAAAACTCCCTCCGAACGTTCCGTTAATCACGGGTCAGCGCGTAATAGACACATTCTTCCCGATAACCAAAGGCGGTGTGGCGGCGGTTCCGGGACCGTTCGGAAGCGGTAAAACAGTCGTTCAGCACCAGCTTGCAAAGTGGGCGGACGCGGATATTATCGTATACGTCGGTTGCGGTGAACGCGGTAACGAGATGACCGACGTTCTTAACGAGTTCCCCGCTCTTAAAGACCCTAAGTCGGGCGAACCTCTTATGAAGAGAACCGTCCTTATCGCAAACACTTCGGATATGCCTGTTGCCGCTCGTGAAGCAAGCATTTATACGGGCATAACCATAGCCGAGTACTTCCGCGATATGGGATATAACGTCGCAATAATGGCAGACAGTACCAGCCGTTGGGCGGAAGCGCTCCGCGAAATGAGCGGACGTCTTGAAGAAATGCCCGGCGAAGAAGGATACCCCGCATATCTTTCGAGCAGACTTGCGGAGTTCTACGAAAGAGCGGGTATCGTCAAAGTTCTCGGAAGCAAAGGACTTATCGGTTCGGTTTCCGCAATAGGCGCGGTAAGCCCTCCCGGAGGCGACCTTTCGGAGCCTGTTTCTCAAGCAACTTTACGTATAGTAAAGGTATTCTGGGGACTCAGCGCACAGCTTGCATACAAAAGACACTTCCCGGCAGTCGACTGGATATTGAGCTATTCTCTTTACGCCGACCGACTCAAAGACTGGTACGACGAGCACGTTTCGCAACAATGGAACGGGCTCCGCGCAAGAGCGATGAGCCTTCTCCAAGAAGAAGCGTCGCTTAACGAAATCGTAAGGCTCGTAGGTATGGACGCGCTTTCGGGAAGAGATAAACTCACTATGGATACCGCCAAGTCGATACGCGAAGATTATCTCCACCAAAACGCTTTCCACGAAGTAGATACTTACGCATCTCTCGACAAGCAATATCGTATGCTTAAACTTATATTGCTTGCGGACGAACTCGGCAGGGGCGCACTCGAAAAGAACGTCGATATCGAAGACATTCTCGCACTTCCCGTCAAGGAGAAGATAGGCAGAAGCAAGTATATCGAGGAAAAAGACATATCGGAATTCGATAACATCGAAGCCGAGCTCCGCAGAGAGTTTACCGAACTCATAGGTTAGAGGTAGTTATGCTTAAAGAATACAGATCCATAAAAGAAATAGTAGGACCGCTTATGCTTGTCGAGGGCGTTTCGGGCGTCAAGTACGACGAACTCGTCGAAATCCGTCAGGAAGACGGCGACATCCGCCACGGCAAAGTTCTTGAAGTCAACGGCGACAGAGCTCTCGTTCAGTTGTTCGAAGGCTCGTCGGGCATAAAGATGTTGACTTCCAAAGCTCGTTTCTTGGGACACGGCATCGAGCTCAACTGTTCCGAAGATATGCTCGGCAGAGTTTTCGACGGTATGGGCAGACCCATCGACAACGGTGCGCCGATTATTCCCGACAAACGCTTTAACGTCAACGGACAGCCCATAAACCCCGTCGCGCGTAACTATCCCGACGAGTTTATTCAAACGGGCGTCAGCGCAATCGACGGACTTAACACCCTTGTAAGAGGACAAAAACTTCCCGTTTTCTCGATGTCAGGACTTCCGCACGCACAGCTTGCGGCACAAATTGCACGTCAAGCCAAAGTTCTCAATTCGGATTCGAAGTTCGCCGTCGTATTCGCCGCGATAGGTATCACGTTCGAAGAAGCCGAATTCTTCATATCCGACTTCCGCAAAACGGGCGCCATCGACAGAACGGTACTCTTTATGAACCTTGCAAACGACCCCGCAATCGAGCGCATATCCACGCCGAGAATGGCGTTGACGTGCGCGGAGTACCTCGCGTTCGAAAAGGGTATGCACGTTCTCGTCATAATGACGGACATCACCAACTACGCGGAAGCCCTCCGCGAAGTATCCGCCGCCCGTAAGGAAGTTCCCGGCAGACGCGGATACCCCGGATATCTCTATACCGACCTCGCAACTCTTTACGAACGCGCGGGAAGAATCAGAGGAAAAGAGGGCTCGATTACCCAGATTCCGATACTTACTATGCCCGAAGACGACAAGACTCACCCGATTCCCGACCTTACGGGCTACATTACAGAAGGACAGATAATTCTTTCGAGAGAGCTTTACAAAAAGGGCGTAAATCCCCCGATAGACGTTTTACCGTCGCTTTCCCGTCTTAAAGATAAAGGTATCGGCGCGGGCAAAACTCGCGAAGACCACGCGGATACGATGAACCAGTTGTTCGCGGCATACGCTCGCGGTAAAGAGGCAAAAGAGCTTTCTGCAATTCTCGGCGAAGCCGCTCTTACCGAAATCGACTTAAAATACGCCTCTTTTGCGGAAGAGTTCGAAAAACAATACGTATCCCAAGGCAATAACAAAAATCGCACTATAGAGGAAACTCTCGAAATAGGCTGGTCACTCCTACGCATTTTACCGCGTAGCGAACTCAAGCGTATCAAAGATAAGTTCCTCGACGAGCACTACGGCAAATAATCGTAATAATTATGGCAAGGCTAAACGTTAATCCGACAAGAATGGAGCTTAAAAACCTCAAAGCCCGTCTTAAAACGGCGGTAAGAGGGCATAAGCTCTTAAAGGACAAGGCAGACGAAACGGTACGTCGCTTTATGGGCTATATTCGTCTTAACGCCGAACTCAGGGCGGAAGTCGAAGAAGAAGTTACAAAGGCACTGCGTTCGTTTATGCTTGCAAGCGCGGTAAACTCCCCGGAAGTCATCGAGGAGTCCGTTTCCATGCCCGCCCGAACGGTCAAACTCAAATCCGGCACCAATAACATTATGAGCGTACAGGTACCTTCCATCGAAATCGAAGAGAGCGACAACGCCGATCTCTATCCGTATTCGTTCGCGTCGGTATCTTCCGAGCTTGACGGCTCCATAGCAAATTTAAGCGAGCTACTCACCAAACTTGTTAGACTTGCCGAAGTCGAAAAGACTTGCAATATGCTTGCCGACGAAATCGAAAAGAACCGTCGTCGCGTCAACGCTCTCGAATACGTTATGATACCTGATACCGAAGAAACCATCAAATATATAACGATGAAGCTTGACGAAAACGAACGCGCCAATACCATTCGTTTGATGAAGGTTAAGAGTATCGTCGCAAAGGAGGACGGAGATGCGTAAGCTTTTACGTGTGGGTACAGTCGTTTTGCTTGCGCTTGCAATTTGTTTCGCGCTTGTCGCGTGTACGAATACGGAAAATCCCGATAACGGCAATAACGGTACCGATATTACCGATAACGGTACCCAAAATGGCAATAATGATAACGCGGGAGATGAAATAAAAAATGACGACGAGCCCGTCGTTACCGATGATTTTACCTTTACCCCGGTATATGATGGCGACCAAATAATCGGATATACGTTGACCTACGCGCCCGAATCGGACGTTATCGAAATCCCCGCGACATATTTAGGATCTCCCGTCATAAAGATAGCAGAAGCGGTCTTTCACCGCTCGAACGCAAAAAAAATAATCGTTCCCGATTCCGTCGAAAGTATAGGCGACAGGGCATTTTCTTTAAGTTACGATCTCGAAACAATAGAAATCGGCGAGGCGTCCGCGCTCAAATATATCGGCGACAAGGCGTTTTACGAATGTAATTCTCTCGAAACTATAAATTTACCCGATTGCGTCGAGGAAATCGGTTCTAACGCGTTTACGGGAACTTCAGTTAACGACATAAATATAACCGACGCTTTAATAAGGCTTGGCAAAAACGCCTGCGACTTTATTCTGAACGGCAAAACGGGGCTTGTATATGCGGGTAGAATTGCGTATACTTACGTTCCGATCGGCACGGAAAAGTCCGTAGACTTGACCATAGCTGACGGCACGGCGTCGATAGCGGACGGAGCTTTTGAAGACTCCGAAGTAATCGTATCGGTAAACATTCCCGCAAGCGTAACTTATATAGGCGATAACGCTTTCCGCGGTATTAAAAATCTCGGAGAACTCAACGTCGCGGACGGCAACGCCGTTTATAAGACAGACGGTAACGCGATTATAAAAATCGACGGTAACGTCTTATTGTTCGGCACAAAAAACACCGTCATTCCGACGTATGTAACGGAAATAGCCGAAGACGCGTTTAACGGCATAGGAATATCGTCGATAGTCGTCCCGGAATCCGTTACGACAATAGGAGAGAGGGCGTTCAAGAACGCTACAGAACTCGTTTCGATAACTCTTCCGTCGACGCTTACCGAGATTACCGCCGAATCTTTTATGGGAGCGAGTAAGTTAAGTTCGATAGTAATTCCCGCGAGAGTACGTGCGATTTCGTCCACCGCGTTTTGCTATTGCGACGGGCTTAAAACCGTTACGATAGACTCTGCGTGGGCGTTCCTCAATGCCAACAACAAGTACGATCTCGGTAGACTTATAGATAACGCCGAAGTCGTTTACGTGCGTTCGTCGGACGTTACCGCCAACGTTCTCACCGATAACGGATATGAAGATATTACGATGTCGGAAGAAATCGAGTATCTTACCAAAATCGGAATGAATGCGTCTAACGGCGTTATCGGCGATTATTTCGTGGTATATTACGATAAACAAACTACGTCGTCCGTTTCGGGATACGACGAGTGGAGGCGGATAAAATGAAATTAAGACCGTTAAAATTGTCCCCCGTAACCAAGTCTTATATTTGGGGCGGGACAAAACTTATAAACGAGTGGGGCAAGACTTCGACCGAACCGACGATTGCCGAGTGCTGGGAGCTTTCGATGTACCCGGGTTGCGAGTCGATTGTAGACGATATAGCGTTCAGAGATTACACATTGAGGACGCTACTTGAAAAATATCCCGACCTTTTCGGCGAAAAGTTAAAGAATTTCGATAGGTTTCCGATACTCATCAAGCTGATAGACGCAAGCAACAATCTTTCGGTACAAGTGCACCCCTCGGACGAGTACGCACTTAAAAACGAGAATAGCCTCGGCAAAACCGAGATGTGGTATATCGCAGATGCCGAAGAGGGCGCCTCTATCTATTACGGCTTTAATAAGGACGTTACTCGCGAAGAAGTCGAGAATGCCATCAAAAACAATACCGTTACCGAGCTTTTGAACAAAGTTAATGTCAAAAAAGGCGACGCGTATTTTGTTGAGTCCGGCACGGTCCACGCGCTATTGAAGGGAGTTACCGTCATCGAGGTGCAGGAAAGCTCCAACCTTACGTATCGCGTGTACGATTACGATAGACGTGATAAAAACGGTAATCCGCGCGAATTGCACGTTGAAAAGGCTCTCAATGTTATGAATTTCGCGCGCGCCGACAAAGCCCCCGAAATACCCGTCAAGGTTCGTCCCGACGGAACGGAGATAAGAAAGCTTGCGGAGTGCCCTTATTTTACGGTCAAAGAAGTCAAGGTGAACGGCGGAGAGTATATCGTTTATACGGGAGACTGTTTCAGAACGTTCACTGTAGCCGAAGGCAACGGGAAATTCTCTAACGGCACCGAAATTCATAAGGGCGAAACTTGGTTTCTGCCCGCCGAGTATATGGAAAAAATCACAGGCGACGGACTTACGCTTATCGTAACCGCGCTATAGGAGGCAATATGTATTACATAGGTATAGACGTAGGCGGAATGAGCATTAAAGGCGGACTTGTCGACGAAAACGGCAAGATATACGTCCAAAAATCCGTCGTTACCCATCCGGACGCTCCGCAAGACGAAATTATAGCAGATATCGCGGGACTCGTTAAATCGGTTGCCGAGGAACACGGAATCACCCTCGATGACGTTCGCGCCGTAGGAATAGGCATACCCGGCACGATAAACTCCAAGACCGGCGTTATAACTTACGCTAACAACATAAGGTTCGAGAACGTTCCGATAGTCAAAGAACTCAAAAAATATTTTTCCGTTCCCGTATATATCGGTAACGACGCCAACGTCGCGGCTCTCGGAGAGGCGAGATTCGGCTCGGGCACAGGCTCCGATAACGTCGTATTCGTAACTCTCGGAACGGGCGTCGGCACGGGCATAATAGTGGACGGCGAACTTTTGGAAGGCAAAAACGGAGCAGGCGCCGAGGGCGGACATATGGGTATAAGAATAAACGGCGAACCCTGCACTTGCGGTAAACGCGGTTGCTGGGAAGCTTATGCCTCCGCAACGGCACTTATTAGGCAGACCAAGCGCGCAATGGAAGCTCATCCCGAAAGCAACCTTAAAGACTTTTTAGAGCCTGATGGAAGCGTCAGTGGAAGAACGCCTTTCCGTTCGGCGGAATCGGGCGATAAGACGGGCGTCGCGGTCATAAATCAGTACGTAAAATATGTTGCCGAAGGTATCATCAATATGGTCAATATTTTGCGCCCCGACTGCGTGCTTATCGGTGGCGGAATATCCAATGCCGGAGATTGGTTTATAGATAAAGTTCAACGTAGGGTATCCCGTTATAGCTATGGCGGACACCGAAACCCCAGAAC
>CAYZOJ010000045.1:0-12599 GCA_964480195.1 uncultured Christensenellaceae bacterium | reverse complement strand
AAAAGTGGTTAAAATGCTTTACAAATTCGGCGGGGGACATTATAATAGTTAAGCATTTCGCCGTTATGGCGTAATCCTTGCTCCGTTAGGAGCCTTAAGTCCAGAAGGAGGTATACTATCATGAACAAATACCAAATGTTATTTATTATTGATAACGGTATTGACGACGAGGCTAAGGACGCGGTGGTCGAGAAGTTCACCGGCGTTATCGAATCCCTCGGCGGATCGGTCAGCATGGTTGACAAATGGGGCACTCGCAAATATGCTTATCCCATCAACTACAAGACCGAGGGATACTATGTTCTTGTCCAATTCGAGGCAGATCCCACCGTTCCCGCAGAGCTCGACAGACAAATGCGTATCAATGAAAACGTTGTTCGTCAGTTGATCACCAGAGCTTGCTAATCAGGAGGCAGTATGAATAAGGTTATACTTATCGGCAATCTTACCAAAGACCCCGAGCAACAGTACACGCCCACCAACATCGCAGTTTGCAGATTTACCATCGCCGTTAACCGCTCTTACAGCTCCGCCGACGGTAGCAAACAAACCGATTTCCTCCCGATAGTATGTTGGAGAAACACCGCGGAAAACTGCGCCAGACACCTCAAAAAAGGTAGCAAAGTCGGCGTATGCGGATCCGTACAAACTCGCACTTATGACGACCGTGACGGTGTAAGAAGATATGTTACCGAAATCGTTGCGGACGAAGTGCAATTCCTCTCGACTCGCTCGGAAGACAGCAGAGAAGATCTTGCCGACATCCCCGAAGTCCAACAGCAGAGGAGACCCAGAGTAGAGGACGCTCGTCCCATCGGTTCGGACGACGACGATCTACCGTTCTAAAATTAAAAGGAGTTTATTGAAATGGATAAGAAAGAAACAAGACCTGCTCGCCCGCAAGGAAAGCGCACGCCCAAAAAGAAAGTTTGTCCTTTCTGCGTGAACAAGGTTGACGAAATCGATTACATCGCTCTCGTAAAAGAGATGGAGAAAAACGGTGACCGCACCACCAAGGACGGAGAAAAACGCACCCGTTACATCGCCGAAAAAGGCAAGATTCTCCCCCGCAGAATGAGCGGAGTATGCGTTAAACATCAAAGAGCTCTCGCGACCGCAATCAAAAGAGCAAGATTTATGGCGCTCCTTCCCTACAAGGCAGATTAGTCTATAACAAAATTACTAACGGACCGCTTCGGCAGTCCGTTTTTATTTTTACGGTACATTCTATGGAAGAAAACAAAAAGATAATTCTGGTGTCGGCGTGTTTGCTCGGCGATAATTGTAAATATAACGGTGGCAACAACCTCTCGGAAACGGTATTAAAGTACGTTGAGGACGCAACCGTCATTCCGTTTTGCCCGGAAGTTGCGGGAGGACTTTCCGTGCCTCGTTTGCCGTGCGAAATCAAGGACGGTATCGTAATCAACTCGGCAGGCGAAAGCGTTGACGAAGAGTTTCGCGCCGGCGCAAAAATCGGAGTCGAACTCGCTATCGAAAAGGGCGTAACCCTTGCGATACTCCAACCGCGCAGTCCGTCATGCGGAGTAAATCAAATATACAACGGCAATTTCGAGGGTAAACTCGTTTCGGGTTCTGGCGTTTTTGCCGAGGCGTTGTCGGAGGCGGGAATATGTGTTCGGGAACCCGAAAATATAATATCGGAGCACTAAAATGCGAAAAAGCAAAATCTTAGTTTTATCATTAGCCGTAATCGCGATTTGCTTGACAATGACGTTATGCGCGTGTACGGACGAGTTTGCGCCCGAAGACGGAGCGTTGCTCATTGCCCATAGAGGGCTGAGTTCGGAGTTTATCGAGAACACCGAAACGGCATTTTATTTTGCCGGGGAACGCGGTTTTTACGGTATTGAAACAGATCTTCGGTTTACGTTCGACGGCGTGATTGTTTGCTCGCACGACGCGACTCCGGTCGGCAATCCCGAGGTCGTCATAGAACAGTCGACGTACGAAGAATTGACTCACGTCGTTCTTAAAGCGGAGGGTAAGGACACCGAAGCGATTTGTTCGTTTCGCAAATACCTCGAGGTTTGTAAAAAGTTCGGCGTACAGGCAATAATCGAAATCAAAACCGAAATCGACGAGGAACAGGGCGTTGCCATAGTTTCGGAGCTCAGAGAAGTTTACGATCAAAATAAAGCGACGTTCATATCATTTTACAAGTCGGCACTCGACATCGTCGACGCACTTGCGCCCGAGGTTCAAAAACAACTTTTGATAAGCGACAAAGACACTCTCGACAATTATCTCGACGGAAAACTCGGGGAAGCCAAGTACGACGTATCGGTTAAGTATAAATTGATAACGCGCACGCGCGTAAAAGATATCCACGAACGCGGATTAAAAGTCGGCGTGTGGACGGTCGACAGTCTATATACCGCCAAGAGAATGAACTGGTACGGCGTTGATTTTATAACGAGCAATTACTATTACGGCGACGATTTGAAAAAATAATAATTTAATGTTATTTTTAAGGCGATTTTAAGGTAGGAGCTCCATAATATAGGTACAAAGACGAGTTACTTATGTAACTTTTTCATCTAATCTCCTCCTTTGATAAAAGAGCGCGACGCGCTCTTTTATCGTATACGGAGAAGTTTAACATTTAGTTTTTTCTTAAAGTGTCAAGAATAAATATATTCAAACGCTTGACATTACGTCGGAACGCGGTATAATATTAGCAATCAATAGGTGAGAGTGCTAACAATATTCCTGCACGATTGCCAAGGAGGTAAATATGGATTTTGAAAAATACACGCGTAAAGCGATAAAAGCCGTAAACGACGCTCGCGCGCTTGCACTCGAACTCCGTCACGGCGAAATTCGTTCCGAGCACCTCGCGTACGTCTTGATTACGGACAAAGACGGGTTAATTCCCACTCTTGTCGAAAGGGTTACGCATGAAACGAGTGTGGTTACGTCGGAGATTAAAGCCATTGTAGACGGAATGCCGGTAATAGGCGGAAGCTCTGCTGGAGAAGCGCACTTCGGCGGGGAAGCTACCTTGATACTCGGCGAAGCCGAAAAGAGCGCGAAAAAGGACGGCGATGAGTACGTAAGCGTCGAGCACCTGTTCTCGGCGATAATTTCTAAGGGATCGCAAGCGCTCAAAAAAGTTTTTACCAAATACGGATTGACCGAACGCGCGTTCCGTGCAGAGCTTAGTAAAGTCAAGACGTCGCCGGTAACGGGGGATAGCCCCGAGGACACGTTCGACGCGCTCAAAAAATACGGATACGACCTTGTAGAGCGTGCGCGCCAAGGCAAGACTGACCCTGTAATCGGTAGGGACGACGAGATCCGTAACGTAATAAGGATACTTTCACGTAAGACCAAAAACAACCCGGTACTTATCGGCGAACCGGGCGTAGGCAAGACGGCGATAGCGGAAGGACTTGCTCAGCGCATAACCAAAGGCGACGTGCCCGAGGGACTCAAGGATAAGAGTGTATTTGCGCTCGATATGGGTGCTCTGATAGCGGGCGCAAAGTACCGCGGAGAGTTCGAGGAAAGGCTCAAAGCCGTTCTAAACGAAATCAAAAAACAAGAGGGCAAGACGCTTCTTTTTATCGACGAACTGCATACCATCGTCGGTGCCGGAAAGACGGAGGGAAGTATGGATGCGGGCAATCTCTTAAAGCCGATGCTTGCAAGAGGCGAACTGCACTGCATAGGCGCAACTACGCTTGATGAGTACCGAAAGTATATAGAAAAGGACCCCGCACTCGAAAGAAGGTTCCAACCGGTTATGGTGTCGGAACCTACCGTCGAGGACACGATAGCTATACTCAGAGGGCTCAAAGAGAGGTATGAAATCTTCCACGGCGTAAAGATACACGACCGTGCTCTCGTATCGGCGGCGACGCTTTCGGACAGATACGTCAGCGACAGATTTTTGCCGGATAAAGCCATTGACCTTGTGGACGAAGCGTGCGCGATGATAAGAACTGAAATTGACTCGATGCCTACCGAAATGGACGTCATATCTCGCAAGATGATGCAACTCGAAATAGAGGAGCGCGCACTTGAAAAGGAGAGCGACAAACTTTCTATCGACAGAGCCAACCAAGTGAAAAAGGAGCTTGCGGAGCTCAAAGAGAAGTTCGACGCAATGAAGGCGAAGCTTGAAGAGGAAAAGAAGAGCATTCAGGCGACGCAGGCGACCAAAGCGGAAATCGACAGGGTAAATCTCGAAATAGAGAAAGCTACGCGAAATTACGATTACAGCAAAGCGGCGGAACTCCGTTACGGCAAATTGCCCGCACTCCAAGCAAAGCTCGAACAGGCGGAAAAGGCTGCGCAAGGCAAGAGCGGAGGACTGCTTCGCGCCGAGGTTACCGAGGACGAAATATCGTTAATCGTATCCAAGTGGACGGGAATTCCCGTCAGCAAGCTTATGGCAAGCGAAAAGCAAAAGCTTCTTAAACTTCCCGACGAACTTCACAAGAGGGTCGTCGGACAAGACGAAGCCGTCGAAAAAGTAGCGGAAGCAATTTTACGTTCGCGTGCGGGCATCGCCGACGAAGGTCGCCCGATAGGCTCGTTTATGTTTTTGGGACCTACCGGCGTAGGCAAAACGGAGCTTGCTAAGACGCTTGCCGAGTATTTGTTCGACGACGAACGTAACCTTATACGTATCGACATGACGGAGTATATGGAAAAGTTCTCGGTATCGCGTTTGATAGGCGCGCCTCCGGGATACGTCGGATACGACGAGGGCGGTCAGCTTACCGAGGCGGTAAGGCGTAAACCCTATTCCGTAATACTGTTCGACGAAATCGAAAAGGCGCACCCCGACGTGTTCAACGTCCTTTTGCAGGTGCTCGACGACGGCAGAGTTACCGATAGTCAGGGAAGAACGGTAAACTTCAAGAATACCGTAATAATAATGACGTCGAACCTCGGTAGCGGATACATTCTCGACGGAATAGAGGACGGCAAGGTTTCGGACGAAGCCAAGGCGCAAGTCGAAAAACTACTTAAAACGACATTCCGCCCCGAGTTCCTCAACAGACTCGACGATATCGTTACGTTTACGCCTCTCGACAGGAAAGCGGTATCCGAAATAGCCGATCTTTTGCTTGAAAAACTCCGCGCGAGAGTTACAAGGCAGGGAATCAAGCTTGAGATAACCGAAGACGCCAAACAAGCGATAATCGACGGCGGATACAGCCCTGAGTTCGGGGCGCGTCCGTTAAAGAGATTTATCGAAAGCCGAGTCGAAACCGAAGTCGCGAAAGCGATATTGCAAGGCGACCTCTCGGAAGGCGACGCACTTGTCGTTTCGGTAGAAAACGGAAGATTTATAGTAACTCCCGAAAAATAGCGGATGATGTTTAAGCAGGTCGATGCGTTGTCGACCTGCTTTTTTAACGGCAGATAACCAATTATGGTTATGTCAAGATAGAAGAGGGTTATTCGTATTTTTTACGGTATTCGTTAGGAGAAATGTCGGTGTATTTTCGGAAAGTGCGAGAGAAGTGGCTCTGAGACGAAAATCCGAGGTATGCACTGATGGAAGAAAGCGGTTTATCGGTGTAACGCAAAAGGCGTTTAGCTTCATCTATTTTTTCTTTAAGAAAGAAATCGGTCAGGGTTATTCCGGTTTGTTCTTTAAATTTAACGGAGAGGCGAGTTCTGCTTATATACAATGCTCTTGCCAGTCTTTCGACAGAGACGGGTTCCGATAAATGATGTCGAACGTAATTTGCAACGTCAACGATAAGTTTTGACGGAGAGGCTCCGTTTCTGATTTTTTCTACCCTTTCGGTATAATCCGATACCATATGATATTGTAGGTTGGAGATACTATCTAAGCTATTAAGAAGTTCGCATTTTTGTATATATGAATCCGATAACGAAAGAGCGTCTTCGACATCCATACCGCCACTGATTGCCGATCTCGATACCAAAGTCGCCGTTACGATAAAAGTATTTTTCATTTGACGCAGTTGATCGTGGGCGAGGGTTCCTCCGCGTACGGCGGGCGCGTTTGATACCCATTTGCGCAATGCAACGCTGTCTCCTTTTCGCACGATGCTCGTCAATGTCTGCTCTATCGAAATCGTATTGTGGACGTCTCTACTCGATAAAGCGTCTCCCGAGATGTCTAAATCGAACTTTTGTTTGGCGCGGGTTGCTTCCAAAAACGCTTTTATATCTTCTTGTTCGTGGTCATAGATGGTAATATCTTTTAAGGAAAGCTTTTCTTTGTTGATAACGAAATTCATCGTGCACAACATTTGAATTATACTTGTCAAAGGCATTTGAACGATACTTTTCATTCCGCATATGAAGTCGGCAAGTTCGTCGACGTTTATATCGCATTTGAAAGCCAGCTCGCGTATGTCGCGTTCGGAAATTGCAGATTGTCGTGAAGGTCCTATGACGATTTTGTATTGTTTGCCTCCGACGACCCCGTAATAGTCGAAATACGGCGTTATGTAATAACCGATATGTGAGTCGATTTTCAGAATATCGTCGATATACGGCTTTATCGGGTCTATGGGGAGATTTACTAAAGATTTGTAATATATCGGAACATCGTTTTTGTATATGCGAACAGGCATACCTGCAAGATTGCCGATGACGTCGCAAAGATAAAAATAATCCTCTTTTTTCATTTTGCCTCCAAGATAGAACAATTATAACTTAAATAAAACATTTATGCAAGAATTGATTTATTGTATCGTGTAAAATGGATATGTAGCTTACTGTCAATGTTGAATCGTACGGTTCGGCGCGGGTTGAAATAAGGAGAATGAACAAATGAAAATAAAGAACTTGTTGAACGCACGTATATTTGATAGTCGTATACATTCCAAAAACGTAACGAACGGCGAAAAGTGGTTCGGTTATTTACTTGGTCCGTGCGGAGCGTTGCTTTTGAATGCGACGCTTGCGACGTATCTTAACGTTTATTATACCGACGTCCTAAGATTAACCACGGTGTGGGGAGGTGCGTTCCTTATAATGTTTCCGGTCGTATCCAAAATCATTGACGCCATAACAAATGTTATAATGGGGTACATAATAGATCGCACAAAGTCTAAACAAGGAAAGGCGAGACCGTGGATATTTATTTCAGCACCGCTCATTGCCGTTACGGGAATACTGCTGTTCGCAGTGCCCGGCGGTAGTGAAGGGCTACAAGTCGCATGGGTTATGCTGTCGTATAACCTGTTTTATTCTTTTGCCTATACCATTTATAATATGAGCCATAATTTGATGGTTCCGCTTTCGACGCGGAATACCGTTCAACGTGGCGGACTGTCGGTGTTTAACCAGATTGCCACGATAATGATGAGCGGAATTATTGTTGCGTTGATATTCCCTATGGCGATAATGCCCGCGCTCGGCGTAGATAAATCTTTATGGATAGTCGTAATGGGGATTTTGTCGATAGTGGCACTTCCGCTAACGTTAATAGAATATTATTTTACCAAAGAACGAGTTACGGAAGAACTCGGCAACACCCAAGAAAAGCAGGTGCCGTTCAGAATCCAACTCAAAATTGTTCTTACGGATAAATACATGATAGTGATATTTGTGTATTTTTTGATTTACTTACTTGCAAGTTCTATAAAAAATTTGGGACTGGTTTATTATTGCAACTACGTATTAGGTACGTATAACGACGGTATTACGCAAACACTGGTATCCGTTCTTGGCGGTATTCCGATGGGTATAGGTATATTCGCCGTGTGGCCTCTTGCAAAAAAATTCGGCAAACGCAATATTACTCTCGTAGGTTTTTTGCTTTATTCTTTGGGAAGCGCGATATGCTGGATAGCTCCCACGAATCTTTATATCGTATTGGTCGGACAATTTATTAAAAATATTGGCGGATTGCCTTGTTCGTACGTCTTTATGGCATTGTTCGCGGACGGACTAGACCATTTGGAATGGAAGAGCGGGGTGCGTTGCGACGGAACCGCGATGTCAATATACGGAATTATCGCTTGTTGCTTGGGAGGTTTGGCAACATCTGTATTTAATGCTATGCTCTCGGGCTCCGGATATATAGCTCCCGAATTGGTTGACGGCGTAACTGTTGCAGTAGAACAATCCGAATCGGTCAAAAATGCGATAACGTTTGCGTTTGTAGGGTTGGAAACGATTACCGGCATTGTGCTTGCGATACTTTTGATGTTTTTATCCGTCGAAAAGACGATAGGTAGAAAACAGACTATAATTCGCGAACGTCAAAGGGTAATAGCGGAAGCGAACGGCGAAGAGTGGATTGCGCCCGAAATAAGATCGGCACAGGAAGAAGAAAGATATATTATCGAGAGCGAGCGGATATTTCAGGAAGAACTCAGAGAGAAGTGTATAAAAAAAGGCTTGAACTACGAAGCGGAACTTGAAAAGCATAAGAAACAAGTCGCCGAACAAAGAGCAAAGCAAGCCGAAAAGAAGCGTTTGGCGGATGAAAAGGAATCGGCAAAATTAAAGAAATCGGAAGAAAAGAAAGCCACCAAACTTGCCTCTCTCACGCCTGAACAGCTTGCGGTGAAAGAAGCAAGAGCGAAAAAACGTCGTGAGCGCGACGATGCAATTTGGGCTGTCGAATTTGCAAAAGGCGAAGAGTACTATCGTAAAATTCAGGCAGAACTTACCGTATCTCAAAAAGGTGAAAAATGAAAGCGATAAATCTTAGAACGGAGTATTTGAATAATCCTATTGGGATAGATATTCAAAGACCGCGTCTTATGTGGGTTTGCGAAGGCGGGATAAAGCAGACGGCGTATAGAGTGGTTGCCGTCTCAAACGGAGTAAAAGCTTGGGATAGCGGGAAAGTCGCATCCGACATTATGTATGTCGAGTATCCTAAACGGCTTTCGTCGCGTGAGCGAATAGAGTGGGAAATTAGCTTGTGGGACGAAAACGACATAGAGGGAGAAAGTACTTCTGCCTATTTCGAAGCGGGGTTGTTGTCTGAGAGCGATTTTATCGCGAAGTGGATAACGGGTAACTATAACGTTAAAAGGGGTTGCCGATACTCGGTGGATTGTTTCAAAAAAACGTTTTCGACAACCGATACGATCAAAGCGCGGTTATATATATCCGCATGTGGGCTTTACGAAGCCGGATTAAACGGCAAACGTATCGGAGATTTTATATTTGCTCCGGGCTCTACAGATTATCGTAAGCACATACAATATCAGACTTACGATGTAACCGAGTTTATTAAAAAAGGCAGAAACGATTTGACTGTTGAGCTCGCGGACGGTTGGTACAGAGGTTCGAACGGCGCTAAGGGACGTACGAATACTTACGGAAAACAAACGAAATTATTCGCGCAGTTGGAGCTTGTCGGTGCGGACGGGAAAATTACCACCATATGTACGGACGGAAGTTGGGCGTGGTCTTGTGACGGCGCAATCGAATTTGCGGACTTAAAGGATGGCGAACGTGTAAATGCGAACAAAGTACCGTCGTATGCGGGAACAGCAAAAGTCGTGCCGTTTGATGCGACTCTTTCCGCGTCAAACAATATTTTTGTAAAGGAACGCGAACGCTTTATGCCCGTCGAACTCATTACTACTCCGACCGGCAAGAAAGTCCTTAAATTTCCGCAAAATATTTCGGGATATATTTCTTTTCGGTTGAACGCACGCAAAGGCGACAGGGTCCGTATCGTACACGGCGAAATGCTCGATAAAAACGGTGAACTTACGCTTGAAAACGTGCAATGCATACATAAAGGTAAGCGTACCCCTTTACAACAAGTCGATTATGTTTGCAAAGACGGTTTGAATGAATATACGCCTAAATACTTTTACGGTGGATTTCAATATGCGCAAATAGAAACGACGGTACCATTTGTAAAGGAAGATTTTACGGCAATCGCCGTATATAGCGCTTTTGAAGAAACGGCGTCTTTTGAGTGTTCGCATCGCTTAATAAATCAATTTTATCGTAACACGATGTGGTCGCTAAAAAGCAATTCTACGGATTTTCCGTCCGATTGTCCTACTCGCGAAAGAATGGGATGGACGGGCGACAGTCAAGTTTTTTTCAACACGGCGTCGTATCTTGTCGATTATGCCTCTTTTGCGAGAAAACATGTTAAAGACGTGTACGATAGGCAGTGGAAGAGCGGAAGACTTCCGCAAATAGCACCGTTCGCTAATGAAGATTGGTTTATGTGGGTGATGAACGGATCTGTAGGTTGGGCGTGCGCAGGTGTCTATATCCCTTACTATTTTTACAAAAAATATAAGGATATACGAATACTCGAAGAAAATTACGATGGTATGTTAAAGTATGCGCTCTTTATGACGAAGCGTGCGGGGAAATGGGGCGGACCTTATGCGAAACCGTTGAACCTATCTTATAAAAACAGAAGATTCGTGGTGAATTGCGGGCAGTCTTACGGGGAGTGGGCGGAGCCAAACGACGTAATGGCGTTCAAATGGTATGATTTCGCTTCCCCGCACCCCGAAGAGTCTACGGCTTATACATATTTTACGTTAAAACACGTTTTGGAAATCGCAGATATTTTAGGTAAGAAGACTGATAAAACGCTCTCAAAAATAAAAGCATACAGCGAGGGCGCAAAGCGTGCATACCAAGAATTGATTACAAAAAAGAAATTCTCACTTGATACAGATAGACAGGCAAAGCTTGTGCGTCCGCTTCATATGGGATTGCTCACGAAAGAGCAAGAGTTATTTGCTAAAGAACGGCTTGTGAAAGCAATGGAGAACTATGGCTGGCGCCTCGGGACCGGATTTTTATCAACCCCGTTTATTTTGGACGTTCTTGCGGATTTGAACGTAGAATACGCATATAAGTTGCTCGAAAACGAGGATTGCCCGGGGTGGTTGTTTATGCCTAAAAACGGTGCGACGACCATTTGGGAGTCGTGGGAAGGCAACATGACGAGCGATAAAGGAATCGCATCGTTGAACCATTATAGTAAAGGCGCATTGTGTGAATGGCTGATAGGCTCGATGTGCGGAATAAAAATAGGCGATGAGCCTAACACGTTTGTAATTAAGCCCGTTATCGGCGGGACATTGACTTATGCAAAGGCAAGTTATAAAAGTATTTATGGTATTGTAGAGAGCGGTTGGGAAAGGAAGGACGACACAATCCTTTATAAGATTGTCGTTCCGGTAAATACTACGGCAAAAATAGTTCTTGCGGACGGGGAAAGGATTGTAGGCGCCGGTAGACACGAGTTAAAAAAAGAATTAATAACGCAAAATGGAGTCAAATAGTAACATGAGTTATGGCGATGCAAAAAAAGAGTATGAAAAGATCGGAGTAGATACAGAATCGGCGATTGAAAAACTCGGCGAAATACCCGTTTCGATTCATTGTTGGCAAGGGGACGACGTCATTGGTTTCGACGGAAACGGAGCGTTGACCGGAGGCATTCAAACAACAGGCAATTATCCCGGCAGAGCTAGAAATTTCGAAGAATTAAAAGCGGATATCCAAAAAGCATTCTCTTTAATTCCCGGCAAAAAGCGGTTGAATTTGCACGCGAGTTATGCAATCGGTGCAGATGTCGACCGCGATCGATATAACCCCGAACAATTTGCGGAATGGGTTAAATTTGCAAAAGAAATCGGTCTTGACGGAATAGATTTCAATCCGACGATGTTTTCTCATTGCATGGTTAAAGACGGGCTCACATTGTCTTCGCCGGATTCGACAGTGAGGAAATTTTGGATAAATCATTGCATAGCTTGTTTGCGTATTTCGGAATATTTTGCGGAAGAATTCAGCACTCCTTGCCTGATGAACATCTGGATTCCCGACGGGTTCAAGGATGTACCGGCAGATAGGCTTACGCCGAGGTTGAGATTAAAAAAGAGTTTGGACGAAATACTGTCTTGCGGTTATGATAAATCAAAAGTAATTGTGGCAGTAGAAAGCAAGGTGTTCGGAATCGGCGTTGAAAGCTATACTGTTGGCAGTAATGAGTTTTACCAAAATTATGCAGCCAAGAACGACATTTGTTGTTTACTCGACAATGGTCACTATCATCCGCTCGAATACGTGTCCGACAAAATACCGTCGCTTTTGGCGTTCTATGATAAAGTTGCGTTACACGTTACGCGTGGAGTGCGTTGGGATAGCGACCATGTCGTTTTATTTGACGACGAACTTAGAGAAATAGCTAAAGAAATCGTTCGGAACGGCGCAATAGATAAAGTGCTTATAGGGCTTGATTATTTCGATGCGTCAATCAATCGTTTGTCTGCGTGGATAGTCGGAGCGAGGAATATGCAAAAGGCACTTTTATGGGCGCTGTTACAGCCTGATGCAAAATTAAAAACATTACAGGACAATGCAGAGTTTACTGAGTTGATGGTGCTAAACGAGGAACTGAAGACGTTGCCGTTCGATTCGATATGGTCCGAGTACTTAAGACGTCAAAATCAAAAGGGCGCAGAGTGGTTTGACGAAATTAAGCAATATGAAAAAGTGCTATTCGCTCGCACTTAGTTTCGTAGTACAATATATACGAAATTAGAGATTTCGCCACCCATTATCTCGATTTTAGAAACCCATATGTCGAATATGCCACTCGGCGCGCGCAAGCAGCGCTTGCGCAATGA
>CAYZOJ010000044.1:0-12703 GCA_964480195.1 uncultured Christensenellaceae bacterium | reverse complement strand
TATAAGAAAATAAGCTGTCCGAACTTCGAACAGCTTATAATCGTACTAATCAGTTCCCGCCTATTTTTCGGGATTTACTATGATATAGCTACATATCTGAGATATCCATTGTAGTGCCATATCTTTGTGATACCCAAGTTGATACTCTCTTCTTCGCAATCCGACGAGTACGCCTTGCCTTCTTCTGCCGCGGACTTGATGACACCCGAACTGTTCCAGTCGTTTGTAACGTAGCTTTCCGCTTTGAACGTTCCGCCTGCCGTATTGAGTTTTACAGTCGCGTAACCGGTGCCGTATCCGCTATCGTAGGAGGTGCCCCAGTCGGAGAATGCGTCCTTGGTCTTGGGTGTATAATCGGTACCGCCACCTACGTACAACGCGTTCGCTACGGTGTTAAGACCGCTTATCGCTTGGTTGACCTGTCCTGCCGCGGAACCCATATAAAGTCTTGCCGCAACGGGGTCGCCGTCGACGTCAACGTACATATAGTGGAGATACTTGACGTAAAGCGTTTGTGCGGTTATTGATTCGTTACCGTAAATCTTACTGTTTGTACTGTAACCTACTATACCGCCGATATACGCGTCGTTAGCGTCCTTAGCGTCCGAGCGTCTGTTGACCATCATCTTGGAAGTCTTCGAGAACCAGCCGGTAACGCTTCCGCTCAAATTGTATCCGGCTATACCGCCGACGCACAAGTTCGAGTTATCGGAACCGACTTTTTCGTGCATAGGCGCGTTGTTTCCGGAAGTGGGCGTATAGTAAGAGGCACCGCCTTTATCGAGAGTTACAACCTCTAAGAATGCGGATTCGGATTCATAGTTATCCGCGCCCGCGAAGTCGACGTTGCCGGAAACCGTACCGCCGATGTTTACGCCTACGATACCGCCGTACATTCCGCCCTCGTACGCCGAACTGCCTTTCGCACGCGAAATATACAATCTCGCACTCAACGTCGCGCCCGTTACGGTACCGATGTTTAAGCCCGCAATACCGCCGGCTATCGTTCCGTTGAACGTCAGCTTGTAGCTCGAGCTTGCGGATACGGAGCAATTATCTATCGTGCCCGCGTTATAGCCCGCGATACCGCCTACGCCGTATTTATAAGCGTTGGTAGCGTCTATATTGAAGCGACCGTATATGCTTTGCGACGACGCCGTTACGTTACGCGTGAGTACGAACTTGCTGTTCTTGACGGTTACGTTGCGACCTATTGCTCCGGCTATACCGCCTATCGCCGCGATGTGTCCGCTTGCAGAAAGAGTTACGTTTGTCGCGGTCGTGCCAGAAATCGCAACATTGGCGGTACCTCTGTCGTCATTCATAATCGTACCTGCTATACCGCCCGCGCCGTAAGGCGAAGTTACCATGACCTCGCTTGCGGAGCTGTCTATGACTTGCGACGAAACCATTGCGCCTACAATACCGCCGGCACCTCCGCCCGAGTATTGTTCGGACTCGTAAGTCGCGCCGACGAGAGCCGTAACGGTGTATCCGTCCATAGTTATCGACGTCATCGTGGTATTCTTTGCGTATCCTACCAAACCGCCGACGTTGTTCTTACCGCGAATGTACTTGTTTACGGTGCCCGTATCGGAGAACTTAACGTTACTTATTACGGTATTCTCGGCATATCCTATCAACGCGCCGACGTTGGAACCAGTAGAAGAGCTTACCGTCGTTCTACCTAAGACAACGTTCTTGACGGTTGCCTGCAAGGTCTTTGCGAACAAGCCGAGGTTGTCGAGCGTCGAAGAGATATTCAAGTTATACAACATCTTGCCGTTGCCGTCGTAACTGCCGTTAAAGCCGTTACCGTCCGCGCACAAGGCGTTTTCGAGCGAATCGCCTATGGCTCCGAGATCTATGTCTGCGGTTTGGATGAAGTATATCTTTTTGCCGTTTACGGTAAGATCGTAACCGTTACCGATATACATATTGTCGATGTTGGTCAAATGCTCTACCGTCGCGACCTTGAACGGCGAAGTTTCGGTGCCGTATCCGGCACTCTCTTTACCGCCGTCCTCGAAGGGATAGTCGTAAGAGCTCGAACCCGTGTATTTCTTGGCTTCAAGCGCCTTGGTCGAACCGCTTTCTTCCCACTCGTAGACCGTATATTCGCACGTGCCGTAGTAGACGATATGCTGAATCTTGTTCGTTACGACGGAACCGTCGAAGTTCAATCCGAAACTTACGTTGCCGTTGGCAATAGGCTCGGTACCGTCTATCAAGCGACAAGCGTAATCGCCCTCGACAGAGCCGTCATAAGTCATACCCTGAGAGATAGGTACGTTCGCTATGGTAATCGAACCGTTCAACGCTCCGTCGAAGTCGCCGTCCCCGCCGTCTTTTACGAAGTATGCTTCCGACGCGTCGTCGCCGTTCAACGCCGTTGCCAACGCTTGCGGTAGACGTATCGCGGAGCCTCTGTACACGTTATGAATGACTATTCTGCCGTAAGTACGGAAGTTCAGGCTAAGGTCGATGTTATCGGTTGCGTTTACGCGTATTGCCAAATCTTCGACAGTGTCGCTGTATTCCTTGACTTTGTCATAATCGGAAACGTCGAACTCACTTGCCAAGTAGCTCGAATAACCGGAAACGTTGGTGCCTGTATTATTGAGAATTGCCTCCCATACGTTTTCGCCGTTAGCGTTTACGGCGGTCGCGCCCGCCCATCTGTCGAATACGGGGTTGAAGTAGGTCGCGTCGTTGAGGTTTTGGTGGAAGTTAGTAGTGAGCGTAATCCAGTACGACGTGCCGACGGGTACGTCGGTGAGCGTATAAGCCCTCTCGCCGGAGAGAACGGGGCTCGGAGCTTTGCCGTCGACAAGAACGGAAGGATCGACGTCGTAGACGTTTATCGTAGGCAGAGTTTCGATAAGCATTGCGGAATAACCCGAGAGGTTGCTTACCGTAAGATTCAATGTATATACGCTTGTGTAGCGCGCGAATATCTTGTACGAACCGTCTATGAGCACTTGCAATTCTCCGCTGTTACGGTTGTAATTGCAATAAATATATTCGCCTGTATCGGCTCCCGAAGTATCGGGAATGGATACCTTCTTCAAATAATAAGTGATATTTTTGTCGGTTATCTTAATGACGTTTTTCTCGGTGTCGTTTTCGTCATATTCCGAAGCCGAAGCGGTAACGTCGAGGGCTTTTACACCGCCCGCGCCGTTTTCGGTAATGTACCAACCGACAAACTTATATTCGGAAGTTGCGGACGGCAACAGCGTCTGCACGGTGGCGTAATCGAATTCGCCCGAACTAAGGCCGGTACCCGCTATTCTCGGTTCGATGTCGCCTATTCCGTCGCCGAACAGAGTGGCTTCTTCGGTTGCAACGGACTGCACGAGAGTAAGCTTTTCGACTTTTTGGTAAAGCGGACGAATGCGTATCGCGGGAATTCGGATACTGCCCGTACGCTCGCCGTTTGCATCGTATACGGACGCGTTGTACATAAAGCTGTCGTCAACATTTCCGAAGCCGTTTACGTACGCCGTATAGCTTGTCGAGAACAACGAAGATATCGGGAACGTGAACGTCGGTTTGGTTACGAGGTTGGTTTGCGAACTCGGATCTTTATAAGGTATGTTGCGCCACTCGAACTCTTTGGTCTTTGCATTATAAGCGTAGTATTGCCACGCAACGAACTTGAAGCCCGAACCCGCGGTACTACTCCAGCTTAGCGTAATCGTGTTATCTTTCCACGTGTTATACGGAGAGGTCGCGGAATTCTTATTACCGCTTTCGATAGAGTTGAGTTTACCGAGCATCGTAAAGCTTACGTCCCTTGCGTCCTCGGCATTTGCCCCAAGACGCGGATCCGCTATAGCGGAATTAACGTAATATGTGGGAAGCTCGCTATCGTACATGACCGCAGAAACAATCGCCTGTCCCGGATCGAGGTACTTGTTCGTGCCGTCATCGTAATACTCGTTTTCGACCACGACGTTATATATAGGTATAAACCGTGCGATTACTTCTACCACGTACTCGGTAAGACCCTGCGCCGAAGTTTCTTCGACTATATTTACGCCGTCGGCAAGCCCGTTGAGGTCGTCGAGAGTGAACGACTGCGCGTAATCGTTGTCATAGTCGTTACTCGGGTAGTTCTGCGACAACTGCGTATACATATTGATACCGTTGACGAAGTAGCCGACGAATTGATAATATCTGAACCAATCCTGTCCCGCTATACTGCTCGAAATGGCAAACGTTACGGTGTCGCCGAAATCGTACTGTCCGTTCGGAGAAGTCGCATTGTCGACGTCATCTCCGGTATAATCCAGCACATACCCCGGGAGTATGGTCGACTCGTCCGTTACGCATTTGATATCACGCCTCAACGTTACCTTTTTCCAGAACCTTATCTTATAGACGGAGCTTTCGGTAACACTGCTTATGAGTACCTTAACTTTGCCTATGGCGCCGGTATAGGTGCTTATATCGTCCGTAATCAGATTATCGCTACTGTCGTAATAAGTTATCTTGACGCTACCGTCGTCGCTTGCCGTTAGCGGTGTATATACGGTGTTATATCTACGATATCCCGAAGAATCAGGCTCGGACAGTGCCACAAGTTCCATTACGCTGTCGAAGCGATAGTTCGTTTTGGGCTTAATGGTTATCTGTAACGAGTCATTCGGATTGACCGTCAAAGAGTTTTCCTTGAGGCTGTTGACTGCCGCGCCGTTGACTTCATACGTTACGGTACCGCCGGCATTCGAGGTAAGCGAGCCTACCGTTTCCATCAAGAAGCTGACGTACACTTTGTTCTTAAGATACGCGCGGACTTCGACGTTTTTAGTTACGGTTATAGTAGCGGAAGCGACTTCCGTTTGTTTGAGTTGACCGTTCGATTCGTAAGTCAGAGTATAGTAACTGCTACTGCTTGTCGGGTTGGTCGTGTTATATAAGTCTCTGTAATTGAAGAGTACGGTGGCTCCGCTACGTACGTGATACGTATACGTTCCGTCGTCGGCATTGCCGTCGGTATCGCTCAAGCTTTCGTACGAGCCTTCGATGTTGGGTGCCACGACGTTTGCATCGTACGTTGCCTGTGCGTACATTATCGCATAACGACGATACAACATCGAGTTGGGATCTCCGTCCGCGAACGAACCTCTTATGTACTTGTATTCGGGATGTACTTCGAGGGTTACGGTATATACACGGAAGAATACCGCGCGGAATTCCCTATTGCTTTCTATGATATAGGACATTACTCGTCCGCCCGACATAAGCGTTATGCCTTCCGTATTCTCGTCGATGTATACCCACTCGCCGTTTACGTCTTTTTCTTGGAAACCTTCAAAGTTATATTTGTTTGCATACTGCGATGCGATATTCGCGGTAAACGTTGCAACTGTGCCGTACGCGTGTTTAGCACCTGCGACACCGTCGGAATAACTCTTGGTTACGCTTATTTCTTGCGAGCTCGCAACCTCTCCGCCTTGGTTGGTACCGCTATCAGACGA
Organism: uncultured Christensenellaceae bacterium; assembly: GCA_964480195.1. Classification (GTDB taxonomy): domain Bacteria; phylum Bacillota; class Clostridia; order Christensenellales; family DTU072; genus Stercoripulliclostridium_A. Next base: position 7,217 of record CAYZOJ010000044.1, on the reverse strand, counting down.
AACAAGATACATACCCGCATTGCTTTCGTAAATATCGCTCTCGTACGAAATGTAAATACGTATCGTGTTCTGCGACGCGGAATGGAAGTCGAGTATGTTGATTATGCTCTCGTTGAGGCGTATCCTTACGTAGCTCGATTTGGGCGAATACTCGTTGTATCCGTCAGTTCCGTTCTTGGTGAGCACGAAGCTCTTTTGACCTGCGTCCGTCTGCGTCTTGGGTACGCTGTAAAGAGTAATGTCGTTCAAACTGTAACCCGACGCGAGTTCGAGGGCGATATCCGTTCCCGTTTCGTCGTAAATAATACGGTTGTTGCGGAGGGTAACGTTCAAGTTCGAATCGGTATATCCGCCGGTTATCGGCATCGACTGCACATAGAACAGTACATTGTAGTATTGTTTTTCGTACGTCGCGATGACTACGATGTTTTGTTTGCCGTTGACGAATTCGTCATTGACTTCGAGTTGTTTGCCTTGTATATCCGTGGTGTAACGGTAGAATAACTCGTTCTTGGTATATTCGGTGGAAATCTCTCTGCCGTTTACCGTAAGGGAGGCGAGGTAATAGCCGTTATCCGACTGCATACGTAAGGTGATAAGCTCGTGGTGGCTGTAACGCGCAATCATCTCTTCGTACTTACCGCCGGTACGTTGCTCGTATACGACGGTGTATTGCTTAATCGCGTAAGAAACGAATACTCTTACGTTGCCCGGTACCGACGATAACGTGTACGTACGAGTACCGCTTCCGTCGTCCGAAGCAAGTCCGCTTACTCCGAGAACGAGGTCTGTTTGACCAACGCCGTCGTCGTCTACGGAAACAGTAACCGCCGAAATCGAGTAACCGTTGGGGGCGGTTAGCGAAATCACGAGGCTGTCGCCGTAACGCACTCCGTTTACGAGTTTACCGGTATCTTCGAACGCACCGATTTCATTCGTGAACGCGCTCCACTCCGTCTTGGAAAGCGAATTCCTGTTGACTATTACACCGCTGACCGCGGTAAATTGTTTTTCGCCGTCCGTGCGAGTTATTGTCTTGACCGCGTTGTAGTCGCCCGCGAACGTTACGTCGTAACGTTTGGTTTCGATATCGAATACAACGGTCATATCTTCTCTTATCGCACGCACCGTGTACGAAGACGCACCGCCTACGAACGCGCTCAACGCTTCCGCCGAGGAAGTTCCGTTTATACGTACGTCGTTAAGGACGTAACCTTTGTTTACGCTAAGCGAAATCGTAACTTCGCCGTCGAAATTGACGTTTGCGGAGCTTACCTTTGCAATACCGCCGTTAAAGCTCTCGATAGACACTCTGTATACGTGGATATCGAACGAAACGTTGACGGTAGTCTGTTCGGTAACGGCTACGCTTACGGTCATTTCCGCATCCTCGTTCGCTATCGCACGCGCGGAACCGTTGACATAGAAAGACGTAATCTTGTATCCGGTCGCGCTCGAAGGCGTCGCTACGAATTTGAGAGTGGTGCCGTGAGTTGCGAAAATACCCTCTTCGGTTACCCACACCGTACCGCTGTCGGTCGAATAGGTGTTCTCCGAATACGCACCGCCGTCCCATATTACTATACCTTTATCGTCGGTTAACGATACGTTACCGCCCTGATTTCCGCCCATGGAAACCCGATAGGTGTTGATTTCGTAGGTAACCGCCATCGCGATATCGGAACTTACCGTCGAAGTATAATACGCGGAAGCACGTACGGATTGCGATCTGTCTTCGCCGTTTATGGTGAACGCCGTACGCGTGTATCCAGTCTTGGGATCGACGTTTATACGATATGTAAGACCGTACTCGTAACGGTTGTTGTCGAGCATGACGGTAGCGGACGTATCGTAAGGATTGGTGAACGATACCGTCGTCGCGTTCTTGCCCTCACAAGCAAACGACGAGCCCTTAGATTCCACTGTAATGCTTTGGGTATACGAGAACGTTCTGCGCTTAAATTCGACGTTGACCGCCTGAATATCGTATCCCAATTCTTTAATAATGTACGAACCGCCTTCCGCGCTTACTTTGGTAAGGCAGTTATCGGTAGTCTGCGCTCCCGTTGCGGGATCGACGTAAACTATATCGAAACGCGAAATATAATATCCTTTACCCGTTCTCGGCGAGAGCACGAACTTGACGTTACTGCCGTGTCCGATACCGCTGTATACGTTGTCTGCGCCTGCGGTGTAGCCCGTCAAAGTAACCGTGCCGTACGACGTGGGATCTTGGTCGTACGAAGCGAAGTTAAGGCTCTTGTTGGAAATGTTGACTTTAATTTCGTACTCGTTGAGAGCGTAAATAACGCGAACCGTTACGTTGGAATTGACGTAATCAACGATTTTTACGATATCTTCGGATATGGCGTTTTCGTTGATTCCGCCTATGCGCCACGCGTTGTTTTCCACGCCGTTGACGTACAAGCCGGAGATATGATAGCCGGTATCGGCACGCATTTTAACTTCGACTTTATCGCCCGCGCTCAACGCGACTTCGTCTGCAGAAGAGAACGCGCCGTCGGTTTTGCGGACGAGCGTCGTTCCGCCGATAGAATCGGCAATGGTAACGCTATAAACTTTAGGAGCGAATTCGACGTGTATCTCCGTCGTTTCCGTTACGGAAAGATCGAGGTTACCCGATTTTACGTTGTTGGAACCGTCCGCGTATAATTGAGCGTTGGCAAGCGCACTCGGAGCGTATCCGATACCGTTTACCGTTACGGACGAGATGTAATAACCGTCGGTCGAGGTTATTTGTAAACTTACAAGTTCGCCGTAAGATCTTGTCGCTTCGCCGGTTTCGCCAAGACCGCTTACACTGCCTCCGTCGGTGGCTACTACTTTGTAATTATACGTTTTTGCGGTGAATTTTGCATTTACCGCAACGTCGCCGTCGACGTATTCGTCGGCTATGCCGTTCGCACCTATGGTGTATTCGACGACTTCGGATTCGGAATAGACGGATTCGGACAAGATAACCTTTCTCGTGCCTATCGTCAACGTAAACTCGCTTACGTAATAACCCGTTGCGGGAGTCAAACGAACGCTTATTTCCGCACCTTTATTGACAAGCGTCTTGTTAACGGAAACTACGCCGTTCGCGCTCTGCTGTGCTCTGACCGTATAAGTAGTTTCGGCAAACACCGCGTATACATAGGTGTTTTCGGTTACTTTTTCCAAAACATACTTGCCGTTAGCGTCCGCAACGACGGTTTTGCCGTTGATAGTCAACGCTTCTAAGGAGTATCCGCTATCGGGAACTGCCGAAAGCGTTACGCGAGATTCGCTCGGAACGGTCGCGTCAGACGGATCGGACGTCAATACGCCGTTACCGCTACTTTCAAGCTCGAGTTTATAGGAAGTGCCGATTGTCGGTTCGGGTACGAGGTACACATAGACGTCGATGGAGGTCTTTACTCCGCGAACGTTGAGCGTGTATCCGCTCGAAGCGTTTTCGCCCTCGCTGATTAAAGTGTATTGTCCGTATGCGGAGTTTTCGACATACTCGCCTTCAAACGGCTTATAGGTATACTCGGACGTTCTGTCTTTGGATTTTACGGTCATCGTGTCGATATCGACGGAATATCCGTTCTCGGGTATTACCGTAACGGAGAAAGGCTGACCGAATACCGCGGTACCGTTTACGACGTCGCCCGTAACTTCCGCATTGTTGACGGAATTCCTGCTCGACGCCTTGGAATTGAGGAAATGTACCGTGTAATCTATCATTCTGACTACGGAAGATACCGTAATGAGATAGTTGTCTGCGATATTGTTAATCGTAATTTCGTAATCGGTCGTATCGAAACCTATTGCGTAATTTTCGGTTACGCCTCCGCCTATCGACTTGACGACGATTTCGGAAATCCTGTAACCCTCTACCGCGGATAATGCAAATTTAACGTTATCGTTACTCGAGATTCCGCTAAACGTCCTGCCCATAGCGGAATCCGTTTGACCTCCGTAAGTAACTTTTACGTTGGAGTCCGTGCCGTCGAACGTTACGTAATACGTTGTGCGCGTAAATACGAAGCTTATGTCGTAATCGGCTTTTACGCTCCTGATGTTGTAAGCTTTGGAGGTACCTTTATCCGTGTAATTGTAGGTAACGGGCTTGCCGTCCACGTTGACTGCGGAAGAATCTACGCTGTACGAAGCAACGTAATAACCGTCGGAAGTTTCCGCAAGAATCGTTGCGGGCGAACCGTATTCGACGGTTGTCGAGGAACTTACCATACCGACACCGGTGTACGACGTCGTAATTTTATAGTAAAGTTTTGCGTATTCGACGGTAAATACGGTATCTTCGCTAATGCTGTCTATCGTGAGTTTTAATTGAGTGATACGGTAATCCCCGCGAGTGGAATCTTTTACGGGAGAACCGTTTACGTAAATACCGCCGACAAGGTAACCGTCTCTTACGGTATACGGATCTATAAGCATTCCGTTCGCGCGTACGGCTTTGATGTAGTAACCCGTTTCGGCGGTAACGGTAAACGTAGGACTGTCGCCCATCGTATAGCGAGATCCGTGTGCGAGTACGTCTGAAATCATTCCTCCGTCCTCGGGCAATTCGACGACGAATTCCATTACCTCGTAAGTAACGGTTACGACGACGTCCGCCGTGCAATTTTCGACGGCTACGACATAGTATTGTGCGTCTGCGGGAATGTCTTTTTGGCTTACTCCGTTAACTCTGACGTCCGCGATACTGTTCTTGGCGGGCGGGGTTATCTCGAGATAGAGTCCCGAACCGTGGTTGACGGGAAGAGCTTTTGTCGTTTCGGTAAAATAGCGTTTGTCCGTATCGGGAGCGCCGATGACGTTATACGCTATCATACCGCTCTTGCTTTCGGTGCCGTTGGTTACCGCCACTTCGTGAACGTCGAGAGAGAACTCCGCGTCTACGGTATAATCGGTAGCTATTACGGCTTCGATTACAACGTCGTAATATCCTCCCTCTTGAGCAAGAGCTCCGACGCTCTTAACGCCGTTTACGGTAACGGATACAAGCGTATAACCCGTGCCGGGACGGAATCTAACGGTAAAGTCCTCTGTTACGGGCATCGAAGTAACGGACGCTATCGAAGTTTCTTTTTCGTAAATACTGCCGTCGGCTTCGGAAAGTCTGGATATCTTATACGCGGTGCCCGAACCCGTTACGGATACGCTGAGCGTGCGGGTATTGACTTCGAATACGGGGACTACGTAAACGACGTCGTTTTCGACTACGAAACTGCGGTCTACCGCCTTGTCCGTCGCAACAAGATATGCGTCTGCGAGATACCAGCCTTTGAACGTGTAATTTTCTTTGACGGGAACCGCTTCGGGATAACCGTACTCGACGGCGTCTGCAAGAGTGTCGAGATAATGTACCTTTACCACTCTTCCTTTATAAGTATCGTCATAACCCGCGTTGACGTCCGTAAATGTTACGTCTTCGTTTTCGCCTTTAAGGAATACTACGGTATTGACGTTCTTTTCCCAATACGCGACGATGGTCGTGTCTTGCTCGAAAGTCGCGTCGTTGGTGAGGAATACGGGATTGCCGTTTGCGTCCACGGCGCCGTTTTCGATATACCAGCCCTTGAACGTGTAACCCTTTGCGGAAAGGGCGTTCAGATCCTCGACGTCATAATACTCACCTATCGTTTCCCCGTACTTAACGAGTATTTGGTCGGAGTTTTCGGTAACGCCTACAGAACCCAACGAACTCGTAAAGGTTATCTTGCTCTCTTCGAAGACGAAATGCGCCTTGACGTACAATTCCTCAACGCCTTCTCTCGGAGGAGTGAATGTCAAAACGTAGTTGTCGGAGTCGGAAATGTACGACGATGAGAACCATACGTCCGTACCGCTACCGACAGTGATGTTTTTGACGCTACCGCTTATCGGAGGAATGAATACCCAGTTGCCGTCCGTATCGAGTACATACCAACCGGTAAATATCCTCGATTCGTTTTCTTTAATGCGGACTTCCGCTTCGATTTCCTTTTCGTAATAATCATTGATATCCGTACCGCCGGCTCCGCCCAAAAGCTCGCCCGCCGCGTCCGCGGTTATATCGAGATAGAAGTCTACGGCGTATTTTTCGTAAATCGGATGAATGTTCGTATCTTGAGTGATATGCTCGTAGTCGGTATCCCATCCCACGAACTTATAACCGTAGAGGTCCATTTCTCTTTCGCCCTCACGAGGCGCTCTTGTAGGAGCTTCGTTATAAAGAACTTCTTCTTCTCTCGCGGTGGTGCCGTCCGGATAATAGAAAACGACGGTAAAGCTCTGCTTTTGGAATACCGCCATCAAATATATGTTTTTGCTGACCTGCTTGTCCGTGCGGGTGGCTTCGGTAACGCCGTCGGACCAACGTACAAAATAATAGCCCTCGTCCGCTATGGCTCGGACGGTATCGGCATTGCCTCCCGCGACAACTTGTTGACTATCGGACCCGTCGATTCTTCCGCCGACTCCCGCGACGTATTCTACCGAAAGCGTTGTGGGAACGACGTTGAAGTCCACCTTTTGGATAAATCCGCCGTAGTCGAGAATGACGTCTTTGCAAACGCCTTCTTTACTTACGTCAAGTCCGTCGTAAATAAGTTCGGAAAGAGGAACTTTTTTGGTGTCGCCGTTATCGTAGCGCACGACAGCGTAAACCGTACTAAGGTCGGCGTTAACGCTTATCATTGCGTCGTCGGGCATGGATATGCCGATAACTTCCGGCGACTTGTAATCGTCTACTTGCGCGTAATTAGGCAAAATGACAAAGCCGAGTATCAGCGCGACCACGGCTACCGCCGCGACCACTATCAAACTGATACCTACAATTCCGTTGCGAGTGTAATGCTTGCCTGTTACTCTGAGTTTAGCCATAAAAACTCTCCGATGTTGTTCGAATATGCATTTATTATATATAATAAAATAGGCGCGCGCAAGCGGTACGCGCAATTATTTACTTTTATATTACCGTAAGGCGCGTAGTTTTTGGAGCTTGCACGGCTTTGCGAGCTCCAAAAACTTATACAATCCTTCGGATTGATGATATACACACTGCGTGTGATGAGATACAACGCAAATGCGTTGATGATATACAACGGCGGTGCCGTTGATAAAGGGGCGCCGTTGGCGCGAATATAAGATTAACTCTTATTATCCTCTTCTTTTCTCTCTTCTCTTTTATCTCGCGAAGCGACGGCGCAAGCGAGGCTTGCGCA
>CAYZOJ010000043.1:0-12855 GCA_964480195.1 uncultured Christensenellaceae bacterium | reverse complement strand
GCAACGGCCGATACGAGTTGGACAACTGCGGAGTTTAAGAGAGGTAGTACAAAGGAGCCCACATACAGCAATACGCCATATACAATCGGGTGTGCGACGCCGGCGCCGGCGATTTCCAATGACGGCGCGTATACTGCGAGTGTGATATACTCGGGAACTACGTTGGCGGAACGAACGATAGGGAGTACGGAACCGCCTCGATATGCGGGAGATTATACCGCAAAAATCGAGATTTATTGCGGAGATAAACTTGTAGGGCAAACGGCGACGCAAACTCTTAATATCAAGGCGCAATCGTTAACGTATTCTCCCGTTTTTCCTAACAACGGAAACAAGATTTATGACGGAACCGCAAACGCGACTTTTGACGACAACTGGCAAATAACTTCAGGGACGGTCCATTCGGGTGACGGATTCAGTGCGAAGCCGTCGAACCCTGAATGTATATACGTCGACAGTGCGGGAAATGCCCAAAAAGACATCGGTACGTATACGTTACGGGTTAACGGGGCTTTTGTAAAAGAGGGTTCTGACGACGTTAAAGCTTCGTATACGATAACCAACGGCGACTCTACCGACGCGAGCACGAAAGGCACGATAAGTCGAAAAGCGCTTACAATCGAGGGAATAACAGTCGATAAAGAAAAGACTTATGACGGAACAGTTTCGCATAAGATATCCGCATACGGAAGCGTTAAGGGCGCGGTCAACAGCGAAACGGTGTCGATAAACGGTTCTTCCGCGGCTGCCACTTTCGGCGACAAGAAAGTCGGTGAAAACAAGACAGTTACCGTTAGCGGTATTGCGCTCACGTGCACTTACAAGATAACAAACTACACGGTATCTGCGGGCACTTGGACGGCAGACGGTATAACATACAATATTTCGGCAAAAGACCTTGGAAACGACGGAAGTATTGGTAATATAACCTGTACCGCGACAATCAAAGCAAGGGTTGCGACGGTAACGATAACCGCGACGGATAAGGTTTACGACGGTACGACCGCGATAAACACGGTTACGTTAACGGGTCAAAACATTATCGCGGGCGACGAAGTAACGTTTACGTACGGGACTGCGACGTTTGCAGACGCCAACGTCGGCACGCGTGCCGTAACGGTAGACGGCATTAAGATTTCGGGAGGCGCGGATAAGGATAATTATTCGTTGGGTAACACCGTAGCCACCTGTGAGGCGAACATTACTCTTCGTCCGATAGAAATCCGTGCGATAGACGCCCAAAAGATTTACGGCGAAGCCGATCCCGCGTTTAAGTATTCTTGGACGGAGGATCCCAAAACCGCCAAAGACCAAAACGATTTTGAGAAATTCGTATCGACGATTACAAGAGAATCCGGCGAAAACGCCACCCAAGACGGTGATTACACCGCGTACGTTGACTATAAAATCTATTTTGAAGAACAGCTTAAAAACGGCGTCATAACGGACGGCGCGACTAAGGAATACGGAAATTACAATATCACGATGTATTCCGCGAGATTTACGATAAGCAAGCTCGAAGTTATTGTGAACATAGGTAGCGTATCCGCCGTGTACGGTGAGGATATAAACCTCGGCAAAACCAATGCGCAGAACCTTACGTTTACGCCGTATGATGGATTCAGTCCGCGTGCGGGATACACGTTTGCGTCGCCCTCAAGCGGATACCCCGTGTTGACAATAGGCGATAAGCCGTGCGTCGGAACGCATGTGCCGTATGTCAAAGAAGGACAAAATCTCGCTACGCTCCACCAGAACTTCCGCTATACGCTTGCGCCTTCACCCGCCCAAGTAACGGTAACACCCCAAACGCTTACGGTTACTTATCGCGGAGAAAGCGTAACTTACGGAAACGAGCCGGAGTTCGCTCTCTATTATGCGGGATTTGTTTATGACGAGGACGAAACGGTATTCGACGTATTGCCTACCGTAAATCCCTCGCGTAACGCGTACGGAAACATCGACGCGGGAAATTACAGTTACGTTCCCGAAGGCGGTTCGATTAAACCTAACGCCCAAGGCAACGCGAATTACGAAATCGTCTACAAGGCAACCGGCAAACTCAATGTTGAAAAGCATACCCTTAACTCGTACTTCTGGGGCTTCGGCGAAACGGCGGGCGCGACTTATGAGCGCGTTTACGACGGCGTTGCGCCCGAACTCAAGGTCTACTACGAGGGCTTTGCAAGCGGAGAGGGTATCGAGGTTCTTACAAAAGAGTCGGTAGCTTACCTCAATGCCGATAACTGGCCGAACGTCGGTCAATATTACATCTCCGTCGAGCCCGGCGACGCTAAGAACTATAAGGTCGCAGGCGAAACGAACAGATACGCCGAAATCAAGAAAGCTTCGCTTACCGTTACTTACATCGGTGAAACGGTAGTCTACGGCACCGCGCCGAAAGGCAAACTCGAATACTCTGGATTCGTGTCTTACCAAAAGGACGGCGCAGTCTACACCGAAACGCCCTCGGACGCTTTTGCAAACGTCAACGTTTATCCGCGCGTGGAGTTCCCGAGCGGTAGAATTAACGTGGGAACTTACTCGTATGCTCCGAGTAAAGGTAACTCCAAGAACTACGATCTTACCTACGTTGAGGGCACCCTCGAAGTTACTCCCAAGGCAATGACAGCCGAATATAAAGGCAATACCGTTACTTACGGCGTCAACCCGAGTATCGCGTTCAACTTCGAAGGTCTTGTGGACGGAGATACGTCGTCCGACGCATTGTACGACGTGGTTAAATCGGATATTCCGCGCGACGCGGGTACGTACACCCTCGGCGAAAACAATTTCTCGTTTACCGCAGTCAACGGTAACTACATCGTAACCGTGCTCCCCGGAACCCTTACCATAAATAAAGCGCAACTTACCGTCAAGGCGCAAACGAATATTAAGATCTACGGCGAGGTTCAGGCAGACTTTGTAGTCGCCCTTACTTATGAAGGATTCGTCGGTGTGGATAGCGTTGCCGTTCTTGACGTCGTTCCCGTCGCTCCCGTTCCCGCAGTCAATCAATGGGGATACGTCGATTGCGGACAATACACCGTTTGCCCCGAAAACGGCGAAGCCAAAAACTATAACTTCTTATACTCGGCGGGAAGCCTTACCGTAAATAAAAAGACTTTGACCGTAACCTATCCCGGCGAAACGGTCATCTATAACGGCACCGCGTTACAGCCTCAAAAAGCTATCGAATACTCGGGATTTGTAGACGGAGAATCGGAGAACAACCTTAGTTCCGATTATTTCGCTTCCGCTTCCGTCCCGCGTAATACGGGTATAAACGCTGGTTCCTACACGCTCACACCGTACGGGTGCTCCGCAAAGAACTATAAGCCCGAAAACGTGCCCGGCGACTTTACGGTTTTGCCCGTAACGATAACCGTTAAATACGCGGGCGAAAGCGTTATTTACGGCACCGAACCCGCACTCAATATAACATATACCGGCTGGCTCGAAACTCTTGCGGACGAAAATGCCCAAACGATGGTCAAGACGAATTCCGTCCTTTCTTACGGCGAAGAGGGTATTCCCGTAAACGTCGGAACTTACGATCTGACTCTTTCGGATGCAACGTGCGTAAACCAAAACTACGTATTCGAATACGTTAACGGCACTCTCGAAATTACCCAAAAGAAACTCACCGTCAGGTTCAAAAACGAAACGTTAGGGTACGGCGACGTGCATATGAACGGCACCGAACTCGTATTCCCCTGGACGCCCGTTTACGAGGGCTTCGAACGCGGAGATAACGAGGACGTACTCCAAAACAAACCCGTTGTTTTGGCTCCCGAAAGCTTCGGTCAGGGTACCTATATGATTACTCCCGTTTGCGCAGAGGGCTTTACCGCGGAGAACTCGGAACGTAACTACAAGTACGTGTTCGTAGAGGGCACTCTCGTAATCGAAAAGAAACTCATTACCGTCAAATACGCGTCCGACGTTAAAGACTACGGCACCGTCGGCACCGGCTACGACTTTATGTCGCGCATAAGCTATGAGGGCGTGGCGTACGGCATGGGAGATACCGATGAGCTCGTTCTCGATACCTCGGAAGTCGCTCTTAACGGGACTCCCGTAGCAAACGCAAGAGGGTACTTCGACGCGGGCGTTTACAATATCGTACCTTACGGACTCAAGATACTTTCCGATAACTACGTCATAACCGACGAAACCTATGTTCAAGGAACCCTTACCGTCAACAAGATTGACCTCGAGGTCTATGTCGAAGACTACGAAACGTCGTATAATGACCTCGGAACCCTGAAGGCAAGCGACTTTAAGTTCGGTTATTCGGGCTTTGTTACCGGCGAAGACGCAACCGTACTTAACGTGCTCCCGACCGTCGATATCGACGCTATCGAAAAAGTAGTCGGCTTCCAGACCGTTAATCCGATAATGACGGGTAACGCAAATCCCGAAACGTGCGACATAAACTATAATATTAAATTCGTTACGCGCACGAATAACTTTAACATCTTTAAAGCAAGCTTCGATATGTCGAGCGTAGTGTTTGAAAGCGCAACGTTCACGTATGACGGCGAAAAGCACTCGATATATATTAAAGACGGTATTATCGAAGACATCATCAAAAATCAAGTGGGCGAAACTCTTCCCGAGGGACAGACGATAACCGCGCATTACACCAATAACGAGCAACGTTATGCAAGTGCCGAGGCTTATCAAATTACCCTCTACTTTACCCATAACATAAACGGTTACAGCCGTATCAAGGATACGTTCACCGCGTATATCACGATTAACCCTCGCGAGATAGAGTATACGGTCGACAGTTCGCTCCTTTCCGAAATATACGGTAACGGCGATAAGATTTTGACCGGAACCCCGTCTTGGAAAGCCGAGGACGACGATCTCAACGAAAAAATCACTCTTCCCGAATACGAAGGAAGTTACCGTCCCGTCGGCGAATACGGCATTACCGCAAATTACGACAACAAAAACTACCGCGTAACCTTTAAGACTAACAAGGACGAACTCCTCGAAAACGCGAAGTATTACGTTTCCGAACGCGATGTAACCATCGAACTCGGCAACCAAACCGACGTCTATAACGGCGATATCGCGCCCGTTGTCGATCAGACCGCTTACACCGTTACGAGCGACCTTAAGATTATGGACGGCGACGATATCGGCATAAAGATCGGTATCGAGGACGCCCAAAAGTACATCGTTCGCGACGGCGGTTACGCGCTTAGCGGTTCTTATGACGGAAACGCTAACTACAACGTAACTTTCGTTCCCGCAACGTTTACGGTAACGCGTGCGCAACTCAATCTTACCCTTGCCCCTCAATACTATACCTATGACGGCGCCGAAGCCGTTATCGACCAAACCGCGTATGCGTTCGGAGAGGGTGAAGTAAAATCGGGCGACAAGCTCATCCCCGTAATCGTCTATAAGAACGACGGCGAACACGTTCACGTGGCATACGCCAATGACGGCTCAATCGGCGGATATGCGTTGACCGCAAACCTCGAAAACGATAACTACGAAATTTCCGTCGTCGATTCCGTGATGACCGTTCAAAAGCGTTCCGCGACCCTGACCGTAAGCACGCAAGAGTACGTTTACGGCGAGGTCAAGTCGCTTAATCAGAGCGCTTATACCACGGAAGGCGTTGTCGAGGGCGATAGCTTGAACGTTCGTCTTACCCGTCAGGGCGGTGGTATCGTCGGCGAGTACGCAATCTACGCAACTACCAATAACGGCGACTATGACGTTACCGTCGTAAACGGAGTCTTCCGCATTACCAAACGTCCCGTAAATCTCGACGTCAGCCGTATAGACGGCGCAACGTACGTTTACGTCGCGGGCGGTGTCTATATCAGAGCGGATTCCGTTCGTTACGCGACTCACGACAATAGCGATATCTCCGGTTACAACATCGGTATCAATTACCCCGAAGAGCCTTTCAACGCGGGTACTCACGTCATTACGCTTTCCGTCGGCGAAACTCAAAACCACTTTGGCGCGTCCGTCGACGTAACCGTCTATGTCGAAAAAGCCACCACGGTCATAGATACCTCGCTCATAGAGAGCACCGAATACGCCTACAACGGCTTGGAACAAACCATAAACGGCGCTATATTCAATAACACCGACCCCGACGCAGGACTTACGTATTCTAATAACGTATTTACCGCTGTTCCCGAAGACGGGTACTTGAACGTTACGATTTCGGCTCCCGAAACCGACAATTATAAGTCCGCAACCAAGACTCTCCGCGTAACGATAAAACGTGCGGTAATGAACTTTGCAAATTACGAGTTCCGTACCGATTACGTATCCTATGACGGCACCGATCACGTTGTGAGCGCGACGGGCGTTCCGAACAGCGTTGCCGTAACTTATATTTACGACGGTCAAGAGAGCCAAACTCCGTTCGCGTTCCGTAACGCCGGTAGCTATACCGTTTCTCTCAGATTCGAGTATGACAGCGTAAATTATGCGGATCCGTCCGTCGGTACAGAGGCGACTTTAACGATTTATCGCGCAAGCATAACCGTCAAGGCTAACGACCTCGTCGGACAATACGGCGACGACGTGGTATTCACCGACGACGACTATACCATAACAGACGGCTTCGTTTACGGCGACGACGACATCGGCGTTATTATCTCCACCGATAGAGTTATTCGTGATATAGGTACCTATACCCTCAGCGCGACGGCGTCAAACCCGAACTACAATATCGTCGTTTCGGCGGGTACCTATACGATTACGAAGCGTCAACTCACCGTTAAATTCGACGATATTTCGGCACTTTACGGCGATTCCGACCATAAATTCACCTATACGGTAACGTCGGGTTCCGTACTCGAGGGCGATACGCTCGCGGTGTCCGCACAAAGAGAATCCGGTAAGGCAATCGGCGAATATGCGATTTTCGGAACCGTCGAGAATCCGCTTTACGACATTGTAGTCGTCGACGGCATTTACTCCATAACTAAACGTCCCCTCAAAATAATCGTCGAAAATCAAACCGGTACTTCCGCAAGAGATCTTAAGGACGATAGATTTACTGTCGAAGGCGGTGTTGTCGCGGGCGACAGCCTCGATATCGAGGTCGTCGGCGAAATCGGCTCCGAACCCGGCGCCTATGCGCTGTCCGCAACCTATGCCGATAACGAGAATTACGATATAACCGTCGTCGGTGCGACGTTCGATCTCGTACGCCTTGCAAGAATTACGCTCGGCTCCGAACTCTATCGCAAGATTTACGACGGCGAACCCGTCTCGGCGGAAGCTTCCGTCAACTCCGGCGCGAAACTCGTGTTTACCGTGAGAGGCTCGGTCGTTTCCAACTCCTTTACCGAAATCGGTTCGTATGAAGTAGTCGTGTCCGCAGAGGCGGTCGAAGGCTACTCGGCTCCCGCTCCCGTAACTTTCTACGTCGAAATTTGCCCCGTTAGACTTACCGCCGAAATAGACGGCTTGGTGTTTGCAATAGACAACAGCGACGGCTTTAACCCCGACGACAAACTCATAGTCGAACGCAACGAGGAAAGCTCGCTTTCGAATTCCGAGTTTATGCAACAGCTCGACGGCGCGTATAAGTTCGTCATCGAAAGCGACGGTATCAACTACACCGTCGGCGAGTACTTCAACGGTAGCGACGTCGCTCTCAAGGTTAAACCCACCGAGGAACTTGCAAGCTCCAAGAAGTTCTCTTCCTACGTTGTCGACGCGGACGGTCAAAAGGTCGCAGACGCCAACCTCGAAACCGATGAGGACGGATTTATCTCCGTCAGCGCAATCGCGGGCGAAAGCGTTTACTTCGTTTCCGAACGCGAAAACGCGGTTCCGATACTCATTATCGTTTGCGGACTCGTGTTCGCAACAACAGTGCTTATGCTCTATATGATCTTCAGACGCAAAGCTTAATATGTCTAAAATAATCCTCGGCTCCCAGCTCTATACTTTCCGCAACGAAATTAAGGACCTCGGGAGCCTCGAAAATGTTCTTAAAAAGGTTAAAAGCTACGGTTGCGACGCCGTGCAACTTTCGGGCGTCAATATCAAAGCTTCCGCTTCCGATATCCGCAAGGTCGCCGACGACTCGGGCGTCGTCATTCCCGTTACGCATACGCCGTTCGATCGCATTCTCAACGATACCGAAAGGGTCGCCGAAGAACATATCGTACTCGGCGCGCATTCCGTCGGACTCGGTATGGCTCCCGCAGAGTACAGAGACGCGGACGGACTTGAAAAGCTAATAGACATCGCAAACACGGTAGCCGAACGCCTTAAACCGTTTGGGCTTAAGTTTGCCTACCACAATCACGCTCACGAGTTCAAAAAAATAGGGGATACCCGCATTTTGGACGAGTTGTTCGCGCGCGTCCCCGATATGGAATTCATATTCGATACCTTTTGGTGCCGTTACGCAAAGTGCGATCCCTCAGAGTATCTGACGCGTTTTTCGGGAAGAATTACCGATATTCATCTTAAAGATTGGGCGCCGAGCCTAATCGTTCCCAAAATTCGCGACGTCGGCAAGGGAAAACTCGACTTCAAGAGCATTCTTTCCGTCGCGGAAGAGGGCGGAACGCGTTACGCGTACATCGAGCACGATTTTACACGAGATCCCTATAAAACCACACGCGATAGCGCGGAGCACGTTAATTCGATTTACTGATTGAATCGCCGTCCGAAAGGACGGCTTTTTACTTGCGCGTACGCGCGTATCAATATATAATATAGGTATGAATATCAAAGGTCTTCAAAAACTTACGCTTCTCGACTTCCCCGAAAAACTTGCCTGTACCGTCTTTACGGGCGGTTGCAACTTCCGTTGTCCTTTTTGTCATAACGCCTCCCTCGTTACCCATATCGACGACGATTTCATCTCGGAAGAAGAGTTCTTCACCTTCCTTTCCGCGCGTAAGGGAAGGCTCGACGGCGTTTGCGTTACAGGCGGGGAACCCACTCTCGAACCCGATCTTAGCGAGTTTATACAAAAAATAAAAGATCTCGGATTTCAAGTCAAACTCGACACCAACGGCTATCGCCCCGATGTCTTGGAATCGCTTATTGCGTCAGGCAACGTCGATTACGTCGCGATGGACATAAAAAACAGCCTCGATTCTTATCCTAAAACGATAGGGCTTAAGTCTTTCGACCCCGAAAAAATTAAAAAAAGCGTTAACATTCTCCTTTCCGGCAGAGTGCCGTACGAGTTCCGCACAACCGTCGTAAAAGAGCTCCATTCCGAAGAGGACTTTTATAAAATTGCCGAGCTCGTCAAGGGCGCGGATAAATACTATTTGCAGACGTTCAAGGATTCCGGCGACCTCATCGGCTCGGGACTCAGTGCCTCCTCCACAACCGAAATGCAAACTTTTGCCGAAATACTCTCGAAAAACGTATTAAATGTAACTATTCGTGAATAGTTATCCACAATATCTTGTGGTCTGTGCTTTTTGCAACCAAATTTAACCACAATATCTTGTCAAATAATATTGACAATACAATTCGCTTGTAATATAATATCCACGTACGAAATTTAACGGAGGACAACATATGTACAGCGTAGTAAACAGAGATGGCAAAATAGTTGAATTCGATATTAACAAAATCGTTTCCGCTATGGCAAAAGCTTTCGATTCTTTGGACAAACTCTATAACCGTAGCACCCTTGAAATGCTCGCGCTTAGAGTTACCGCAAACTATAACCCCAAAATCAAAGACGGCAAAATCGCAGTCGAAGATATTCAGGACAGCGTCGAAGAGGTCCTTATTCAAGCGGGTTACGCGGATGTCGCAAAAGCTTATATTCTTTATCGTAAACAACGCGAAAAAGCTCGTAACATTCAGGGTACGTTGCTCGACTATAAGCAAGTTATCGACAATTACCTCAAAGTCAACGACTGGCGCGTAAAAGAAAACAGCACCGTTACTTATTCCGTTGGCGGTCTTATCCTTTCAAACTCCGGTGCGATTACCGCAAACTATTGGCTCAGTGAAGTCTATGACGAGGAAATCGCTTCCGCTCACCGCAACGCCGACATCCACATCCACGACCTTTCTATGCTTACCGGTTACTGTGCCGGTTGGTCTCTCCGTCAACTTATAAAAGAGGGTCTTGGCGGTGTTACCGGAAAAATTACTTCTTCTCCCGCAAAACACCTTGCAACACTCTGCAACCAAATGGTCAACTTCCTCGGCATTATGCAAAACGAGTGGGCGGGCGCGCAGGCGTTCTCGTCTTTCGATACCTATCTCGCTCCGTTCGTAAAAGCCGATAACCTCAGCTACTACGAGGTCAAAAAAGCCATTCAGAGCTTCGTTTACGGCGTAAACATCCCCAGCCGTTGGGGCACTCAAGCACCGTTCTCCAATATCACCCTCGACTGGACCGTTCCGAACGACCTCGCCGAACTCAACGCAATAGTCGGCGGAGAGGAAATGGACTTCAAATATAAAGATTGCAAAAAAGAAATGGATATGGTAAACAAAGCGTTTATCGGGATTATGATTGAGGGCGACGCCAACGGCAGAGGCTTCCAATATCCGATACCGACTTATTCCATTACTCGCGATTTCGACTGGTCCGAAACCGAAAACAACAAGCTCTTGTTTGAAATGACCGCAAAATACGGCACTCCGTATTTCTCCAACTACATCAACTCCGATATGCAACCCAGCGATGTAAGAAGTATGTGCTGTCGTTTGCGTTTGGATCTCCGCGAACTCCGTAAAAAGTCCGGCGGTTTCTTCGGCTCGGGCGAATCGACAGGTTCGATAGGCGTCGTAACCATCAACCTCCCCAAGATTGCTTACCTCGCTTCCGACGAACGCGACTTCTATAATCGCCTCGATAAGCTTATGGATATCTCCGCACGCTCCTTGAAGATTAAGCGTAACGTTATCTCCAAGCTCCTCGATAACGGTCTTTATCCGTATACCAGACGTTACCTCGCAACTCTCGATAACCACTTCTCGACAATAGGTCTTGTAGGTATGAACGAAGCCGGTCTTAACGCAAAATGGCTCCGCAAAGATCTTACGACCCTCGAAGCGCAAGAGTTTGCCAAGAACGTCCTCAACCATATGCGTGAACGTCTTTCCGACTACCAAGAGAAGTACGGCGACCTCTATAACCTCGAAGCTACCCCCGCGGAATCGACGAGCTATCGTCTTGCAAAACACGACGTTCAACGTTTCCCCGACATCATCACCGCTTCCAAGAAGGGCGAAACCCCGTACTACACCAACAGTTCGCACCTCCCCGTAGGATATACCGATGACGTATTTAGCGCTCTCGACGTTCAGGACGAACTCCAAACCCTTTATACCTCCGGTACCGTATTCCACGCATTCCTCGGCGAGCGTCTTCCCAACTGGAAGTCCGCTATGACTTTGGTTCGCAAGATCGCGGAAAACTATCGTTTGCCTTATTATACGCTCAGCCCGACTTACTCGATTTGTCGCGACCACGGCTACATCGCAGGCGAAGTTTATAAGTGCCCGATATGCGGTAACAACACCGAAGTATACAGCCGTATAACCGGATACTATCGTCCCGTACAAAACTGGAACGACGGTAAGGCTAAGGAATTTGAATCCCGTAAGGTTTACGATATAGCCGCGCACGGTTCCCCTAAACACACGCTTGCGGGTACCCAAACCGAAGAAAACGAAGTAGTAGAATGCGCTTGCGACGTTCCTGTTTTGTTCGCTACCAAGACTTGCCCGAACTGCAAGACCGTTAAAATGCTCCTTGAAAAAGCGGGTATCGAATACAAGGTAGTTTTGGCGGAAGACGATAAGGACTTGTTTATCGCAAACGACATTAAGCAAGCTCCTACGCTCATCACTCCCGACGGCAGAAAGTTTGAAAACGCTTCCAACATCAAAAAGTACATCGAGGAACAACGTAGTAATGGCTAAACACGATTATGACGTTATAATAATTGGCGCAGGCACGGCGGGTATGACCGCCGCGCTTTACGTTTTACGCAACGGTAAGAGCGCATTGCTCATCGAGCGTGAAACGATAGGCGGACAAATCGCGCTTTCCCCAAAAGTCGAAAATTATCCGTCCATAAAAGAGATTTCGGGCGCGGAGTTATCCAATAACCTTTTCGATCAGGTTGTGGCGTTCGGCGCCGATGTCGAAATCGAAGAGGTTACGGGAGTTGAAAAACTCGAAGACGGAAGTTTTGAAGTAACGACCGACTACAATAAATATACGGGCGGAGCCGTAATAATCGCGGCGGGACTCAAGCACCGTGATTTGGGCATAGAGGGCGAAGAGAAGTTCCTCGGTAAGGGCATTTACTATTGTGCTCTTTGCGACGGACCTTTTTATGCGGGCAGAGAAGTCGCCGTTATCGGCGGAGGCAACACCGCGCTTCAATACGCGATACTCCTTTCCGACATCTGCAAAAAAGTTACTATCGTTACGACGGGCGACCATTTTTCGGGCGAACCCGCAAACGTTAGAAGACTTGCGCAACGCAAAAACATTGAGCATATTTCCAACCGCTTGACGGTATCGTTTATAGGGGACGACAAGTTTGAGGGAATAAATCTTCGCGAAACGCACGGAACCGCAACAGAAGAGCTCAAGGTCGACGCGATATTCGTTGCAATCGGACAGGTTACGGATAACGCGCGCTACGCAAATCTTGTCGAACTCGATTCTCACGGATTTATAGTTGCGGGCGAAGATACTCTAACTTCTTGTGAGGGAATTTATGTAGCGGGAGATTGCAGAGTGAAAGCGGTTAGACAGCTTACGACAGCGGTCGCCGACGGCGCAAATGCGGCAATGCGTGCTTTGGAATATATTAAGTAAATCCCGAAAAATAGGCGGGTATGTTTAGT
>CAYZOJ010000042.1:9931-13323 GCA_964480195.1 uncultured Christensenellaceae bacterium | reverse complement strand
CGGAAGCCTCGCCTTTTAGACCAAAGAGCAAAGCGAGAGCGTCTTGTAAATCCCGAAAAATTAAAAATAGGCTATCCGCGAATGTTCTCCATATAAGAAAAATAGGCTAACGTGTTTTCGCAAGCCTATTAAATCACTAATCATTCCCGCCTATTTTTCGGGATTTACTGTAACTTATAAAAATTCGGTCTTGTCACGCGCGCGTTTTTATGGTAATATAGATTTATATTGCGGAGGAGTCATGAAAGAAAAGAAAGAACGCAAAAGCTTGAAGCAACTCGTAACCGACGGTTACGGATTTGTAAAGGCGCATTGGAATACGCCTCTCGAAGGTGAGTACGTTTCGATTAAAGAATTCGCTTCGTACTGTTTCGGTTCGATGGGTATATGCGGTTTTACTTTTATTATAGGTGAAACTGTTGCCTTTACTGCGGGATATTTTTGCGGGTCGATAATGGGTATATCCCTGCTCGACTTTAGCATTATATCCATTATCGCGCTTATCGTAAGGTATTGCACGCTCTATATGGAGCCTCTTACGATGACCGTTTTCGAAAACCTCGGAAAGGTTCCCAAGAAGACCGCGAAAAAATGCGTCATAGCGTATTCGGTAACGACAGTGATAGGGATTGCTTGTTACTTTATACCGGCGGCGCCATTTGAACGGATAATCAAAGGACTTCCGCAACTTGTCGGCAACATCTTGGTAATATCCGGTGTCGGCAACTTCGTAAACTGGTTCGCAAGAGCCAAACTCTGCCCCAAATACGGCAGATATAAGCCCTTTATGATGATTTACGGACTGCCGGTTGCGTTGATTACAAGCATTATTCCGTTTATTCCCGCTTCGATGGAATATACCCAAAAGCTTGTAATTTTGCATTTCCTGTTTACGTTGCGCACGCGTTTCTCGACGCTTTATTGCGACAACCCCCAAGCCATCGTCGCAGTTATCACTCCCAATACCGTAGAACGCCAAAAGATATACTCGATAGGCGGAATTTTCCTCGGCTTCCTTCGTTCGATATTCCGTATACTCTTCCCCGTTATGATAGTTTTAACGGGCGGTTACCTCGATGTAAGATCTTATCAAGTATTTATCCCCGTGCTCTCGGCAATGGGCTTAATACTCGGTCTTGCGTACGGTAAAGTAAAAGAAAGAGTCGCGGAGAACCCCGAAGACAGACCTAAAGTCGAGTTCGGCAAGAGCGTCAAGTCTTTGGTCAAGAACAAGTACTTTTGGATAATCAATATAAGTAATATCGTATCGGGCTGGAACAGCTACGCCGACGGCGTTATGAACTACTTCCTCGTATATAACCTCCGTCTTGAATGGATATCAGGCTTTATCACGATAATAGGTATAACGAGCGTTATCGGTAACCTCCTTACCCCCGTACTTGTTCGCAAGTTCGAGAAGCGCACGATTTTGCTGACGCTGAGGACGATATGGCTCGGCGTAACGGCTTGTTATTTGCTTGCGATTAAGCTCAACAGCGTACCGCTTCTGATGCTGTTCATATTCATTCGCAGTGCGGTTTCCGCTTGCAGTAACGGGTTGGGACACGGCTTCAACGCGGACGTATTGGACTACCATCAATGGAAGACCGGCGAGCGCGCGGACAATATGGTAGGCGTATTCGGTTGGTTTACTACCCCCATAAACACCGTTATAGGACTTGCAATTCCTATGCTCCTCAAGCTTTACGGATTCACTTCGGACTGGGACGTTATGTACGATTCGACGATATTTACGAACGTCGTAAGAATCTACGTATTCGTTACGATGGGAGCGTTGGTGCTTTCGACGTTGCCGTTCATATTCTACGACCTGACGCGAGCCGAGCACGACAGATGTGTTAAAGAGGTGCGAGAACGGTTGGAAACGGAAAAAGCTCCTCCCGAACTCGTTACGCCGGAGGGCGTCGTAATTAGCGCGGAAGTAGCTTCCGAGCTTGTCGAAAACGATAGAGAGGAGGTATCCGTCGATGAAGAATAACGCGCGCAAAATAAGTTTAACGATAGTTACCATAGCCCTTGCGATTATTGCTACAGTCGTAATGACCGCTTGTTATTCCAATGTCGGAGATACCAACCTCGAGTACAAAGTCGAGGATAATGGCGAAATAACAATTATGAGTTATACCGACAGCACGCTTGTTCACGACATAACCGTGCCTGACGAGATTGATGGCAAACCGGTAACCAAAATTGCGGATTTCGGCATCGTAAATGCGGAAAACTTATATACGATACGTATCGGTAAAAACGTAAAAGAGATAGGCACGTGGGCGTTTACGAACAATCAGGGAATGGGCGATGCGCGTCGCGGAGGACTCGGATTTGTAGTAGACGAAGCCAACCCGTACTTTACGTCCGTTGACGGCGTATTGTATACAAAGGATATGAAGACGCTTATCTCATATCCTACTCGTAAAGGCGCCGAGATAGACGATAAACTCAACGTCTTATCCTATTGCGAAAACTATACCGTGCCCGAAGGCGTCGAAACGATAAGAGAAAAAGCTTTCTATAAATGCGGATATTTGCGCGGAATTACTCTTCCCTCTACTCTCAAACGCATCGAAGAAAAGGCTTTCCACAAATGCACGGAGCTTGGTAACGTCAACCTTCCCGAAGGTCTCGAATACATCGGCAAGGACGCATTTGCATATTGCACGCGCACGTCGGAAGACGGCATACGCGGTTTTACTCGTATCGAAATTCCCGCTTCCGTAAAGGAAATCGGCGAATACGCGTTTTATAATTGCAGAGCCGTTACCGAGATAGTCGTTCATAAGTCCGAGGCAGAAGTGAACGCTTTGCAAAACAGCGGTGCCTACGGCAAGAAGTGGTACCCGACCGATAACGGAAGGGCTATGAAAGACATCAACTACATTTATGGCTAAAATCAATTTAATAGAAACCGTCCGCGACGGATACTTCAAGCTCAAAACATACTGGAAGCGTCCGCCACGCGGATATGACGTTTCGTATAAAGAGTTCGTCAACCTGTCACTCGGGTATGGCGGACTTTCGTTTTTAAGCGTAGTTTCGGCATATACGACCATTACCGCAAGCGTTGTAATAATGGTCAAACATTTCGGACTGTCGTCGGGGCTTATTTTAGTTTTATCGCTGTTCGGGTCCTTAATATCCTTAATTAGGGCACCCATACTTTCGATGATTATCGACAACGCAAACTCTAAAAACGGCGGTGGAAGCAAGTTTAAACCGTTTTTGTTGCCGTCGGCGATAACCGCGTCGCTGGTGCTCGGCATTATCGCATTTGTGCCGTCGAGCTGGAATGACGTCGTTTTGTTCACCCTTGACGTGCCGGCAATGCCTCTTTTAGGCATTACCGAAGCGAGCTCCAATGCGGTAGGTCTTGC
>CAYZOJ010000042.1:0-9831 GCA_964480195.1 uncultured Christensenellaceae bacterium | reverse complement strand
AAAGAAAGGGTTGTCGTACACAAAAAATACGTTGCGAAAGTAAGTTTTATCGAGGGTGCCGGGATACTTACCAAGTCCAAGTATTTTTGGATACTCTGCGTGTTTAATTTCGCAGTCGGGCTTAGGGGGTATTCGGTATTTACGTCATGGATACAGCAGTATAGCTTCACTACTCCCGAAGCGCGCGCTATAGCCGGCGTTTATTGCACGACGCTCCTTATGAATATACTTATTGTCGGGATGTTGGTCGGTCCGATACTTATTAAAAAGTTCGGCAAAAAGAAAGTGCTTTTGACTTCTTCGCTGGCACACGCGGTGCTTATAGCCGTACAGCTTGCCTGCTATAAAAACCCGATTTTATTGTTGATTGTCGCATTTTTCCAGAATTTATTTAGCGGATTCCACTATATTTCGGGAATTATGGTGTCCGATATTCTTGACGATCTTCAATATAAGACGGGAAAACGCCTTGAGGGTTTTTGGCAGAACTATTCGAGTTTCATAACGACGATACTCGGATTTATAACGCTTGTGCTTGCGCCGGTGTTTTTGAGCCTTGGCGGAATAGGTTTGAGCGAGCCTCTCGATACGGCTTTACGCATAACCGAAAAACGCGACGGAGCCTATTTCTACTATACGCTACTCGGCTTGATAGGCGGAGTTCTTGCGGTTGTTCCGTTGTTTTTCTATGACCTTACCGAGAAGAAGCACGCCCAAATCATAAAAGTTTTGCGCATACGTGCGGCGTGCGACAATCTCGAGTCCGGTGAGCTTACGGATGCTGACGTGTTGAACGTTAAGGAAATCGTTGACGGCGAGGGAGAAAATCACGATATCGTCAAAACGGAACTTGAAAAGCACGCAACCGAGGTTGCCGAAATATTAAACGGATACGAAGACGCCAAGGCACGCACAGAGGAAACGGCAAACAGAGAGGGCGTTGCAGAGTTCTTAAGAGAACTCGAGCTTGAAGACAAGCGAATCCGCGAACGCATAGCACGCGCTGAGAGCAAAGCCCGAAAGAAAGGCGAGTCGTTTGACGAGGAGAGTGCAATTCTCGAGCAAAAGAAGAAATGCAGATATTATAGATTGCTTATCGGCGAAGAATTTTCGTGTTATAGAACCTATGCCGAAATAGTCGGGGATGCGGAAAGCATTTACTTAAAGATAAAAGACAAAATATAATATGTAAAATAAAGAAAGAACGCGCCGACGGCGCGTTCTTTTTGTGCTAAGATAATGTTTAGCGTTTGGATTGGATAGCGTCCGCAACGTACAATCCGTTCGCGCCCGCCTGAGCAAGTCCGCGAGTGACGCCCGCGCCGTCGCCTATTGCGTAAACGTCGGGAGCAATCGAGAAGTAATTGTCGGTAAACTCGGGTTTAATCGAGTAGAACTTGGCTTCGACGCCGTACAATAAGGTATCGTAGTTCGCAGTTCCCGGAGCAATTTTATCGAGAGCGTAAATAGTTTCGATTATGTTGTCGAGTTGACGTTTAGGTATGCAAAGCGCAAGGTCCCCGGCAACCGCTTCAAGAGTGGGACGTACGCGAGATTGTTTTAATCTGTGCTCGTTGGTACGTTGACCATTTACGAGATCGCCGAAACGTTGGACGATGACGCCGTCGCCGGCAATCATATTCGCGAGCATGCAAATGTGCTTCGCGTAGGCGATAGGCTCGTTGAAAGGTTGGGTGAAACGCGTTGTGGAAAGTATTGCGAAATTGGAGTTTTCCGTCTTTAACGCGGGATTCGCGTTTGCATGACCGTTGACAGTCAATATACCTTCGTTGTTTTCTATAACGACTTCGCCACCGGAGTTAAAGCAGAAAGTACGGGTACAATCGCCGTGGTCCTTTGTGCGATAGAAGATTTTCGGTTCGTAAATTTTGGAAGAGATGTCTTCCCAAATGATTCTCGGGAGCTCTACGCGTACGCCGAGGTCGACCTGATTGTTTACGACTTTTATGCCGTTTGCGCGACACCAGTTTGCAAACCATTCGGAACCGCTTCTGCCTATAGCGATTATCAGACTGCCGTAACCCAAAACATCGCCGTTGTCGAGGAGCACTGTTTTGGCGTTAAGATCGACATTGGTAACAGCCGTTTCGGTAAGGACGGTAACGCGTTCGTTGAGATAGTCCATAAGAGCCGACATTACGCGGAAGTTTCCGTCGGTACCGAGGTGCTTGACTCGGGCTTGCATAAGATAGAGATCGTGCTTTAAGCACTCGAGCTTGATTTCGTCGGACGGAGTATAATATTTGTCGGTTGCGCCGAACTTGTCCAAGATATCCGAAACCTGATTGATGTACTCGAGCGTTTTGCGAGGTCCGATATAGTCTTGGAGCCATCCGCCATACTCGGTGGTGATGTTAAATTTACCGTCGGAGAAAGCGCCGGCACCGCCGATACCTTCCATAATAGCGCATTGCTTGCAACGCAGACACTCGTTTACCATATGGGTAGCCAACGGGCATTTACGTTTGTTTATGGCTTTACCGCGGTCGATAACGCATATTTTGAGGCTCGGGTCGGATTCCGTGAGTCTGTATGCGCTCATCAATCCGCCGATACCGCCTCCGATTATTACAACGTCATAATTCATATTAACCTCATTTTTAGGGGCGAGGGATCGCCCAAAAAAGCGGTGCGGATTACTCCGCACCGCCGTTGGAGTATTATTTACTATTTCTTATCGGTGTTGGCGAGGGCTTTGTAACCTTCGTAACGAGCTTTTGCTTGAGCTTCGTTTACATTGAAGAGCTCTTCAGCTACTCCCGGATAGAGCTTCTTGAGGGAAGCATAACGGGTTTCGCCGGTAAGGAAGGCTTTGTAGTCGCCGGTGGGCTCTTTGCTGTCGAGGATGAAGGGGTTCTTGCCTTCGTCTGCAAGAGTCGGGTTGTAACGATAGAGTTGCCAATATCCGCAGTCGACCGCTTTCTTCATTTCGCCCATAGCGTTGGACATATTGACGCCGTGGTTAATGCAGGTTGCGTATGCGATTACGAGGGACGGTCCGTGGTAAGCTTCTGCCTCTTGGAGAGCCTTGAGGAGTTGGTTGGGGTTTGCGCCCATGCTTACTTGCGCTACGTATACGTAACCATAGCTCATAGCCATCATGCCGAGGTCTTTCTTCTTTACGCGCTTACCGCTTGCAGCGAACTTGGCGATGGAGCCGGTAGGCGTGGACTTGGAAGCTTGACCGCCGGTGTTGGAGTAAACTTCGGTGTCGAGTACGAGGACGTTGACGTCTTCGCCGGAAGCGAGAACGTGGTCTAAGCCACCGTATCCGATATCGTATGCCCAGCCGTCGCCACCGAAGATCCATACGGACTTCTTAACGAGGCAGTCGAGGTTACCCTTGATGTAGTCGAGGCAGTGGCAGGACTCGTTTTCGAGAGCGACCTTTACCTTTTCGGAAGCGGTTACGGAGCCGTTGGCGTCTTCCATATTGTCGATCCACTCTTTGAACGCTTCGACGGTTGCGTCTTGGAGATGACCGGATTCGATAGCGGAGAGCATATCGGTTTTGATCTTAGCACGTCTTGCGGAGATAGCGAGGTTCATGCCGTAGCCGAACTCGGCGTTGTCTTCGAACAAGGAGTTTGCCCATGCGGGACCGTGACCTTTATCGTTGGTGGTGTAGGGGCAGGTAGGAGCCGAACCGCCGTAGATAGAGGAGCAACCGGTTGCGTTAGCGACGATCATTCTGTCGCCGAAGAGTTGTGTTACGAGTTTGACGTAAGGAGTTTCACCGCAACCTGCGCAAGCACCGCTGTACTCGAAGAGGGGCTTGGAGAATTGGCTACCCTTGATGTTGTTGAGTTTATAAACCTTATCGGTTTCGGGGAGGTTCTCTGCAAATTCGGCGTTGACGGCGTCGATTGCGATAGACTCGGCGATAGGTCTCATTTCGAGAGCCTTGCCCTTAGGCGACGGACATACGTTTACACAGCTCTTGCATCCGGTGCAGTCATAGGGGCTGACTTGGATACGATACTTGTAACCCTTGAATCCTACTGCGTCAACGGTGTTGAAGCCTTCCGGAGCACCCTTGAGTTGATCGTCGGTCGCGAGGACGGGACGGATAACGGCGTGCGGGCAAACAAGCGAGCATTGGTTGCACTGGATACAATTTGCGCTATTCCATACGGGTACGCTTACAGCGGTTCCGCGCTTTTCGTATCTGGTGGTTCCGACAGGAACGGTACCGTCGGCGTTGAATGCGGAAACGGGAAGTTTGTCGCCTTCTTGGATGAGGATAGGATGTACGAATTCACGGAAGTACTTGTTGTCCGCTACTTCTATCATATCCGCGCCTTCAGTGGTGGTAGCCCAATCTTCGGGGTAGTTGACCTCTTTGAGGTGTTCGATAGCGCCGTCTACGCAAGCGTAGTTCATATTGACAACGGCGTCGCCCTTCTTGCCGTAGGTCTTTTTGATTGCGGCTTTCATATAAGTTTCGGCGTCAGCGTAAGGAATGACGTTTGCAAGTTTGAAGAATGCCGCTTGCATTACGGTGTTTACGCCCTTGGTCGCGCCTATGGAAGCGATAACCTTGTTGCCGTCGATGGTGTAGAATTTGATGTGCTTTCTCGCGATTGCGTTCTTAACGGAAGCGGGAAGCTCTTTGCTCATTTCTTCCGGTTCCCAAATGCTGTTCAAAAGGAAGGTACCGCCTTCTTTGAGGTCGGAGAGCATATCGTAACGGAAGAGGTAGCTCGGGTTGTGACAAGCTACGAAGTCGGCTTGGTCGATAAGGTAAGAAGACTTGATGGGGGTATCGCCGAAGCGGAGGTGGGAAATGGTGATGCCGCCGGACTTCTTGCTGTCGTATACGAAGTAGCCCTGAGCGTACTTTTCGGTATGGTCGCCGATGATTTTGATGCTGTTTTTGTTCGCGCCTACGGTACCGTCGGAGCCGAGGCCGTAGAATTTACAGCTGATAGCGCCTGCGGGAGCGGCGTTGACGAACTCGTCGAGGGGGAGGTAGTTGCCGGTTACGTCGTCTACGATACCTACGGAGAAGCCGTTCTTATTGGCTCCGCCCATGTTCTTGTAGATTGCGTTGACCATGGTGGGGTTGAACTCTTTGGAGCCGAGGCCGTATCTACCGCCGAGGATGAGTGCGTCGGTCTTACCTTTGAGAGCCGCGCAAACGTCGAGGTAGAGAGGTTCGCCGATGGAGCCGGCTTCCTTGGTTCTATCCATAACGGTGATGTACTTGACGGTCTTGGGGAGAGCCTCAAAGAAAGCGTTCTCGTCGAACGGACGATAGAGTCTTACCTTGAGTAAGCCGACCTTTTGTCCGCGAGCGTTGAGGTAGTTTACGGTTTCTTCGGTAGCTTCAGCGCCGGAGCCCATGATTACGATAACTTTTTCCGCATCCGGAGCGCCTACGTAGTCAAAGAGGTGATAGCTTCTGCCGGTAAGAGCGGAAACCTTTTCCATATATTTTGCTACGATAGCGGGAGTCGCTTGATAATACTTGTTGCAAGCTTCTCTGTTTTGGAAGTAGATGTCGCCGTTTTGAGCGGTACCCTTTTGAGTGGGGTGCTCGGGGTTCAAAGCGCGTGCGCGGAAATCGTCGATGTATTTCATGTCGACGAGGTTTTTCATATCCTCATAGTCGATGGCGTCGATCTTGCTTACTTCGTGAGAAGTACGGAAGCCGTCAAAGAAGTGGAGGAACGGAACCTTGGATTCGAGAGTGGAAAGGTGGGCTACGAGAGCGAGGTCCATTGCTTCTTGTACGGAGTTGGACGCGATCATCGCAAAACCTGTTTGACGGCAAGCCATAACGTCGGCGTGGTCGCCGAAAATGTTAAGAGCGTGTGCCGCTAAAGCTCTTGCGGATACGTGGAATACGCAAGGGAGAAGTTCGCCCGCGATTTTGTACATGTTGGGGATCATGAGGAGCAAGCCTTGGCTTGCGGTATAAGTGGTGGTAAGAGCACCTGCGCAAAGAGAGCCGTGCACCGCGCCCGCGGCACCTGCTTCCGATTGCATTTCGGCAAGTCTTAAGGGTTGACCGAACATGTTCTTAACGCCCTGTGCGGACCATTCGTCCGCGTACTCTGCCATAGGCGAAGAGGGGGTGATGGGGTAGATCGCCGCTACTTCGCTGAACGCATAAGCAACGTATGAGGCGGCGGTATTACCGTCGACAGTCATTTTTTTGCTCATTGAAAAAACCTCCGTTTGTAAAGTCTAATTATTTGCGTAAGTAATTTTACATACGCATTCATTATACCCTACGCGCGCGAGGTTGTCAACGATTATCGGATTATATTTGAGTGAGGAGGTCGGGCGCTTTTCCGTCAAAGATATTGCGTACGAGCATTATGAGGGCGACAATCAGGGATGCGGGTATTGCGAGAGGCAATGCGAGAATAACGAGGAGTATCGCGCCTACGATTATGAACGGACCCTTTTTGCTTACCGGTATCGGGAGCGGGACGGGGTCTGACGGCACCGAATTCAAGTCGAGTTCTGCGTTGTAGTCGTCTATGCCGTTGTTGTAGACGATAGGGGATACGACTTCGGCAAGAGAGGAGTATCCCAAAATCTTTTTGAGATCTATCGGGAGACACTTGATTATGCCGTCGAGAAGAGCGATGACGCCCATCGTAACTTTATATTCGGGAGAATCGGGGCTCATGGACGCGTTGCCGGTGTAGAGATTCTCGACAAGACCGAGGATAAGAGGAACTACTTTTTTGTCCTTTACGGGCGCGACTTCCGATTTGGTAAGACCGCTTTCCTTGCGTACCCATTTATAGACTTTTCCGACGGTGAGATTGTTGACCCACTTTCCGAAAATGCGAATGAACGGCCAATACTTATGGACGACGTTCGGACGAATGGACATGGCGTTTGCGTAATAAGCGAACCTCCTTTCGTCGGTTGCCATATAGGTAATCAGGTTCTCGATCATTCCGAAGAAACCTTCTTTGCAATACTCGGGGAGAGTTTTGCCTTTAAGGTCGAAACGAGAGAGTGTCTGAAGGGTTATTGTTTCCACTTTGACGGTGCCGTTTATTACTTCCACCTTGCGCATATTCGGGGGATAGCCTATGAGTGCCGAAGTCGAAACATCATAAAACGGGTTACCGTTTTTGTTGATACGGTATCCTATATCGTGGATATGTGAGTGTCCCGTAAAAACGACGTTTATACCGGCGTCCGCAAAATCTTCTATTACTTTATCGCCGTTTGCGAGCATATCGTGTTTGCCGATTATGCCGTAAAGAGGGGAGGGCGTTATTATAGGATGGTGCGTCATTGCGATTACGGTTTTACCCTCGTCGCGAGCTCTTTTCGCTTCATCCAAAATCCATTTGTACTCTTCGGGTTCGTAACCGCGCAGTTGCGTTTTGGGATAGAATTCGAAGTCGTCGTTAAGCGCGAGCAAACGAATATTGTCTTCGAGGTCTACCGCGTAAGACATCGTAAGCGGGTTTTCCGAAACGGCTTCGTTCCTTCCGAATTCTTTGTAGAGAGCGTCCAAATCCTTGCGGTGCATACAATCTACAAATATTACGTTGTGATCTTTATCGTAACCGCGCGCCTTGCCGTTATGGAAAAGAGCTTTTCCGAACGGATTGGCAATAACTTCCTTAAAATCGTGCGTTGCCGTGGTAACGTAAAACTTAAGTCCCTTTTCGGTATATTCGCGTAGGATTTCGATTAGGTCTTCGTGCGAGGTTACTTCGCCGTCGCAGGTTAAATCTCCGGAAATGAGTACCGTGTTCGAGTAGCCGTCTTTCAAAATGTAGTCCAAGGCTTCTCTTAAAATCTCGTCCGATTCGCGTTTCTGGAGCTGATCGGCGACGCGATCCTTAGAATAGGGGTCGCCCTCGTAATTGCGTTTAGAGTAATAATGGATATCCGTCATTACGTAAAATTTCATCCTGTCCTCCGTGCGGTTTTTTTAATGCGTTACCGCTAACGACTTGCTACATAATAGTGTAACACAGCGCGCGCGCTATTTCAAGATAAAATTTTACTTTACAACATATTGTTTACGTAGTATAATTTATGCGAATAACACGTTTTCGGAGGCCTAAATGAGCAGTACGGATATCGTATTAGTTGTAGTTTTTAGTTTGATAGTGGCGTGCGGTATTATTATCGGACTTTTCTTTTTGCTCGGATATCTTACCTATCGCGAGTTCGTTCATCGTAAAAAGAATGTCGCGGACTTAAAAAAGAGCCCGATTGTCGGCGCCCTCGGACCTGATTTTAATAAATTCGAAGAATTTTCGCAAGATGCAATCGAGGCGTTCAAGGACGTTCCTTACGAATGGGTAAGCGTTATCGCGGACGACGGAGTTAAACTTTCCGCAAGACTGTACAGAACCGAAGGTGCGGAATCGACCGTCATTTGCTTACCGGGCTACAACGCAACTTCTCTTTCCGGATTTGCGCCGATTGCGCCTTTCTATATCGAAAACGGCTACAATCTTTTACTCGTAACAGGCAGAGGCCAAGGCGAAAGCGGTGGTAGAAACATAGGCTTCGGAACCCTCGAAGCACGCGACCTTATCAAATGGATAGACTTGACGGAAAGTAAGTTTAAGGATACCAAAATCGTCATTCACGGTTACTCAACCGGTGCTGTATCGGCATTGATTGCTGCGGGTAGCGAACTCCCGAGGAGCGTTAAATGCGTAATATCCGATAGCGCGTACAGCAAGCTTTGGGACGTTCTCGTATATCAAATCAAACAGCTCTTCAAGCTTGCGCCGTTCCCGATACTTCATATAGCCGAGTTCTTTGCTAAACGTAAGGCGGGATTGGATTTCCGCACTAATATCATTAAATACACGGAAACCGCAAGCGTGCCGATTTTGTTCATACACGGCGCAAAAGATATGTTCGTACCTACGTATATGTGCGAAGCGTTGTACGAGTCTTGCACTGCGCCTAAGGGGCTATTGATAGTTGAAGGTGCCGGACATTCGCAAGCGTATATGCGCGACTCTTCCGCATACGAAAGTACTATATGCGAATTCATTGGAAATATATCATAACCCCGAAAAATAGGCGAAAATGATTTGTAATAGAATAGGCTGACGATAACACGTTAGCCTATTTTTCTTATACTAAGAACTTTAGCGGATGCCTATTTTTTGAATTTTTCGGGGTTATGATATATTTATACGCTCTCGCTTTGCTCTTTGGTCTAAAAGGCGAGGCTTTCGGAGCGAGTATTGACGGGTAATTTTACCGCCGTTAAAAGCAGGAATGTATAAAGGTGCCTTAGTATAAGCGATAGAGCGTTTAACACCAATAGGATAAATAAAAGGCTTTTAACGGCTCGCCCAAAACGTCGACTACCGTACGTCAGTACGCCTACGCTCCGTTTTGGGCGAAAATTCCTCCGTCCTCCACGCTCTGGGGGCTTGCGCCCAAATCTGCATACGCATACGCCTGTATTGCTTCCATTTCGATTTCCTCGCCTTTTAGCTCCAAATATCAAACCGAGAGCTACACAATGCGCCACAGGGCGAAATGTACGAACACTGTGGCACGTAATCTATTAAGGGAAAGTACAAGCGACGTGCTCGTCGCGGGCGCAAGCTGAGCTTGCGCAATGAAATCTTGCTTCGCAAGGTGAAATCCGCTTCGCGGGTGAAATCTGCCTTACGGCAGGTGAAATATTCGCTTCGCGAATGTTGTGGTTGCGCCGTTGGCGCGAATATAATATTAACTCTTATTATCCTTTTCTCTTCTCTACTTCTCCATTCTCTTTTATCTCGCGAAGCGACAACAATCCCTCAGTCTATGCGATTTTTAATCGCATAGCCAGCTCCCTTTACACAA
>CAYZOJ010000041.1:0-14199 GCA_964480195.1 uncultured Christensenellaceae bacterium | reverse complement strand
GGCGGACGGAAGTCCGCTTTTTATTTGCTTATTATGCGTTTTTTATCGGCGTAGACGTCGCATACGTAAATCGAACAAGTCAGCATTACGTCGTTGAAGTATTCGTTTGTCAGGCGATAAAAGATGATTTTGCCTTCTCGGCGAGTGCCGACCATTCCCGCGTCGCGCAAGAGTTTAAGCTGGTGCGATACCGTCGTTTGGTTGAGTTCGAGAAGAGTCGCGATGTCGCTTACGCACAGTTCGCCGATTGAAAGAGCCGAAAGCATTTTGAGCCGTGTTACGTCGCTGAACACGGAAAAGAACGCGCACATATCCGATAGGTCGGTGTTCGACGGCAGATATTGCTTGATGAGTTCCGAAGTCGATTTGCTTACGAGGATATCTTCCATAAAATTTCTCCTTTTTGAAAATTGTAAATCTTACACAAAGTAGCGTTTCGACGCATATTGTAGAAAGATAATAAAATTTGTCGGAGGGTTTATGGACGGAAACAACTCATTGTTGGCGTTACTTTTAATAATGCTGTGTTGCGGAGGTTGCGGAGATGAGAGCGGTTGTAACGATAAATGTTTAGCGCTTTGCTTGATCGTTCTTTGCTGTGGCGGTTGCGGAGGAAGTTTATAGTAATTGACAACGCTTCGCCGATGTAGTAAAATCAAAATATGGTAAACATCGGCAATGATTGGGACGATATACTCGCCCCCGTATTTACAAGCGACGACTATAAAAAGCTCCGCACGTTCCTTGCGGAGGAATATCGCACGCATATCGTGTATCCCGATATGTACGATATCTTCAACGCACTCAAAGCGACGTCTTTTAAGGATACCAAGGTCGTAATAATAGGGCAGGACCCGTACCACAACCCGGGTGAAGCGCACGGAATGTGTTTTTCGGTGAAGCCCGGAGTTAAAATTCCGCCGTCGCTGATGAATATCTACAAAGAGCAAAATGCGGATTTAGGAACCTATATTCCCAATAACGGTTACCTTGTCGACTGGGCAAAGCAAGGCGTACTGCTTTTGAACACCATACTTACGGTTCGCAAAAACGAGCCTCTTTCGCATAAAAACAAGGGTTGGGAAAAGGTCACCGACGCGGTAATAAAAGCCCTTAACGAACGTGAAGACCCGGTGGTATTTTTACTATGGGGCGCGCCGGCACGCGCCAAGAAAGCGCTTGTTACCAACACTCGGCATATTATTTTAGAGGCACCGCACCCGTCCCCGCTTTCGGCGCATTACGGATTTTTCGGATGCAGACATTTTTCGAGAGCGAACACCGCTCTTACAAGACTCGGTAAAACGCCCGTAGACTGGCAAATAAAAAACATTTAGGAGAATCGTATGGAACTTCAAAAAGAAATCATGGCACGCGTGGCGTGGATAAAAGAAATGCTCGAAGAGAGCGGAGCGAAAGGCATCGTCCTCGGCATGAGCGGAGGCAAGGATTCCGCGATAGTCGGTATACTCTGCCGTATGGCGACTCCTAACGTAACCGGCATAATAATGCCTTGCGAGTCCAAGAGGAATTATACGGAAGACAAAGACGACGCCATTCTCTTGTGCGAAAAATACGATATTAAGACTTTGGAAGTCGACCTTACCCCGGTAAAGGAATGTTTCCGTAATCTCGTCGAGGACCTCGACGAAAACCAAAATCCCATGGCGTACGCCAATATGAACCCGCGACTCAGAATGATAACCTTATACAATTACGCGCAACGCAAAGGCTATCTCGTAGCCGGAACGGGAAACAGGAGCGAAGTAACGATGGGATACTTTACAAAGTGGGGGGACGGCGCATACGACCTTAACCCGATAGGCGATCTTACCGTCGAAGAGATATATAAGCTTCTCCGCTACCTCGAGTGTCCGCTTTCGATAATCGAAAAGGCGCCTTCCGCAGCACTGTTTGAAGGTCAGACCGACGAGCAGGAAATGGGCGTTACGTACGCCGATCTCGACAGATACATCCTTACCGGCGAAGCTACTCCCGAAGTTAAAGAGAAAATCGAAAGCGCTAAACGTAGATCTGCTCACAAAAAACATCTCGGCAGGGTTTACCCCAGATAGCCGAACCGATTTTTTAGAGTTTTAGCTCCGAATATGTTTGATTTCAGACGGCATATATCTTCTTAGATATGTGCCGTTATAAATTTATATATAAAATCTTCAAATAGTATTTCCTTTTTGCGCGCACGTATGTTATAATACGTACGTGCAAAGCACTAAATCATCTTTCTTTGGAGGAATCATGGCAAAGATAAAATTAACCAAAGTCGCATTTGCCGGAACCCCGGAACAGGAAGCTCTCCTCGACGCTAAGCTCGCGGAACTTAAAACCTTACCCGGCGGTCTTATGCCGGCTCTCCAGTCTGCGCAGGAAATCTACGGTTATCTGCCCATCGAAGTACAAGAAAAGATTGCCGACGCTCTCGGCGTTTCTTTGGAAGAAGTATTCGGCGTAGCCACGTTCTATTCGCAGTTCACTCTCAATCCGCGCGGTAAGTACGAGTTCGCGGTTTGCCTCGGAACGGCTTGTTACGTCAAGGGTTCGGGCGATATCGTAAACGCTCTCAAGACCAAGCTCGGTATAGAAGCCGGCGAGTGCACGTCGGACGGTAGGGTAAGCCTTGCCGAGACTCGTTGCATAGGTTGCTGCGGTCTTGCTCCCGTCATGACGGTCAACTCCAATGTGTACGGCAAGCTCACGACCAACCAGCTTGACGCAATCATCAAGCAATATGTTTAGAGCTTGATTCTATCAAAGTATAAACGGAGGTACATTAAATGAAGTCGATTGCCGACATTAATGCTATTAGAGAACAGATGAGGTCCCACATAGCCAACCGCGAAGCGGCAGGGCAGGCAGTGGCTGAATCCAAATATAAAAATACCGTTTTGGTTTGTGGCGGTACCGGATGCCATTCCAACCACAGCTCCGAGATTTATGACGAGTTCGTGGCAAGGCTCCAAGAAAACAACCTTACCGACGACATATTGCTCGTTAAAACCGGTTGCTTCGGTCTTTGCGCGGTAGGTCCCATCGTCATAGTTTATCCCGAGGGTTCCTTCTACAGCTGTGTAAAGGTCAGCGACGTTGCCGAAATCGTAACCGAGCACCTCGTAAACGGTAACCAGGTCGAAAGACTCCTCTACAAGGATCATAAGACCGAAGAAATCGTCCACTCTTTGGGCGAAAGCAATTTCTATCATAGACAAACCCGCGTTGCGCTTCGTAACTGCGGTAGAATCAATCCCGAAAACATAGACGAATACATCGCGTTCGACGGTTATCAAGCTCTCATTAAGGTTCTCGAGGGCATGCAACCCCAAGAAGTCATCGACGTCGTAAAGGCGAGCGGACTTCGCGGAAGAGGCGGTGCGGGCTTCCCGACCGGACTCAAATGGCAGTTCTGCCGTAACGCTACTCCCGACGAAACCGGCATCAAATACGTATGCTGCAACGCCGACGAAGGCGACCCCGGCGCGTTTATGGACAGAAGTATTTTGGAAGGCGACCCGCACGCTGTAATCGAGGCTATGGCAATAGCCGCATACGCTATCGGCGCAACCCAAGGTTATATTTACGTTCGTGCAGAGTACCCGATCGCTGTTCAAAGAATGAGAATAGCAATTCAACAAGCAGAGGAATACGGCTTACTCGGTAAGGATATACTCGGTAAGGGCTTCAGCTTCGATCTCGGCATTCGTTTGGGCTCCGGCGCATTCGTTTGCGGTGAAGAAACCGCTCTTATGACTTCTATCGAAGGCAAGCGTGGCGAGCCTCGTCCTCGTCCTCCGTTCCCCGCGGACAAAGGTCTTTTCGCAAAACCGACCGTTCTCAACAACGTCGAAACTTATGCCAACATCGCTCAAATCATCCTCAACGGAGCCGACTGGTTCGCTTCCATGGGTACCGAAAAGAGCAAGGGCACCAAGGTATTCGCTCTCGGCGGTAAGATCGTAAATACCGGTCTTGTCGAAATCCCGATGGGCACCACCCTCCGCACCGTTATCGAAGACATCGGTGGCGGTATACCTAACGGCAAAAAGTTCAAAGCCGCTCAGACCGGCGGACCTTCCGGCGGTTGCATCCCCGCAGAGCACTTCGACGTTCCGATCGATTACGAAAACCTTGCGGCTATCGGTTCCATCATGGGTTCCGGCGGTCTTATCGTTATGGACGAAGACAACTGCATGGTCGATATCGCCAAGTTCTTCCTCGAGTTCACCAAGGACGAAAGCTGTGGTAAGTGCACTCCTTGCCGTATAGGTACGACCAGACTTCTCGAGTACCTC
Organism: uncultured Christensenellaceae bacterium; assembly: GCA_964480195.1. Lineage (GTDB taxonomy): Bacteria > Bacillota > Clostridia > Christensenellales > DTU072 > Stercoripulliclostridium_A. The sequence goes on along the minus strand of CAYZOJ010000041.1, from coordinate 9,895 downwards.
GACAAGATCACTTCCGGTAAAGGCACTCTCCAAGATCTCGACGAGATGGAAAAGCTCTGCTATTATATTAAGGATAACGCGCTTTGCGGACTCGGACAAACCGCTCCGAACCCGGTACTTTCCACTCTCCGTTATTTCCGCGACGAGTACGTTGCTCATATCGTAGACAAGAAGTGCCCCGCAGGCGTATGTAAAGCTCTCCTCTCTTACCATATCACCGACGATTGTAAAGGTTGCACGCTTTGCGCACGTAACTGCCCGGTCAACGCCATCAGCGGTGCCGTAAGACAACTGCACACCATCGATCAAGACAAGTGCATCAAGTGCGGTGTTTGCTTGAACAACTGCAAATTCCATGCGATCGTCAAGAAATAGGAGGTTACAATAATGGAAGAAGTCAAAATGGTTAATCTTAAAATAAACGATAAAGACGTTACCGTTCCCGAGGGTACCACTATTCTCGATGCGGCAAAATCCGTCGGTATCAGAATCCCCACTCTTTGCTACCTCCGCGATATCAACGCAATAGGCGCATGTCGTGTTTGCGTAGTCGAAGTCAAAAAGGCAAGATCTCTCGTTGCGGCTTGCGTATATCCCGTAAACGAGGGTATGGAAGTTTACACCAACACCAAGAGAGTCCTCGACGCTCGTCGTACCACGGTTGAGCTCATCCTCTCCGATCACGATCAAAACTGCCTCTCTTGCGTACGTAACAGAAATTGCGAACTCCAACGCCTTGCCGAAGAGTTGCACTGTGACAGCCATCGTTACAGCGGTGCCGTAAATCACTTCAACCTCGACACCACCACCCCGTATATCGTCAGAGATAACAACAAGTGCGTGCTCTGCCGTCGTTGCGTAGCTGCTTGCCGTAACTATCAAGGAATCTCCGTTATAGGTACCAATGCTCGCGGTTTCGATACCCATATCGGCTGTGCGTTCGAAAAAGACCTCGCAGATTCTCCGTGCGTAGGTTGCGGACAATGTATCTCCGCTTGCCCCGTAGGCGCTTTGCACGAAAGAGAAGAAATCGACGACGTTCTCCAAGCAATCGCAGATCCTACCAAGCGCGTAGTAGTAGCTACCGCTCCCGCCGTAAGAGTCGGTCTTGGTGAAGAATTCGGTTACCCCGTCGGCTCCAACGTCGAAGGCAAAATGGTTACCGCTCTCCGTAAGCTCGGTTTCGACGACGTGTTCGACGTAGACTTCAGCGCAGACCTTACCATTATGGAAGAAGGCACCGAGTTCCTCAACCGTCTTAACAACGGCGGTACTCTCCCGATGATGACCAGTTGCTCTCCCGCTTGGATTAAGTATGTAGAGCATAACTATCCCGAACTCATCCCGAACCTCTCCACTTGCAAATCTCCGCAACAAATGTTCGGCGCGGTATGCAAGACTTACTATGCAGAAAAGCTCGGTATCGATCCCAAAGACATCGTAGTCGTAAGCGTAATGCCTTGTACCGCTAAGAAGTTCGAAAAAGGTCGTCCCGACCAATCCGCGGCAGGCGTTCCGGATATCGACATCACCCTTACGACCAGAGAACTTGCAAAACTCATCAAGCTCGAAGGTATCATTTTCGAAGAACTCGAAGACGGCACGTTCGACGCACCTCTCGGAATTTCCTCCGGCGCAGGTCTTATCTTCGGTGTTACCGGCGGTGTTATGGAAGCTGCTCTCCGCACCCTCGCCGACGTTCTCGAAGGCAAGAGCCTCGATAAGGTAGAATACCACGATGTACGCGGTACTCAAGGTATCAAAGAAGCTACCGTAACTTTGGCAGGAAAAGAGATTAAAGTCGCTGTTGCAAGCGGTCTTGCCAATGCAAAAGTTCTTATGGAGAAGATCAAGAACGGCGAAGCCGACTATCAGTTCATCGAGATCATGAGCTGTCCCGGCGGTTGCGTAAACGGTGGCGGACAACCCATCAAGAGCGGTTACGAGCGTAACTACACCGATATTAAGGGTCTCCGCGCGCGCGCGATTTACAACGCCGACGCGAGCATGAAGCTCCGCAAGAGCCACGAGAACCCCGTTATCAAAGAGCTCTACGATACTTACCTCGGCGAGCCCAACAGCCACAAGGCACACGAAATCTTGCATACTTCTTACGTAGCAAGGAAAAAGTACTAAAATTTATGAGCGCGACCGTTTAAGCGGTCGCGCTCTCCAAAAAACGATGCCCAACAATAATCCTAACAATAACAGACGTAAATCCAATAATAAAAAGAAAAAGAGTTATCTCGACGAAAGCTATATTCCGCCGTATTCTGCGGAAATACTCGGTCAACCCGTAAGCTATCTTAAACTTTCCGAGCCTGTCGCCGCCAAAATCACCGGAGCAGGTCTTAATACCGTGTTCGATATAGTCAGAAGAGAGGACAAGGATTTTTATCGTATACCCACGTTCGACAAGCGCAATTTGGGCGAACTCAAAAGCGCGTTGAACGATAAGCGTCTGCGCCTTAAACCGCCCGCGCCCGCCACGGAAAAACCTGCTACGGAAAAGCAGACGGAAGAAGTTTCTGCCGACAAAGACACCGCAAAGACAAGGGAACGCAAGAACGTCAAACAGCAAGAAAGGCGGGACGTTCAGGCAGGTGCCGGAAAAGACAATAATCGCGTAAACAATCGCGACAAAAAACAAAACAAACCGCAAAGAGAAAACAAGCGTATATGGAATCCCGACGGTATAAGCGAAAAGCGTACCAAAGAGGAGCGTGAAAAAATGCGTCCCAAAAAGGTCGAGGTTTCTCATCCCGTCGACATATACGTCAAGATAAACAAAAACGGTAAATGGGGGTTCGCGACGCGCGACGGCAAGGAAGTAATAACGCCGGAGTACGACGACGTGTTTATGTTCAAAGAAGATCTCTGTTGTGTCGAAAGGAACGAGCGTTTCGGCTTTATCGACAGACACGGCAACGTCGTAATTCCCATAATGTACGATACCGCCGTAAGTTTCAGCGAGGGATACGCATGCGTATACAAAGGCGAAAACTGCGGATATATAGATACCGACAACAACGTTGTCGTGCCGTTCATTTACGATGCGGGCACGTATGTTATCGACGGCGGTTGCAGAGTAAAGCGTCTCGGGAAATGGGGAGAGCTCAATATAGCGAATCCTAACGAGGTAAGATGGATAATATAAAAGTCTTAAAAAAGGCGACGGCGACGATTGCCGTTTTAAGCCTAATGTTCGCGTTTATGATAGCGTTAATGCCGTCGGGCATAGCGTTTGCGAGCGAAGAAAAGGCGTATTCTCTTCATAACGGAGTCCCTGTTTACGCGGACGAAACGTTAAACGAGGTCGTTTTAGTGCTCACTCAAAATCAAGAAGTTACCGTTCTCGGGTCGAAAGACATTGACGGTAAAACCTATTTTAAGGTATCCGTAAACGAATTTACGGGATACGTAAACAGCGATTATCTTTATACGACGGGTAGCGCGAAAGAATACGCCGTCAAGTCGATGCAGATTAAAGCCGACAAAGTAGGGAACGACGTAAAAGTTTATGCGACGCCGAGTCGCGACGGAAAAGTTATAAAAGAAGTAAGCGACGGATTGGAAGTGGACGCTATAGACACGGGATCCGATTTCTATCTTGTGGTATTCGACGGTGAAAGCGGATATGTTTATAAAGATAACGTTACTTCGGGCTTATCTCTCAATCAAACCATTGCGCTCATAGTCGGAGTAGTAACGGTAGCGACGATAATAGTTATCCTTGTACTTTTATACTACCGCAAGAACAAAGAGCACTTCTCCGCCCGACGCAGGTTTTAGTTGTCTCGGCGACTACAAACGGTAGACAAGGAAGCACCGTTTCGCAATTTTACGGTTGACCGACTTTTTGCTAAACGACCGCACTAAGATGAACAAGAGCACCCGCAAAGGGTGCTCTTATTGTAAGCGGTATCTTTTAGTTACAGTTCCAAACTGTTTGGGTTAAGCAAGAAGTCCAAAACATTGATGATTAGGTAGCCTTTATCGTTATGCCATGGTGCAACATTGTCTTGCACGACAATAACCTTTTTATAAGAATCGTCAATTCTATCGAGAGAGGCTTGTTCCTGTTCCATTTTTTCTCTGTCGGGAATCGAATATGCCGATTGCACATAATAGCGTTGGCTACCCTTATTGCACACGAAATCGACTTCCAAAAGCGCAATCGTATTCTGTCCGTTACTGTTTTTGGTATATTTTTCTACAACGCCGATGTCTACGTTAAATCCTCGCATCAATAGTTCATTATACAAAATATTTTCCATTGCATGGGAAGGCTCTATCTGTCTAAAGTTTAACCTTGCGTTGCGCAACCCCATATCTTCAAAGTAATACTTAAAAGGCGATCCGATATATTTTTTACCTTTGATATTATATCTCTGGGCTTTACAAACGATAAATGCATCAATAAGATAATCGATATAAGCGGAAACGGTATTGGCGTTTGTTTTTATTGAGTGTGAAACAAAGCTATTGGCTAATTTAGTAGGATTTGTCAGAGTGGCTGTGTCGGAAGCTAATATATCAACTAAAGCATCCATTACGACATCGCCTTTGAGATTGTTTCTGTCGATAATATCTCTTAAATAGGTGCTTTTGAAGAGATTGCTTAAATATTTTATTTTTTCCTCCGCCGTTTTCATCGTGGTTATATAAGGAAGCCCTCCGTATAACGAATAATCGCGGTATCCGGCATAAGAATCTCCCTGGTAAACAGACATAAATTCGGCAAAAGATAGGGGATGTACTCTAATTTCATCGCCACGACCCCTAAACTCCGTTAGAATATCGGAGGACAAAAATTTTGAGTTGCTACCGGTAATATAAATATCGACATTTCTGCGTCTTAAAAGGCTGTTAAGAATGCCATACAATTTAATCATACCTTTGCTTTTGTATTCATCTTCGGTGATGGCAAGTTGAGCCTCGTCCAAAAGGATGTAAAACATATCATCGTCATTTGTTATTTTTGATTTAAGATATTTAGAAAGATTGGTAGGATTTAAGTATTCTTCATTATCGTCATCGTCCAAAGAAAGCGCAATGATTTGCTCATTCTTTACACCAACGGATAACAAGTGTTTACGGAATAATTCAAACAGCAAATAACTTTTACCGCACCTTCTAATGCCAGTAACGACTTTTACCATTCCGTTGCCTTGCTTATTTATCAATTGATTTAGGTATAAATCTCTTTTAATTTCTATCATCATATTGCCTCGTTTCGTAATTTTACGGTTTACCGACTTTTTACTAAATGATGATACCACAATGCGCAAAAAAAATCAATAGGTATAAAAACCGAAATTTAGAAAAACATAACCCATTTTAGACAATCGACTCGAATTTTAGTTAGGAACTATTTGATATTAAGCTTTTATGGGGTAGTTGTGTCGTGATTGGGTATGTAAAATAAAAGTATCAAAAACAGGGTAGTACCGGCTTACATTCAAGCGAGCGGAAGCGGAGTAAGAGCCTGAGAAGTGCAAAAAAATAGCACTTTTCGTTAGAAAAATGCTATTTTGGTCTGGGTGAGAAGATTTGAACTTCCGGCCTCTTGAACCCCATGGCGCTTTGTAGCAAAAATTGAACTAAAAAATGTGGTTCAGCAAAGCTGTGGCTATGAAAAAATCGCTTGAACGGTCGTAAAAAATTGTCAATAAATAGGAGAAACCAATAATGAAGCTTATCGTAAAAGAAAACGACTTTAATTTTGATAAATATCAGCGAGTAAAAGTATCATATCAGGGCAATGTAATTAAAGTGGTGAATTGCTCAGTTGCGCACGAGATGAAAATTAAGATGCTTAACGTTACCGAGAAGGTGGCTCTCGAGCTTGAGCCTTCCAAAAAGTATTTTATGCTCCTCGAATCCGGGGAGATTAAGGAATGTAACTGCTCTGAATCGAGGGATGAAAATTTCGCCGGATTTTTTGCGACTCTGGATAAGCTTAAAGGTATTATCAATCGAAACGTTACCGATCCTACGCGAGTGCATTGGCTGACTCTTACTTACGCTCAACCTGACGGTAAACCGATGACAGACGTTAAACGTCTTCGCTTAGATTTTCAGCAATGCATGAGAGCTTTAAGAGCGGATTATCCTAATCGTAAAATCGAGTTTATTCGCGTTTACGAACCTCAGGGTTCCGGTGCTTGGCACCTTCACGTTATCTTAATTTGGGACGGAAAACGTCCTTATATCAATAGCAACGTGTTTCGTCGTAAATATTGGCAACACGGCTTCGTAACGCTACAAGGCGTTGATAAGAACTGCGACAACATCGGTGAATACTTCGGTGTTTATTTAACCGACGTATCGGTAGACGAGCTCGAGGACACTTCAGACATTGAGGTCGTCGAACGTAAGGGTAAGAAGTACGCTAAAGGCGCACGGCTGAAGTATTACCCGTCGGGCACTAATTTTTACGGCACCAGCCGGGGGATAATTGCACCGGAAGAAGAGGAAACTTGTTACGGTCAACTCGATACAAACGCGTTTGGTGAACTTACATACAAAGAAAAACGGTATTTTTTGTTAGATAACGGAAACGTTATCATTTACTCATACGAGTATTATAACAAAGCTCGAGGACGCTCGAGCTCTGAACGAAAGGGGCTTTTCTCCGAAATTCGGGATAAGCTTCGTAAGCAAAAACGCGGATAGGCACCCTTAACAGTGTGGATAAACTCAAAAGAGCGCGAGACGCTCTATTTGTCGTATAAAGAAAGCGCCCCGACGGGGCGCAAAACCATGATAAGGGGGCTAAATCGAGCGGATCGAACGGCGACCGTTCGCGCCCTGCCGTGGCGAGACGGCTTCAAATCCCGGGACCGAGGGGAAAAGGGCACCGCCGAAGGGCAACGCCCGTCCCTCGGACCGGCAATCCGCTTGCGCACGCGAGTGCGCATATACGCGCGCGCACGCGCGCGTTTTAACTTGATTATAGTCGAACATTGCAACAGCAAATTTCCAAAAACATTACGGCTTCGGTTAGGGTGTGGTAAAACTTGCACTAAAGTATCTATAATTACTAAACCTCGAAAGTTTTATAGGATTGACAAAAGTATTCGCGTTTGCTATACTTTGAGCAGGGAGCGTTACTTACTTATTTCGGTTTTTTATTACAGATATGATTATATCTAAAATTTGAAGCACTAGGGAAAGTATTTCAAAAATCGACATGTGGGTAACCTCCTTTTTTTGTTTGCCCAGCAAACGCGAATACTTTTGTCAATGGGTGCCCGTCATGTTTTTGCATTTATGTTGATAATATAGTATTTATATGTTGACAATATGCGCATAATAGGGTATTATATACATATAATATATTAAAAGGAGACAATCATGGCAACTGCAAAAATCAATATTTGTACCGACATCGAAACAAAAACCGAAGCCGAAAATATATTGTCGGCATTAGGTTTAAATATGACTACCGCAATAAATATGTACCTCAAACAGATATGTATGCAAGGCGGTATTCCATTTGAAGTAACTACGAAGGTGCCTAATAAGGAAACTATTACTGCACTCGAAGAACTTAACGAATACAAACGGAACCCCGGAGCTTATAAAAGATATTCCGACATTAGAACGGCAATAAACGAGGTGCTTGACTGATGTTGGATGTTGTATTATCTAATAGCTTCAAAAAAGATTTGAAGCTTGCTAAAAAACGAGGTTATAACCTTAATCTTTTAGCCGATACGGTAGATATACTAATGAAGGAAGAACCTCTTCCGGCAAAATATCGCGATCATAACCTTATCGGTAACTATGCCGGCTATCGTGAGTGCCATATACAACCCGACTGGCTACTTATTTATAGCGTGGTTGAACAAGACTTAGTATTACTTCTTTTACGTACTGGAAGACATACAGACTTGTTTGATTTATAAAATAAGAGGGCGTTTAGCCCTCTTATTTATTTAGTTTTATAAAATTATTGATTTCGAAATATTGATAAGCAAGTTTATTAATTTCATCAACTAATCTATATTCAAAGTTTTGATCTTTATAATCGTCTTTTTCAATTTCAATTAATGGAATGTTATGTGTTTTGTATGCTTGTTGTTTTCTTTCTTTATTTTTGAGATAAACCGATGTATTCATACCCCAATATTCTATGTAAATTCCTCGCCTACAATCAAGGACCGGAATAAACCAGTCGGAAAATATAGCTTGTTCATCGCTAGATAAAAGAACTTGTTTTTCGTAACAATGTGCAATTCTTAATTCATATAAGAGGTTGTCTATGGTTTTTTCAGCTTCGCTTTTAACATAATGCCCATCTGTGGTTTTGACGAGTGATACTTTACGTGAATCTTCAATTACTGTTTGTTCTTGTTCCGCACTATTTAGCTCTTTTTGTGGTGTCTTTTTTTCTATTATATCTGTAATATCTTTTATTATGCGATCTGTTAATGATTTGTCATTATATATTTCTTTTGCTAATGTTGCTAATGCAAAAAGCTTGTTACAGTTAGATTTAATGTATTCAAAACTTTTTATTCTGTAAATATTGTAGCGTAAATTAAAATAGTAATCTTTTATTTCAAATAATTGCGCATTTTTATCTAATGAATCTTTATAATTCAGCATTTCGCTATAACAGTCGCGACATAGAGATCCATTAGGCGCGTCTTTTCCACAAACAATACATTTATTATTCGTGTCAAGTTTTTCTTCGCATGCGCAGGGATTATCTGCTTGTCCGTTATCTGTTATGCTTTTTGCTTTCTTGTTAAAATTAATTACAACCACCTTGCTTGGCACTTTCTGAACTTCGTCAGTCGTGCTCGATGTTTTATTTAGGTGTTCGTTATTTTGATTGTTAAGTATTTTAAGTAATTCTTCTTCTGTATGCTCTTTAAAGCACTTTCTACAAAAAGCATAACCTTTAGTTTCTTTTCCACATATTAAACATTTATCAAAACCTGTGTTAGGTAATTCTGTATACGGTTTTTCACATGAGCAAGGTTTATCGTATTCATGCACTTTACCGCATTGGTTACATAATTTAAGTTTATGATTTTTCAAATCGGTTGCATGTTTTTTGCATAAACCGTCTTTTCTATAATTACCCATGTAAGAACTTGTTTCTTCACCACAAATAGGGCATACGTGTTTTTCTGTCATATTTATCTCCTTAGTGCTTTAATTAAATTTAATGTTACCTGAATTATTGTTGAAGCTGTTGGAAACGGTAACGTGCTTTATTCCGTCTCGTCCTATGAGTTCATCAATAGTAATGCCGTAAAAGTCGGCGAGTTTTACACATTGTTGAATGTTTGGTATTCCTTTATCAAGTTCTATCCAACTAATAGTGTTTTGCGGTAGTCCTGTCGCTTTTGATACCTGTGTTTGAGTTACTCCGCATGCGGTTCGTGCGTTTTTAATTTCTTTTCCGTACATAAAATTACCTCGTAAAACATTTTAGCAAAATGTTGCTCTTTTTTATTGACATAGCAAGAACTTGCTATTATAATAATTGATAGCAAGATATTGCTGTAAATACAGGAGAAATCAAACATGCAGGAAGTAATAATTAGCTTAACGCTGGAACAATGTGCGGGAATAGTGGTAGGCGCGATAACTACAATCGTACGTAAGTACTCTCCGGAATGTAAACTTCCGTTTAAGTGCTATGTTTACTGCGATTCGTATGGCGGAGTGATGGGCGAACTTATTTGCACTAATATAGTTAGCTATAAAAATAGCGACGGTAAAACTTTTTACCGTTGGCATGTATCAATCTTTAAATTTTACGATGATGCCAAAGAATTAAGAACTTATTTTCAAGATGAAAAAACCGCCTAACGGCGTAAAAATACAAAAAAGGAGAATCAAAACATGAAACAAAACAAACTTTTACTTAACG
>CAYZOJ010000040.1:0-14708 GCA_964480195.1 uncultured Christensenellaceae bacterium | reverse complement strand
TTATCGAGGTCCGCAAGTTTTTCGACGGCGTGGTTTGCGTCGTCATTGAGATCGGAATCCGTATCTATAATGATATAGCATACGGTACCGCGTTCCGCGCTATGGAGTTCGTAGTCGATTTTTCCGTCGAGAACGGCTTTAACCGCGTCGGGTACACCGCAAGATGCGTTTGCAACGATAGTCATACGGTGCTTCTTGCTAAGAGGTACGGAGAGGGCGGGGAAGTTGACGGAGTTTTTGACGTTGCCGTTTTCGAGATATTCTCTTAACTGGCTTGCCGCCATTACCGCGCAGTTATCTTCCGACTCTTCGGTGCTTGCGCCGAGGTGAGGTATTGCGATTATTCCGTTCGAGTTGAGAGCTTCGGGAGTGGGGAAGTCGACGACGTACTTACGGAGTTTACCGCTTTCGAGCGCGCGTTTTACGGCGTTGACGTCGGCAAGTTCTGCTCTTGCGAGGTTAATAAGAATAGCGCCGTCCTTAAAGAGCTTAAGGGTGTCGTCGTTAATCATACCCTTGGTGTTGTCTTTTGCGGGGACGTGCAAAGTTACATAGTCGCAAAGCGGGTAGACGTCTTCGGGAGTGCCGACGAGGGTATAATCGCAGTGGAGCTGATCGAGTTTTTCTTTAACGGGACGATGATCGTAAATGACGACGTTCATACCGAGAGATGCGCAAGCGTTTGCGACCTTACTTCCGATGGCGCCGAGTCCGACAACGCCCACGGTTTTGCCCGCGATTTCGGTTCCCGCGAATTTGGATTTACCTTTTTCGACCTGTTTTGCGACGTCGTCGCCGGTAAGTCCGTTAGCCCAGCCGATACCGCCGAGAATATCTCTCGAAGCGAGGAGCATAGAGGCGATAACGAGTTCTTTAACACCGTTTGCATTTGCGCCGGGGGTATTGAATACGCAAATTCCGGCGTCGGTCATACGAGGAATCGGGATATTGTTGACGCCTGCACCCGCGCGAGCGACCGCCAAGAGGTTGTCGCAAAGCTCATAGTCCGCCATATTGAACGAACGCACCAAAATAGCGTCGGGGGATTCTACCTTATCGGATACGACGTAGTTGTCGTCAAGAACGTCATAGATTTTTTTGCTTATCGGATTTAACGTAAGTATATCGAACATATTATTTATTCTCCGTTTCGAATTTCTTCATAAAGTCGATGAGAGCGATAACGCCTTCCACGGGCATAGCGTTGTAGATACTTGCGCGCATACCGCCGACGAGTTTGTGACCCTTAATGGAAACAAGACCGTGTTCGCCTGCCTCCTTGACGAATTTCGCGTCGAGATCGGCATTGCCGGTTACGAAAGGCACGTTCATCAAAGAGCGGTCTGCCTTGTTGACGTAGTTGTGGAAGAGGTCGCTGTTATCTATAAAGTCATAGAGAAGACCCGCTTTATACTCGTTGATTTTTTGCATTTCTTTTACACCGCCGAGCTTTTTGAGGTAGCGGAATACGAGCATTGCCATATAAATGGAGAAGCAGGGCGGGGTGTTATACAAGCTCAAAGCGTCGGCTTGAGTTTTGTAAGCGAGCATGGTAGGGCAGATATCCATTTGATGACCGATGAGGTCTTTGCGGACGATAACGATAGTAACGCCTGCGGGAGCTATATTCTTTTGCGCGCCTGCATAGATAAGACCGTATCTGTTGACGTCGACTTCTTCGCTTAAAATCATACTGGACATATCCGCGACCAACGGAGCATTCGCCTTAGGCATAGTGCGTTCGGTAAAGCGAGTTCCGAAAATCGTATTGTTTTGAGTGAAGTGAACGTAGTCTATATCGTCGCGGAAGGTAAGGTTTTCCGGGATATAGGTAAAGTTTTTATCTTTCGAACTGCCTGCGATTGCGATATCGCCGTATTTGCGAGCGGATTTTTCGGCTTTACCCGCGAAGTTTCCGGTAACGATGTAGTCGGCTTTACCTTTAACCAAGAGGTTCAAAGGAATAGCGTCGAATTGTTGACTTGCACCGCCTTGAACGAACAATACTTCGTAATCGTCGCCGATGTTCATCAATTCGCGGAGGGAAGAGAGCGCTTCCATATGAATGGCGTCGTACCATTTGGAGCGGTGGCTCATTTCCATAACGGACATACCCGAGCCTTCGTAATCGAGCAAATTCTTTTGTGCGGACAGCTTAACTTCTTCGGGCAACATACTGGGCCCTGCTGAAAAATTATAAACTTTCATAAACACTCCTTTGGACTTATTTATATTATTATACAACGGAATTTTCATTAAGTCTATACCCAAAATGACATAATATTCGCATATACGCGCGATAAACTGCGACTAAGACCGTAAACGCCTTGCATAAAACGATAAAAAGGTGTATAATTTACACGGAAAATATAATTAACGGAGAATTATTTTGGCAAAACGTAATAAACAACAATTAAAAATAATGTTTCTGGGCGGAGTAGGCGAGATCGGCAAAAACATGACCGTACTCGAGTACGACGACACCATTATCGTGATAGACGCGGGAATGGCGTTCCCCGATAACGAAATTAACCCCGGTATCGACTACATAGTGCCGGATTACAGCTATCTTACGGAGAACAAAGATAAGGTAAAAGCCGTGTTTCTTACTCACGGGCACGAAGACCATTTGGGCGGGCTTCCCGTTTTCTTAAAGGACATACCCGTTCCGGTGTACGGATCTGAAATCTCTATAGCGTTTCTCGAGAACAAACTCCGTCGCAACAACTTTAAGGAAGCCGACGGCAGAGTGGTTGAGGACGGCACTGTCATAGAAATAGGTGATTTCAAAGTGGAATTCGTGGCGGTAACGCACTCTATAGCGGGCGCATACGCGCTTTCGATAGACACCCCCAAAGGCGTCGTATTCTTTACGGGCGACTTCAAAATCGACCATACGCCCGTTGACGGCAGACACATCGACCTCACGCGTATAGCGGAAATCGGCAAAAAGGGAGTGCTCCTTATGTGTCAAGACAGCACCAACGTCGAACGTCCCGGCTACACGATGAGCGAGTCCGCCGTAAGCAAGAGCCTCGATAACCTCTTTAACGACAATAGGGATCACCGCATAATAATAGCGACGTTCGCGTCCAACATACACCGCGTGCAACAGATAATCAACGTAGCGATAAAATACGGCAGACGCGTCGCGTTCAGCGGAAGAAGTATGGAAGCTATGGCAGAAATCGCATCGAAGTTGAAAGCTCTTTATTATCCCGCGGACACCGTCGTCGAGCTTGACAAAATCAACAAGATACCTTACGACAAAGTTTGCATAATCGCGACGGGCACGCAAGGCGAACCCGACAGCGTTCTCACGAGGATGAGCAACGACGATTTCAAAAAAGTAACCATCGGCGAAACCGATACCGTCATACTTTCTGCGTCCCCGATACCCGGCAACGAACGCAGTATCTATAAGGTAATAAACAACCTGTGCAAAAAGGGCGCAAACGTAATTTACGAAAAACTTTACGAGATACATACCTCCGGGCACGCTTGTCAGGAAGAGCTCAAAATGATGATGGCATTAATACGTCCCAAGTACTTTATTCCCGTGCACGGCGAGTACCGTCATCTCAAAAAACATATTGACTTAGCTGTAACTATGGGTATCCCGAGAGCGAATACTCTGATACCCGAACTCGGTTTTTGCGTAGACGTAAGCAAAAAAGGATTAAAGCGACTCGAGAACGTAAAAGCCGGTAGCATAATGCTTGTAGGCGAAACCGAAACGGGTCCCGAGTATGTCTTCGACAGACGTAAAATCGCGTCTGAGGGCATAGTCATTCCGGTAATAAACTTAACGCAGGAAGAGGGTAGCGTGGATATCCTTGCAAAGGGCACGGTACTCGGCGACAAGTTGACGGAAGAGTTAAAAGACTCGTTACAATACAAGATAGCGGGCGGGGATTTTTCGGAGCTTACGTCCGAAGAAATCGACAAACTCGTTCGCAAGACTTTAAGCAGGATATTCTACAATAGGATAAAGCGTTGTCCTCTTATTGTTCCCGTCGTAATAGCATAGAGTATGGGCAAAAGGATCATAATATTTACCGACGAAAAGAATGCAGGCGTTGCGACCGCGTTGAAGGAGCAGATACTCGAGCACACCTCCGACTCCGCGGTGTTCATTATGGACGAAATGGAGCTTAGGTCGAGCGCCGTCGGCGATTTTGCCGAGAAGGTATTCCACGTCAGAATGAATTTTGCAAAGAATAGGGCACAGATTGCCGAAAGGTACTATGCGAGATTTATAGACAACGCGCCAAAACCCGACGACGAATTCAGACCGAGTTCGACTTCGTATCGCGCGATGTACAAGATAGTCCAAAAATTCGAGCCCGATCTTGTGTTGACGATAGGATACGGAGCCATAAACGAAGCCGTCGCGACGCGCAAATATGCTTTGGCGCGGTATAAAATCGTTTGCGCCGTCGCCGATTACACTTTGCACAAGTGCCTTGTGAATCCGTATATAGACGGTTACGTAGTGTGTGACGAAAAAGTCAGGGACAATCTCGTCGCTTACGGAATCGACATCGAAAAAATAATAATTACGGAAATCCCCGTCGAAAAGAAATTTTTGAATCTCGAACGCGCACAGATATCGGATCGCGTCAAACTCGGCGGGAAGCCCGTGCTTTTGTATATCCCGACTGTCGACGCAGACCGCGCGGAAGAGAAGTTGAACGAACTAAGCAAAACGCAAGACGTAGACGTATTGTTTTACGCGGGCGCCGACAGGGCGTTGTTCTCCGCGGGAATAAGACGGAATCTTTATACTTTCAACGAGGGAACCGCGCTTCCGCTACTTTTGGCAAGTGCCGATATCGTAATGATTCCGCCTAACGCCTATCTTGCGGAAATCTGTTTGCGAGCGGGTAAAACCGTGTTTTTATCCGAAACGTCGTCGCAAGTCGACAAGCGTAACGCGGTAACTCTTAGGAACTATTGCGTCGATTGCGAAGCCGACGGAAGTCTTGTTACGGCTATATCGAAGTACATCGAAAAGCAACCGAGCTTTTTACTTAAAAAGACGTTTACGGCACCCGAAATGGCGTATTCGGCACTCCGTTTAGGCAAATTGATACAAGATTAGTCCTCGAGTCTTCCCGCCTCGAAACTTTCGACGATACGCGCCTTTTTGTTTTTACGACCGACAGCCGTCATTATTAGCGAGATGACTGCGTGAAGAGTAAACGCGATTCCCGTAGCGAGAACGGTCCAGCCGAAGTTATAGCCGAGGCTGATGTCGTCGCCGATTTGAACGAGTAGATTCGCAAGGAGCATTGCGTTTGAAGCGATTAAAACGCCGTATTTTCCGTTGCGCGAAACGGCGTAAGAGAGTATTCCCAAGATAAGTGCGTAAGCCCAGTTGGTGGTTGCAAAGAAAGCGTTGTCCGAAAGTACGGCAAGTCTTGTCGAACCGTACACCAGCCCGCCGAAAACGAGGCTCAACGCAAATGCAATCATTTCGGAAGAGAATTTGCCTCCGATGAACAGCGCGACGAACATTACGACGTAGAACACCGCCGTTCCGACCGTGAAGTTAAAGCCCCCGAGTTCGATGACGGGTATGAAGTTAAGCCCTATAACGAGGGCGAAAAATATCAGCGCGACAATCCAGTTTACCTTAAAGTCTTTCAAGACGGGCTTGCCGAGCCCGACGACGACCATAAGCGCAAGTATTCCGAGAATTATAATAGAAATCAACATATATTTTCTCCTTTACGTAAGTTTGTCCCTAAAAATCCGTATTATACATAAAAAAGCCCGCGCGAGCGGGCTTAAATAATAAATTGCGATAGGGCTACATCGTTTTGCGATCCGCGAGAGCCTTGCCGAGCGTCATCTCGTCGGCGTATTCGATTTCGCTTCCCATGGGAATGCCGTGCGCAAGACGCGTAACGGTAACGCCGAGCGGTTTAAGAAGTTGCGCAAGGTAAGTTGCGGTCATCTCTCCGCTGACGTCGGGATTTGTCGCGATTATTACTTCTTTTACTCCGTCGAGGCGAGATAGAAGCTCTTTTATGCGAATGCGATCGGCGCCGATACCTTTTTGGAAGTCGAGGGCACCGTGCAAAACGTGATAGAGTCCGTTATAAGTGCCGAGTTTTTCAAAAGCCTGTATATCGCGAGGCTCTTCGACTACGCAAATCACCGATTTATCGGCGGTTTGACAGTGTTCGCAAACTTCCTGATCGGTATAATTCCCGCAAAGAGAACAAAAATGGATTTCTTCTTTTGCCTGACGTATGGCTTCCGCGAAGTCGTCGGCTTCGCCCTCGGACATATCTATCACGGCAAAGGCGTAGCGGGTAGCCGTTTTCAAACCGACGGCAGGGAGTTTACGGAACTCCGCAATCAGACGTTGGAGTGCCTCGGGTTGCATTAGAAGAGTCCTCCGAGTCCGCCGGCACCGCCGGTAAGCGGTCCCATAACGCGTTGTTGTTCTTCTTCGACGAGTTTCATAGCCTCGTTGAATGCGGCGACAATCATATCTTCGAGCATTTCGACGTCGTCGGGGTCAACCGCTTCGGGATTGATTTTGATAGAGGAAAGGGTGCGGTCGCAACCCATTACGACTTCGACCATACCACCGCTGGACGTCGCGACGACTTCCGTTTCCGAAAGTTCTTTTTGAGCTTCCGCTAACTTTTGTTGCATTTGTTGTGCTTGGCGCATGAGCTGTTGCATATTGTTGTTGCCACCGCCGAATCCGTTATATCTTGCCATATTTGCCTCCGATTTAATTTAAGAATTATTTATTTTTTTTGCGATCCGTAAGCGTGTCGCCGAAAAGATCCGCAAGTTTAGCTCTGTCGTTTTGGGTGATGCCTTGTTTTCC
Organism: uncultured Christensenellaceae bacterium; assembly: GCA_964480195.1. GTDB lineage: Bacteria > Bacillota > Clostridia > Christensenellales > DTU072 > Stercoripulliclostridium_A. The sequence continues at coordinate 7,855 of CAYZOJ010000040.1, read as the reverse complement.
GCCTTTATCCGGAGTGGTGTAGACAAAGGAGTAATCGTTGTCGGTTACCGAGCGCAAAGCGTTTTCGACAATCATTACGTTTTCGTTGTCGGCAAGAAGGGATAGGGTCGCCGTATCGCCAATGACATAAGTCATTATCTTGCCCGAGAGCGAATAATCGTCCTGTTTTTGCATAGCGCGGGTGAGCATCGGGTGATCGCTTTCGCGTAAAGCGGTGATAAGACTTCCTGCAATCATATCGGCTTTCGGATCGCGTTTAGGGGGTTTAGGTTGTTCTTCGAAGACGGCGGGAGCCTCTTCTTGCACCGCGAACGACGATATCACCGACTTGATTTTTTCTTCCTGTTTACGTTCTTCCGTTTCCGAACGAGCGGTAGTTACGGTAACGCCGTTGAGTTCTATGCGACGGAGTTGTTTTTCGAGCGCGTCGACTCTGGAAAGAAGAGCGTCGATGTTGAGTTCCGTTTTCATTTCGGTAGCTTTTACGAGTATCGCTTCAAAGACCACTCTCGGCTGAGAGGTGTACCTTAACTCGTTTTCGGCGCCGGCGAGAAGGTCGGCGACGCGGGAAATGCGATAGTTATCGAAGCCGGACGCCAGATTTTTTATAAGTTCGTACTCGTCGGGCATTAAGGAACCGCGATAAGAGGGTACGTTTTTGACCGTAATCAGTTCGCGGAAGAAGTCGCAAAGTTCTTTATTGAGAGTAACAAGACCTTTACCGCGTGCGTAGACGTTTTCGGTTTCCGCAAGCACTGTTGCGACGTCGCCGGAAAGGATGGCGCGCGAGAGCTTTTCGAGTGTCTGATAGTCCGATGCTCCCAAAACTTCCAAAACGTCCGCGACGGTGAGTTTTTCGGGCGCGTAAGAAAGGCACATATCCGCAAGGGACAAGGTATCGCGGACGGAGCCTTCGCCGTGAGATGCTATTATATCGAGTGCAGCCGGTTCATATGAGTAGCCGAGATCGTCGAAAATTCTTGCGAGCTGATCGGCAAGTTCTTTTGCGGAAACGAGTCGGAAGTCGAATCTCATGCAACGCGAAAGAATTGTTTGAGGAAGTTTATGGACTTCGGTCGTTGCCAATATAAAAATTACGTGCGACGGCGGTTCTTCGAGCGTTTTAAGCAGGGCATTGAACGCGGAAGGGGAGAGCATATGAACTTCGTCGATGATATAAACTTTATACTTACCGACCGTAGGCGGGAATTGAACGCTTTCTTTGAGGTCGCGGATTTCGTCGACGCCGTTGTTGCTGGCGGCGTCCATTTCTATAATATCTATATTATTATTGCCGGCAAGAGCCTTACAGACTTCGCATTCACCGCAAGGCGAGCCGTTCACGGGGTGCAGACAGTTTACCGCCCGCGCAAATATTTTTGCGGAGCTTGTTTTACCCGTTCCGCGCGTACCGGTGAACAAGTAGGCGTGCCCGACCGTTCCCGACGCAATCTGATTGACGAGAGTCTTGACGATGTGGTTTTGTCCTATAACCTTGTCCCAAGAGGACGGACGGTATTTGCGATATAAAGAAACGTAAGCCATTTTAGTTTATTCCTACGGAATTAAGGAATTTCGCGAACGCGTTCTGACCGATTTCGGTATTTTTATAAACGGCGGTGCATTCGAGAATCTTAACGCAGGTATTGTTGATGTAATCTATAATCAATTTTTCGGCGACGTCGGGCGCGTTTGCGGTGCCGTTGTCGTTTACGAGTTGAGCGATCATACCGATGTGTTTGCAAAGAGGATTGTCGTCTTTTGCAAGGTCCGCGAAGTTAAGGGGAGTTTGTCCGGTGAGTATACTCATGACGCCCTTAATTTCTCCCGCAAGACGTCCGGGAAGAATGAACGTACCCATTGCTTCGATAAGTCCGATACCTTCTTTCTTAATATTATGCATATCTTCCGTCGGATGATAAATGCCGTAAGGATGTTGTTCGTCGGTGCGGTTGTTACGCAAAATCAAATAAAGCTCATACTCGTCGCCGTTTTTGGAAGCGATGGGAGTAATGGTGTTGTGCGGGGAGTTCGTTTCGGCGATGATACCCACGGAAGTATCCGTATAGCGACGCCAAGAGGCGAGTATATCGGAAGCTACCTTTTCTATTTCGGAGCGTACCGTGCCGGAGAGTTTAATTACCGAATTATACCAGTCCAGTATACCGATATGCACGCTCGGGTGTCCCGAATGCGCAAAATATTTACGTATCGGACGAGTGAACATAGGCAAAACTTTTTTACCGCCCTGATAGTGTTCGTGCGCAAGAATCGAGCCTCCCACGATGGGAAGATCGGCGTTGGAACCCAAGAAGTAATGGGGGAATATTTCCACAAAGTCCAATAGCCTCGTAAACGTCGCTGACGTTATCGACATCGGATGATGAGTTTCGCTAACGGCTATGCAGTGATTGTCGAAATAGACGTAGGGCGAAAATTGCATAAACCACGGTTCGTCGTTAAGGTAAATGGGGATTATGCGTATCGTTTCGCGAGCGGGGTGTTTGACGGTGCCTTCGAAGCCGAGGTTTTCGAGGCAAAGCATGCAACGGGGATAGTTTGTCGCGGGCAGATTGCGTTCGAGAGCGACTTGAGCGTTCGTCTTTTCGGGTTTGCTGAGATTTATGGTAACTGTGATGTCGCCTTGGGGGCGCGTTACGTGCCAGCGGATGTTTTTGCTTATATCCGCCATACGGATATAGTTACTGCGCACGGAAAGTTCGTTCAAGTAGTCGGTTGCTTTTCCGATACTCTCGTTGGAGGCAATCGAGTCGAAACGCGATATTACCACGCTGGGCGCGGGAGTTACGTAGCCCATGATTTTGGTTTCGTAGCGAAGTCTTGCCGATTCGTCGCACAGACCGTTGGCGACGGCATAATCGACAATGGGGTCGAGAATACCCGTTTGGAGGTCGGGAATCGTCTTAGACGGAGCGGAAGGCTCGGTCAAACGCAATTCCGCGAGCAGACGATTGGTCGCGTATACAGCGTCGTAGTAACTCAAAAAGAGCTTATCTTCGGCATAAGCAACGAGATTGGCAACAGACTTACCGATATCGGTTTTTTTTGCAGGCATATTCAAATCCTTTATAAAACTTTATATATTTATTTACTTATTCGGATGAGTGTGCTATAATTTTAGCTATCCTAATTATACACGGAGATTACGGTTTTGGCAATATTATATGACAAAAAAAGTTTGCTTAACAACAATAATTTTCTCGAATCCGCCGAAATGTTATACAACATACCCGCGGAAGAGGTCGCCGAGCGTTACTCGAATCTTTATAACGCACACGTAAAAGGCGGTGAGTCGGAGCCGACGTATTTTTACAGTTCGTCGGGACGCATAGAAATATGCGGTAACCATACCGACCACAATAACGGCAAAGTTCTTGCGGCGGCTGTATCCGTAGATATGCTGGCGGCGGTAACTCCGACTCAAGACAGAAGGATTATCGTAGACAGTTTGGGATATCCTTACGTAGAGGTCGATATAGGCGATTTAAGACTTAAACCCGAAGAAGAGGGCACATCGACGGCATTGGTAAAAGGCGTATGCAAAGGCTTTATCGATCGCGGATACGCGATAGGCGGTTTCCGCGTAACGGCTGTATCGGACGTCTTCAAAGGAGCGGGAATGTCGAGTTCGGCGTCGTACGAAGTTCTTATAGCCGAAATCCTTTCCGATTTATATAACGAAGACAAAGTCGGCGCTGTCGAAAAGGCAATCATTTCGCAATATGCCGAGAACGTGTATTTCGGTAAGCCCTCGGGACTTATGGACCAGTCCGCCGTCGCGATAGGCGGTGTAAGCTATATAGATTTCGAGGACACCGCCAATCCCAAAGTCGAAAAACTCGACTGGAATTTTGACGACACGTCGGTATTTGTCGTAAATTGCGGAGGCGACCATTGCGATCTTACCCCTCAATACTCGGCTATCAAGTCGGAAATGGAAAAGGTAGCCAAGATTTTCGGACAGTACAAACTCCGTTTTGTCGAAGTCGGCGAGTTTTATTCGAGTCTTAAAGAACTCAAAGAAAAAGTCAGCGGAAGAGCAATTCTCCGCGCCATGCACTATTTTGAGGAAAACGAACGCGTCGAAGCTTTACGCGAAGCCATTAAGGACGAAGACGAAGACGTCGCATACGCGATAATCACCGCGTCGGGCAAGTCGAGTTACGAAAAACTCCAGAACGTATATCCCGAGGGCGACCCGTCCGAGCCGATACCGCTTGCGCTTGCACTTTGCGAATCATATGACGGAGTGCGCGCATTCCGCGTTCACGGCGGCGGATTTGCGGGAACGATACTTGCGTTTGTCGATAATTACGCGTCTGACGAGTTCAAAGCGTATATGAGCGACGTATTCGGCGAACAAAACGTACACGCGCTTAAAATACGTAACGTAGGCGCTTGCCGAGTAGAGCTTTAGGAGGCTATATGAATTTCGGATTGTTGTCTGCAGAGCAAAGCATACACTGGACGGGTAAAGTCGAGTCTGTCGCTTTCTATATCGGCGACAAGCCCATAGCTTGGTACGGAATAATTATTACGTCCGCGATGCTTATAGGGCTCATTGTCGGCATAATTCGCGCAAAGCGCATCAAGCTTGTGGCGGACGACGTCGTCGAACTTTTCCTTTTTGTAATACCTCTTGCCATCATAGGCGCGAGAATAGGGTACGTAATGGTCCGACCCGAGTATTTCCCGTCGCCGTTTACGTGGGACGATTTCGTCAACGCGATAGCGATATGGGACGGAGGACTTACGATAATAACGGGCGTGCCGTTCGGTATACTCGGCGCGTTTATATGGAGTAAATTCCGTAAGGTCAACCTCATCGACGTTATGGACATAATTTTACCCGTCGCTCTTCTTTCGCAAGGACTCGGCAGATGGGGCAACTTTATGAATCAGGAAATTTACGGAGCGCCCATAACCAATCCCGCTCATCAATGGTTCCCGCTTGCAGTGTATATCACGAGAGAACACGGATTTTTCCAAGCGACGTTCTTTTATGAAATGGCGCTCGACATTCTCTTCTTTATAATAATAATGATAATCTCGAGGCGTCTTAAAGTCAGAGGTGGCGGAACGCTTATGTATATGTTCGCATATCCGTTCATACGTTTCATTCTCGAGTTCCTGCGCGACGACGGCGATCTTTACGCCACGTTCAACTACACCCAATGGGGTTGTTTTGCGGTGGCTGTAATATCTCTCGTATGGCTTATCGCGCTTATCGTAATTAAAGTCAAAAAAGGCGAACGCGTATGGTACGGAAAGGGTATTCCCGCAGAGCTTTATCCCGACTGCACGGTGTATACGCGTCCTGCAAAAAACAAAAACGACGTGGCGTCGGATGCGCCTTCCGATACGGAAAGCGACGCGGTAGCCGATACTTCCGAAGCTCCTGAGAAAAAGACCAAAATAACTCGTAAAAATCCGTCGCAACCGCACTTTACCAAGCGCAAAGACGACAATAAATAATAATAAATAAACGGAGATAATATGCGCAATCTTACGTTACTTACGGATTTGTATCAACTGACAATGATGAACGGTTATGCCGAATCGGGCATGGCTGACAGAGAAGCGGTATTCGACGCCTTTTACCGTCCGGCGCCTCCGTACCTCGATTTCGCGGTAGCCGCGGGACTCGAACAAGTCGTAGACTACATCAACAATCTGCATTTTGACGGAAGCGATATCGACTATTTACGTTCGCTCGGCTGTTTCGGCGAAAAGTTTTTCGAGCGTATCCGCGACTTTAAGTTTACGGGAGATATGTTTGCGATGCGCGAAGGTGAAATGGTATTCCCTTACGAACCGTTGGTTACGGTCCGCGCGCCGTTGTTCGAAGCTCAACTCATAGAAACGGCACTTCTCAATATCGTCAATCACCAAACTCTTATCGCGACCAAAGCCATGCGTATGGCGAACGAAACTAACGGCGGAATTGCCGAATTCGGTCTAAGACGCGCGCAGGGACCCGACGCGGGAATATACGGCGCGAGAGCGAGTATAATAGGCGGTTGCGTAAGCACCTCAAACGTGCTTGCGGGTAAGATGTTCGGGATAAAGGTAAGCGGTACTCACGCCCACAGTTGGGTTATGAGTTTCCCGACCGAACTCGACGCGTTCCGTCGCTATGCAGAACTCAATCCCGATCAATGTTTGTTGCTTGTGGATACTTACGATACGTTGCGTAGCGGTGTACCCAACGCGATAAAAGTTTTCGACGAACTCAAATCGGCAGGACATAAGCCTCTCGGCATAAGACTCGATTCGGGCGACCTTGCGTATCTGTCCAAGGAAGCGCGCAAAATGCTTGACGCAGCAGGACATACCGACGCAAAGATATTCGCGTCCGGCGATATAGACGAGTCCATTATCGCGTCATTAAACGCTCAAGGCGCAAAAATAGACGTTTGGGGCATAGGCACCAAGCTCATAACCGCGGCTCCGCACCCGGCACTCGGCGGTGTTTACAAGCTTGCGGAAATCCAAAACGAAAACGGCGAATGGGAACCCAGAATGAAGGTTTCGGATACCCCCGAAAAGATAACCAATCCCGGATTCAAAACGACTTACCGCATTTACAAAGCCGACGGAAAGGCGGCTGCCGACCTCATCGCATTACGCGGAGAGAAGATTGATTTTACCAAGCCTCTTACGATTTTCCATCCCCTCGAAACGTGGAAGAAGACGACGTTTGAAGACTACACGGTACGCGAACTTCCCGTTACGGTATTCGAACGCGGAAAGCAAGTATACGATCTTCCTTCGTTAAACGAGATAGTCGAATTCGCCAATAAATCGAAGGGCGAATTTTGGGCGGAGTACAAGAGGCTCACCAATCCTCACGAGTACAAAATCGACCTTTCCGACGAGTTGTTCGCGCTCAGAACCAAGCTTCTTAACGAGAGGCGCGGTTAGTAGACTATTAACCCCATAAATCGACGTTTTAATTCATTCTTTTTCGGTTATAATCGCGATATGAAGAAGCGCTTATGGTCGAAAAAAACAAAAGCAACCGATAACGAACAAGAAGTGCGCTCCGCTCAGGCGGAGCGTATCGCTATGCTTAAAGGCGAAATCGAGGCATTACGCTCGGAACTCGAAGCCGAACGCTCCGTACAAAAGTCGATAGCCGACGTTTTGGCGTTTGCAAAAGAGCGTGCCGAGGAGTACGAAAAAGAAGCACGTATACGTTTTGCGCTCGAGAACGAAAGGCTTGCCACGTATCGCGACAAATGGACCAAGAGGCTCGAAGCTCTTGATTCCGCGTCGGATCTCGGTGCCGAAATCCTCGAGTGTCGCAGATTTTTTAACGATTGTTGCGAGGAGCTTACCGCAATAGTCGAGGGAAAACCCGTTAAGACGGACAAACCGCGCGAGGATTTTTATAGAGAAAAAGAGCGATTAAAAGAAATCGGCGTCAGCGATTCTCCCGAAGCGCGACTCACCGAAAACGAACTCAATGCGCTCCTTACTCAATTTAGAAAATAAAACCCGAAAAATAGGAGAGAATGATTAGATGTCTAATAGGCTGACGATAATACATTAGTCTATTTTTCTTGTCTTGTACGATAGTATATACATCGTTAATTTGGTTTATTTAGAGGTAAAAACGCGTATGAACGGTTAGGCTCCTTTGTGTAAAGGGAGCTGGCTATGCGATTGAAAATTGCATAGACTGAGGGATTGTTATATACTTCGCGCGTAGCGCCACCACAACATTCGCGGAGCGAATATTTCACACGCGTAAGCGTATTTCACTTGCCGAGGCAAATTTCACCTTGCAAAGCAAGATTTCATTGCACAAGCCTCGCTTGCGCCCGCCGAG
>CAYZOJ010000039.1:0-14756 GCA_964480195.1 uncultured Christensenellaceae bacterium | reverse complement strand
ATTTTTCCGAGTTTTTCAAGGGTGATTTTACACATTTTTCCGAGATTTTCGAGGGCGGTTCTACACATTTTTCCGTAATTCGGAGCACGGTGAATTTTCGATCTTTTTTTAATTATATTAAAAAACGAAAAAACATTGACATAATCGGCGCAATAATATATAATTATTCAACATTATGCCCCTATTGGGAAATACGGAGGTAAACATGGAAAAAAATATTCCGCTCACTCAAAAAAAATTCGACGAGCTTAACGAACGTTTGAAGTACCTTCAGACGACCGGCAAAGCGGAAGTCGCTCTCGCGCTTAAAACCGCCAAAGAATTCGGAGATCTTTCCGAGAACGCCGAGTATACCGCGGCTAAAGACGCACAAGAAAAGCTCGAAATCGACATATACAAAATCGAAACGATACTTTCAAGCGCTTATCCGATAGACGTCAGCCTTTTAAGTACAAAGACCGTTTCTATAGGCAATACCGTCAAGGTCCTTTACGACGGCGACGACGAAGAAGACGCGGAAACGTATCAAATTCTCAATAAAATAGAAGTAGATACCGCCAACAACAAGATTAGCGACGAAAGCCCTCTCGGCAGTGCTCTTATGGGACACAAAAAGGGCGACGAAGTTACTTTTAAGGTTCCCGGTGGTAGACCCGTTACCCTCAAAATACTTGCGATAGGAAAATAATAATGGATAATACAGTCAACAACGTACCCGTAACCGAAGAACAAGATATCAACGAAATAATCAAGGTTCGCAGAGATAAGCTCCAAGACCTCAAATCCGCGGATAAAGACCCGTTTACCGAGGTCAAATACGACGTTACCGCAACCGCCGAAGAGATTTTCGGTAATTACGGCGAGTACGACGCTAAAAAAGTGTCGCTTGCCGGACGTCTTATGTCCAAGAGAGTTATGGGCAAAGCGAGTTTTTGCCATATACAGGACGGTACCGCGCTCATACAGATATATTTCCGCATAGACGCTCTTCCCGAGGGTAAATACGACTCTTTCAAAAAACTCGATATCGGCGACATTATCGGCGTAGAGGGCGAAGTATTCACCACGCATAAGGGCGAAATAAGCGTAAAAGCAAGCGATTATACCTTGCTTGCGAAGTCGCTTTTACCTCTTCCCGAAAAGTATCACGGACTTAAAGACCAGGATCTCCGTTATCGTCAACGCTATGTAGACCTCATCGTAAATCCCGAGGTCAAAGATACATTCGTAAAACGCTCCCGTATAGTTACCGCTATTCGTACGTTCTTAAACGAACGCGGATTCATCGAGGTCGAAACGCCTATCCTCAATACGATAATGGGTGGCGCGAACGCCAGACCGTTCGTAACTCATCACAATACCCTCGATATGGATATGTATCTCCGTATCGCGCCGGAACTCTATCTTAAAAGACTTATAGTAGGCGGTTTCCTTAAGGTTTATGAGATGGGAAGACTCTTCCGCAACGAAGGCATGGATACTCGTCATAACCCCGAATTTACCACCATGGAGCTTTACGAGGCTTATACCGATTACCACGGTATGATGGAACTCACCGAAAGCCTTTATAAGTATTGTGCGGAAACCGTTCTCGGCACCACGACGCTTAATTATCAAGGTTCGGTAATAGAACTCGGCGGAGATTGGCGCAAAGTAACTATGATTGACGTCGTAAGAGAAGAAACCGGACTCGATTTTGAGTCGGGCGACCTTGCTTCCAATATCGCAGAACTCAAAAAACGCGGTGTCGACGTCGACGCCGACGCAAGCTGGGGTACCGCGCTTTATGCCGCGTTCGACGAGCTTGTGGAAGGCTCTCTCATACAGCCTACGTTCGTACTCGATTATCCCGTTGAAGTCAGCCCGCTTGCAAAACGCAAGAAATCGGATCCCAGACTTACCGAACGTTTCGAGTTCTTTATGAACGGATTCGAAATGGGTAACGCGTTCAGCGAGCTTAACGATCCTATCGACCAACGCGGACGTTTTGAAGATCAGGTTCGCAAGCGTGAAAAGGGCGACGACGAAGCTCAAATGATGGATACCGACTACGTTACCGCACTCGAATACGGTTTGCCTCCGACGGGCGGACTCGGAATAGGCATAGACAGAATGATTATGCTCTTTACCGACTCTGCGTCGATACGCGACGTACTCCTGTTCCCGACAATGAAACCCGTAAAATAAAATATCCTAAATTAAATCCGAAAATGCTCTGACGCAATTGAGTCAGAGCATTTTTTTCTGTATGAATAAGTTAAAGGCAATCTACACTTGAGATTTATCGGTTTGAAAAGCTCAAAAATGGGTACCCGAAACAAGACATAAGGAAGCCCATAGCAGAGCAACCGTTAATTTGAAATGGGCATTCTTATTATGTTCGAAGCGACGCGTTATTAAAAATCCGCGATGCCGAGGAGATAGTCTGCCGTTACGTCAAACAAGGCACAAAGTTTGATTATTTGTGAGATATTCGGTTCATAACGTTCGGTTTCCCAAAAACTGACCGAACGAAAATCGACGCCTAATTTTTGGGCTAATTCTTTTTGTGTTAAGTTGTTTCCAAGCCGTAATTCACGGATTCTTTCGCCATACATAGATTTATTCTAATAAATATAGAAGTTAAGTATTGACATTCTAAGAAAATTAGAATAAAATCAATGATGTATAGATCTCTCAAACGGAGGCGGATATGAAAAGAAGAGTTTTGATTTTATTGGCGTTAGTAGCTTGTGCTCTGCTTGTGTTCGGGCTTTGTTCTTGTGTGGTAAACGCTGAAGAGCCCGATTACGGTGAGGATACGGAGGATTCCGATATAATTTATGGCGGAATAGACGGATGCGAGCATAGCTGGGGAAAGTGGGCGCCGGAGATTCCTGCGACGTGTACGGAAAACGGTGAAAAAACGCGTGCATGTATGATTTGTGGCGCTATCGGTAAAAAAATTCTTCCGGCACTCGGACATCGAAACGATACGGAAGCTATAATCGAACCAACCTGCACCACGGAAGGCGTCGGACGCTTGGTTTGCAATCGTTGCGGACTCGATCACGGAAAAACCGTTACCATTCCGGTTGTCGAGCACGATTTAGGCAAATGGATAACCGATATCGAGCCAACCTGTACAGAAGAAGGCAGTAGGCATAGAGAATGTAAAGAATGCGGATCCGTTGTCAAAACGAGTAAAATCAGCGCTACGGGTCACGGAGAAACAATATTTGTGGTAGACAAAAAAGCGACCTGTACGGCAGACGGTAGCGGACATTATGCGTGTGAAAAATGTCATCTCACAATAGGGACGGAAACTCTTCCGGCGACGGGACATACGGAAGGCAACTGGAAGGTCGATGCCGTGGCGACATGTACTGCAGACGGGCATAAGCATAAAGAATGTTCGACGTGCCATGAGGTTCTCGACGAAGAAACGATAGAAGCTCTCGGACATAACGAAACTTGGGTTGTGAAGGTTTCGGCAACGTGTACGGAAAGCGGTAACGAAGAACTCAGATGTTCCAGATGCGGTCAGGTGAGTGACACGCGTGATATATCGGCACTTAATCACTCTTATGCTACGGTTTGGACGATTGATTTAGAACCGACATGTACCGAAGTCGGCTCTAAATCGCATCATTGCGTACGTTGTAACGAAAAGAAGGACATTACCGTCGTTGTCGCGACCGGACATAAGAGCGGAAAGTGGATTGAAGATGTTGCCCCCACTTGTACCGAGCCCGGCAAAAAGCATCAGATATGTTCGGTTTGCAGTGAGACACTTAAAACGGAAACCGTTTCCGCCATCGGACACAATTACGGAGAGGAAGTTGTGGCCGTTGCGGATAATTGTGCAACCGCAACATGGGATCGCGTTTGTGCAAATTGTAAAGATATCATTCATCGTCCTTATACGGGTTACGCGATAAGCGGAAAAGACGCTTGTAGGTTTGAAGACGGTGTAAGATTGTCTATCGGCGATGGCGAATGGACGTTTGAAAACAATACGTACTATGTCATCGACAATAAGATACAAACTCTCGTTTATATCCGTATCGGAAATAAGATATATTATTTCGGTACAAACGGTGTCAAGAGTAGCGGTGCTCTTACGAATAAAGAAGTTACTGATAATAAGGGCGATACATATTATGTTGTTAACAACGAAGTTCAAAAGAACGTCAATATTCGTATAGATAACAAGATTTACTATTATGGCATAAACGGCGTCAAGAGCAGTAGCGCGATTACTAATAGAGAAGTTACCGATAACAAGGGCGACACGTACTATGTTATTAACAATGAAATTCAAAAGAATGTTCATATTCGTATAGACGAGAAGATTTACTATTACGGTGCAAACGGCGTTAAGAGCGGTGGTGCGCTCACAAATAAAGAAGTTACCGACAATAAAGGTAAGACGTATTATGTCATTGATAATAAGGTTCAAAAGGACGTAAATATACGTATAGGTAACAAGGTTTATTACTATGGCGAAGACGGCGTTAAGAGTAGCGGTGCGCTTACAAACAAAGAGGTAACAGACAACAAGGGCGATACGTATTACGTTATAAATAACGAAATACAAAAGGATGTATTTATCCGCATAGACAACAGAGTTTACCATTACGGCACAAACGGTGTCAAGAGCAACGGTGCGCTTACAAATAGAGAAGTTACCGACAACAAGGGTAAAACGTACTATGTCATTAACAACGAAGTGCAAAAGAACGTAAATATTCGTATAGACGACAAGGTTTACTATTACGGCACAAACGGCGTCAAGAGCAGTAGTGCGCTCACGAATAAAGAAGTTACCGACAATAGGGGCAATACGTACTATGTCATTAACAACGAAGTTCAAAAGAACGTAAATATTCGTATAGACAATAAGATTTACTATTATGGTGAAGACGGAGTAAAGAGTAGCGCGCCTCTCACGAACAGAGAAGTAACCGACAGTAAAGAAAAAACGTACTACGTTATCGACAACGAGATTCAGATTGATGTATATATCCGCATAGGATGGAACATTTCTTATTACGGTGAAGACGGCGTAAAGAGCAGTGAAGCGTTGACGGCAAAAGTTACCGACAATATCGGCAAGACTTACTACGTTATAAATAACAGTATTCAGGTCAATTATTATATTGAAATCGGTAATCGTATTTACTGTTTCGGAGACGACGGCAACATGTTGGTAAACGCCACACGCGACGGGTACTCTTTCGGCGAAGACGGTGCGATGAAAGGTACTGTCGTCGTTGAGATAAGAGGCATTTATTATGAGGTCGAAAACGGATATGCAAGCGTACATACGATTTGCGCGGACGCAAATAAAGACCATAAGTGCGATATATGCGGTCAGGCTTCAAGCGCTTGTCCGGACAATATGAAATGGAACGCTGAAATTCCTGCTACCTGTACGTCAAACGGCGTCAAAGGACATTACAAATGCTCGATGTGCGGGAAATGCTTCGATGCAGATAAAAACGAGTTAACAGACTTAGTGATATCTGCCTTCGGACATACTTACGGAGAGTGGATTCAAGAAATCCCCTCGACCTGCGTTTCGGACGGTGCCTTAGGTCATTATCACTGCACTGTTTGCAGAAAAGATTTAGATGTAAACGGCAACGAAATATCCGACCTTACGATAGCGAAAGATCCTTCCAAACACGAAGGAACATTGAGCGAATGGAAGCATGACAACGACAAGCATTGGAAGGTATACTCTTGTTGCGGAGTGCATGCGGAAGAACACGATCACGAATTCGTAAATTATGAATGCGAATGTAAACATGCGTACATCGGAATAATTTATGATTATAACGCTAAGACCGAAACATACACCGTCAATAGGGTGGTCGGAGAATACGACGAAGAGTTTGAACTCAATCTCGTTATCCCCGAAACGTTTAACGACGGCGTTAACGGAGAACATGCCGTAACGGCTATCGGAAGCTACGCGTTCTATAATTGCACGAACTTAAAGAGCGTAACGATCGGTGATAACGTTACGAGCATCGGAAACTATGCTTTCCGCGGTTGCGAAAACTTAGAGAGTGTAACAATCCCGGCGAGCGTTAAGAGTATCGGAATAGGCGCATTTAGGAATTGCACCGCACTTGTAACAATCAATTACGGCGGAAGCGAGGCGCAATGGAACGCCGTTACCAAGTCGGAAAATTGGGACTACAAAGCGGGTGTGTATAGCATTAATTATGCCGATGCAGAGTAAACCTGATCGTGTGTGCCGAGTTTTAACAGGCTACACGGTTAGAATAAATGACCAAAGAGAGCAAGTTTTTTACTTGCTCTCTTTAATTTTATCTTCGATAAACGCTTGAGCGATTGGCATATTTGCTTGTCGCAACGTAGCCACGCAATCCGTTGCATAAATAAAAACTGTGTAAATACGCAAAATTATTCGATGAGAGTTGCCTATGTATGGTAAATAGGGGAATAAAAGAAGAGAGCGGATATCCGCTCTCGTTTGGTGTTACTTTCTTAGGCTTTTGGCTATCGTAATGAGGATGTCGAGTTGCTCGTCGTCGAGGTCTTTTGCAACTGACGTAAGCTCCGTAACCTTAGACGGGCTTTTTATTTCGGCGTCGAAAAAGTCCTTGGGCGAAATCCCGAGATAACCGCAAATATACAAGATACCCGAAAGCGACGGTTTGGATCTACCGCTTTCTATGTTATTGATATATCCCGGGTTCTGTCCCATGGATAAACTCATTTCGCGGGCGGACACGCCCTTTTCTTCTCTGAGCCTTGCGAGTCGCAAAGCAAATTCTTGTTCGGTCATCTCTGTACACTGCCTTTATTATATTTTAACCCATATGAACGATAATATCGTTTGCTGACAGACGATATTGATATTGATTTAACGTCTAAAAGATGTTATAATGATTGAAAATATCGGTTGACAGGCTACGTCAACAAAAAACGAAAATAAAACCGCATTATAGACGGAGCGATGATGGAAACAAAAGAGCACATAAATTGTAAAGAAAGCGAAAACGATAAAATCTGCTTGGCGCAAACGGATGAACCGTTGAGATATAGTTTTGAAGTCGACAAACGGAAAAGGGAACATCGTACTCAAACAACAGTTCCGTCTTCCGCGCAAAATACGGAAACCGAGGAAAGACTTTGCCCCGAATGCGGAGCGACACTGCCTAAGGATTACTATTTTTGTCCGCACTGTGGATATGCGGTCGGCTTATCGAGCTGTTTAGATAAAGTCGTTGTCGGTATTGGTGGCGTTAATGCAAAGAGCGCGGGAAAACACAATTAACACAGTGCGGTGCAATCCGGAACATGTGGTTATGTGGGCGATGATAGATTATAGTCAACTACGAGTCAACAAATAAAGTTTAAAAAAACTCTAAAAAACTCTAAAAAGCATTGAAATGCAGTTACCTTTTTCCGTCTTTTTGATTATAGTCAACTATGAGTCAAGTAAAATTCAAGCCCAAAAAGGTAGATATTTCCTTTTGTACTTAGATTATAACAAAAATAGTAACGGAAATCAATATGAATGTACAATCGACATTAGATAAGAGGCCCGCAAAACCGCTGTAGCGAAAAAGATGGGGTAGAAAGAAAAAGCCACGCACCGCGTGGCTTTTTGGATTTTGGGGGATTAGAGGTTGTTTTCCTTAAAGATTTTCCAGGAAACGAGTTGAACGTCTTTTTCGCGGGCGCGTTCTTGAAGAACTCCGCTTTTTAAGATTTCGTACTCGTAAACGCGTTTCTGCCACTCGGGAGAGGCGTTTTCAAAGGGGAGGGCCGGATGTAGGAACATCTCCGTTACGCCGTCCAAACAGTTGTCTATCGCGTTTAAGTAATACTCCTCGAGGGTCTTTCTGTCGGGGATTTTTTTAATCGACCACGGGTTGGAAACGAGGTCGTCGAGCATTTTTACTCCGCGACGGGTACCGCACGCCACAATGGCGGATTGGAATTTTTTTACTATTCCCGGTATCTGTCTTCCGAGCTGTCTTTCCAAGAACCCGGGAGTTTTGGGGAAGCGATAGGGGAGATCGCGCACAGCGCAAAAATCGAAAGCGTCGATATAGAATCTTCTGCCGTTTATGCCGTAGAGCGTGGCGCAGTGGTTGTCGGCGTGATCGACTTGAGCACCGCGTTCGAGTAAGAAATCGTATTGCGCTTTTAGCTCTTTGCGGACGTCGGCACGAGTCGTTTTGAATGTAAGATCTCGTCCGTCGTGCGAAAGACCGTCGCGAAAAGATTTCGCGTCCGATATCGGGTGCCAAAGTTCTCCGCTGTCCGAGTTTATGGTAAGATGTACGCCGACGGGGAAGCTTTCAGCTTTTGATAGCGCCGCGGCATTTTCCGCTTCGGGGGCGACGGTCATAACTGACGTCGAAGTAATAAGCCCCGAGCGAATAAGCTCTTCTATTGCGGTGTTCTGAGCCGAATTATAGCCGAAATCGTCGGCGTTTATAATGAGATACTTACTCATTCGTTTCGCCTGCCGTGCCTTCGGAAACGGTCGCTACGTCGATACCGCTTGTAGCGTCTTCCAATGCCTTAGGGTCGATTCCGTTGTTATCGGGAAGTTTAAGGAAGAACGAGATAATGCTTGCCAAAACCATTGCTACGAACGGGAATACGCAAAGCAAAACTTTTGCCGCCATACCGGGGTTTTCGCCGGGTTCGTCACCGCTTACGAAGCCGAACGCTTCGGATGCGACAAAGAATGCAAGGGAGGTGAACAAGCCGTTAAGTCTGTTCATAACGCCTACGAGGCTGTTAATTAGACCTTCTCTCTTGATACCGTGACGGCGGTAGTCGTCGTCGACGATTTTAGCACCGATGCAGTCCATAGTGGTAAGGCACGCGGCGATACAGAAGCCCATTATTGCCGCGACAACGATTGCGAAAGGCAGAGAATTTGCAAAGTATAGGGGAATAAATCCTACAGCCATCGAAACGAAGCCGATTCTCCAAATCTTCAAAACGGATACCTTTTTGGCGACTTGCGACCACACAAAGATACCGATTACGGCAACGCCCAAAACAACGGCGAGCATTATAGTGGTGTAAGTTCCGCTGAGGCCCAAGGTGTATTTGACGTAGAAGGAGAGTGCCTGCGAGATGAGGGAGAACGCCGCCGAATAGAATGCGCCCGCCAAACCGAACATCCAGAAGTGGGGGTTGGTTGCGAGAGCGACGATACTCGGAATGAGTTTCGGAGGTTCGTAAGTTGCGGCGTCAATCTTTTCTTCTTTACAGCCGACAAAGGAGTAAATCATAACCGCTACCGCGAGTAAACCGTAGATGAGAGAGGTGAGTTGGTAGCCGATTTTTTCTGCAATCATCGGGGTGAGCGCGATGCTTATTGCCATGGCGAGGAGCTGGCAGACCTGACGTATACCGTTTGTTTTGGCGCGTTCTTTGTCGGTTCTGAAGAGTTCGGGGAAGAGAGCGCCGTAGTTCGCGTTGACCAACGAGTCTAAGGTTCCCGTCAATATGTACATCAAGAGCATATAGACAAAGAGCAACGTTTCGTTAGCGACAACCGCATTCGGTACGTTGTAGAACAGGATAAAGCACAGGCACAGCAACGGCGCGCCGATTACGAGCCACGGGCGACGTTTGCCCCACTTGGTGTTTGTCCTGTCGGAGAGGAAGCCGTAGATAGGGTTGTCTATGGCGTCGATGAAGGTGTAGATGAACAGTACCAAAGAGTACTTGGTCATCGCAAGACCGAGCATATCGACGTAGTAGATAGCCGCGAACGACTTGAACATGTTGACCGGAAGCGAAGTTCCGAACATGCCGAATCCGTAGCGGAACGGGGACGTCTTTTTCTGCCCATCGGTTTTTTTGCGCATGGTAAAACCTCCTATTTGAAGTAGATTGAATTGGTAACGGCGACGATTTTTTTATTCGCGCCGGAAATTGCTTTTACGTATGCAAACTTGGTATCGCGGACGTCTACTTCCGCTACGCCGTTTACGAGTTCGATATTGCGTTCGCCGTTGTCGGTAACGAGAACGGCGTGCTTTGCGTTAGAACGCACAATAAGAGGGGTCGTTTCGGAATAGTCTACGATATCTCCCATGATTTTGTCGCCGTATTCGAGGCGTATTTCCGCGCTTCCCACGTGATCGGTTATGAAGCAGTGTCCGAGGCGCATGGCTTCAAGAATATCGGCGGGAGCGGGGGACTCGGAGTAAACGCAGGTTACGGGGTTTCCGAGTTTTGCTATCCAATGCGGTTTATGGAAGTCACTGCCTCCGAAAGCGGGTATGCGACGTCCTTGTTTCAAAAGGGCGGTCCAACGCGCGACGGCTTTTACGTTGCGTTTGGTCATCGGTCCGTTCCAGATTTCCATAGCGTCGTAGGCTTCGTCGTCGTCCCAGAGATAGGGGCAGAGCGGGCAATCGGGGTGGTTGACCGAAACGAGCGCGCCTTTACTGCGGGCGTTATCTAAAAGTGCGAGCATTTCCTCTTTGGAATTTGCTATAAAACGGTCGCCGAAGGGGTTGGGAACTCCGAATAAATTTATATGACCTTTGTAATGGGTCCATTCGACGGCGGGTAAAAACGTCAAACCGTCTACGTGGGGAAGGCTTAAATTCTCGGCGTAATTATTGTGATTGGCGAGTGCGACAAAGTCGAGCCCGAGGGCGCGAGCGTTTCTGCCGATTTCGGACGCGTCGAGCTTTCCGTCGGAAGCGGTGGAGTGCACGTGGAGATCGCCGTAAAGCCAACGAGGAGCTTTTTTTGTAAATTCGATATTGTATTCGACGTCTACGCCGTCATCCGCCAAGCGATATGCGCCGATTAAAATTTGCCATTTGCCGGGATTGATTTTTTGTGTAAGATAACCGCTTGTCGAGTCGTATTCGCCGACGTGGACCTTGCGTTTTGCGCTACCCGACCAGCCTAAAAAGTGTCCGCGTTCGTCGGCTAAGCCGAGGTCGATGGTGTTCGACGGCAATAAATCCGCCATAAAACCTGTGTGAATGGCGTCGTAAGAATACTCGACCGATACCGTTTCGACGTTTTCGGGGACGTCGAATTCGATCGAATAATAGGTTCCTTCTTTATCTTTGGGGACGTGATGTTTTATTATCATCGTGAGGGCCTCCCTACAGTATACTTATATTTTATAGTAATAGCGCGCGTTATTCTTGCGTTTATTTTAACAGAAAGTATGAATTTTTTAATTTTAATCCTTCTTATTGACATACGGCGCGTCCGATGATAAGATTTTTCTATAGAAACCGAAACAGCGGAGAAAAAATTTATGGCAAATATCGACGCGAACGGCGCGGAAAATAAGACCGAATTTGTCGATTATCGCAATAATAGGTCGCTTGTTAAATACGGACTCGGTTGCCATTGGTGGAATGCCGAGCCCACATCTATGCACGTCCACAATTTTTACGAATTTTTTATCATCACCTCGGGAGAGGCGGGACACGAGCTAAACGGCGAAAAACAAAGTTTACGTCGCGGAATGCTCGAACTCATTCGGCCCGAAGACAGGCACAGGATTACCTCGTCTTGCGTAAAAAAGAGCGCTCACATAAATATCAGCGTTACGGAAGAAAAACTCCGCGCTATATGCTCGGCTCTCGATCTTCCGTTTGAAGAACTTTCGGAAAGAGCGGGGACAATCGTAAATCTTTCGGTGGACGAACTCGACGGTTTCATCTCCAAAGCTGAAAAAATAAGTCTTATGCACTATAATTCCGACGAGCGCAGGCATATTTTGATAGGCGAAATCCTTGTCGACGCCATTTACGTTCTGTATAAACACAGGATATCCGCGTCTTCGGGACTTCCCGATAAATTCAACGAGATTTTGGAAAAACTCCATTCTCCCGCCTATTACGACGCCAACGCTTCCGACGTCTATTCGCTTGCGGGATTTTCCGCCCCGGTAGTTATAAGCGCGTTCAAAAAGTACACCGGCAAAACCGTTGTCGAGTACCTTAGGTGCATAAAAATGAGCAAAGCGGAAGAACTCCTTTCGGGCTCGGAAATGGCACTTGTGGAAATATCCAACATTTTGGGATACGCAAGCCTAAGTCATTTCAATACCGTTTTTAAGGACTATACCGGGATAACGCCCGCGGCATATCGAAAAACAGCCAAGTCCAAGAAATAGTTCGCCGTTAGACAAAAAACGAGTGAACCTGCTTTAATCCGCGCGCTTACGGTGCTATGCTTGCCGTATGGAAACGGAATTTTGTAGCGATCCGCGTACGACGGTCGCAGAGTATTTAAGTAACAATTACCCTTATGCAAAAGTGCTTGCCGTCGGCGAGCACGATTTTATACGCGAAGCCGAACGCAGAGGGCTCCGCGTAATCGTCTATGACGGAGAGCCCGTACCCGATGACGTCAAGGTCGTGGTGTGCTCAGGGAAAAGGCAAGAGCAAGACGTTGCCAAGAGCCTTGCCGGCAACAGAGATTTAATTTTTGTGGCGTCGGAAATCTATTCCGGGCTGTTTGACAATATCGTAACAACGGGCTACAAAATCGAACGAAAAGGATACCCTAAACGCGTATTTGTGGATATAGGCAAAAATTTCGGAGTGTTGCAGGCAAGTGCCGTTTCGACGGCTGTCGGGTTGTATGCAGAGGCTCTCGGGATACTCGGAACGGGGCTTCGCGACAGGGCGTGGAGCACGGCAAAACTCGTGGCTTCGGATATGGTAAAGGCACTCGGCGCGGACTTTTCGGCGGAAGAACTCATACTCGAAGTTGCTACCGCGTCCCAAAAACTTTCGAGCGTTTCGGGCGGATTTTTCAGGCTTGCAGAGGCTCTGTATCCGGACGAAGACGATTTATTTCCCGCGCATTCGCGGTTTTTTCTGTATTTTACGGCGATATTCTCGGCAATACAGTTTACAAAATGCGATTTTTGCGTTATACTACCCGAGAAAGACCGTGTGCGCACGCGAATACTGTGTGACGCCCTCGAAATACCGTCGCCGAAGGTCGGATTCAGTGCCTCGAGCGCGGAGGCTTGCCTCAAAGAAGCAAGCGGATTTTTAGTCGGGGAAGCGTGTCTTACGGGGTGGCTCGAAAGGTTTATGCTGACAGCCGGCAAAGGCACCGCGATAGCGGAAGTTCTTCTCGACAATCTTTCGCTCGCCTCGGAACTGACGGGAGAAACGAACCTATACACCGTCCTTGCGGACAAAGGGTATATAGACGCGATAGCGCACGGAGCGGGATAAATTCCGCATAAGAAGAATTTGAGAGGAGCAAGATGAAACTTAACGTTGACGCAGATCTGTTTTTATTCGACCTCGACGGCACCGTATATCTCGGCAATCGTCCGATAGAAGGTGCTATCGAAACGCTCAAGCAATTAACTGCCATGGGCAAACGCGTATGTTTTTTGACCAATAACTCGTCCAAAGACAAACGCGAATACGTCAAAAAACTGACCGCGATGGGATACCCCGTCGAACTCTTCCAGATAATCACGTCGACGATGGCGGCGATACAGTTTTTGCATACCCGTCGTCCCGCAAAGAGCGTCTATCCGATAGGGACCCCGACTTTCATCAAATCTCTCGAAGAAGAAAACATCCCGATGAGTGAGGACGCGGATATCGTTCTTCTCGCGTTTGACACTTCCCTCACTTACGACAAATTGTGGAAGGCGAACGTTCTTCTCGACAAAGGCAGAGAGTTTATTGCGACGCACCCGGATACGGTATGCCCTTCGGACATAGGCGATATGCCCGACGTCGGCGCGCTCATGGCGTTGTTCGAGTGTTCTTCGGGGAGAGCTCCGAGCGTAATTTGCGGTAAACCTTATTCGCCGATGGCGGAGATAATAGGGCACTTGTTCGATATCCCCAAAGAGCGCATAGTAATGATAGGCGACAGACTTTACACCGATATTTTGTTCGGCGTCAACAACGGCTACCAGTCGGTACTCGTGCTTTCGGGCGAAACGACCAAAGAAATGCTCAACGCAAGCGGAATCAAGCCGACGTACGTATTTGATTCTATCGCCGGGTTGATAAGCGATAAGTAAATCCCGAAAAATAGGCGAAAACGATTAATAATACAATAGGCTGACGAAAACACGTTAGCCTATTTTTCTTATACGGAGAACGTTAGCGGATGCCTATTTTTAATTTTTCGGGATTTACTTATCTATACACGCTCTCGATGTGCTCTTCGGCTTTCTAACGCGAAACTCAGAGCGCGGGAAAAAGTCATAAGTACCTCTAAACAATAAAGTACACCCGCGCTCTTCGGGACTTGCGCCAAATCTCCGCACGCGTACGCTTGTACTGCTTCCGCTCCGATTTTTTCGTGTTATAAAACCAAATATCCCGCCGAGAGCTACACAATGCGACTATGATTGGCGATTGTATTATCATCTGAACGGCTGTATATCGCTACATGGCGATTGTACTAACATCGGTAAATAAGGCAGTTAAAAATAGAATAACAATCCCTCAGTCTACGGCATAGCCGTAGACTGAGGGATTGTTATATTATTCGCGCCAACGGCGCCCCACAACATTCGCGAAGCGAATATTTCACCTGCCAAAGGCAGATTTCACCCGCGGACGCGGATCTCACCTTGCATAGCAAGATTTCACTGCGCAAGCTCCGCTTGCGCCTATGGCGCATCGTATAGCTATCGGTTTATAATTCAACTTTAAAAATTTCCTTGCAAAATGCGAATGTATATTATATAATAAATAAACTATTATGCTCAATCACGGAGTAAACATGAAAAA
>CAYZOJ010000038.1:5450-14935 GCA_964480195.1 uncultured Christensenellaceae bacterium | reverse complement strand
TAAAATTGGGTCTTGTAAAATGTCGGAAGTAGTTATATAATATATAATTATATTATAGTAAAGAGAGTTTTGAGTGTAATGAACACATATGCAATAGTCTTGTTTATAATCGTACTCGGATATGCCTTTTATATGGGCTTTAACGACGGCTCCATCGCCCTTGCGACGACGGTCTTTTCTCGTTCCGTAAAACCGCGTACAGCTATAACCATTACGGCTATCGTAAAATTTGTGGCTCCGGTAATGTTCTTCTTTATCGGCGCTATGGGCGTTGCGGATAACATTAGCAATTCGATACTTAATATGGACTATTTCCGCGGTATCGAGGAACGCCAAGCCTTTGCCTTTATTCTTTCGGGAATGTTAGGAGCAACGGTTTGGGCTGCCGTTTCCATGGCTATCAAAATACCCAATACCATTTGGTATACGTTGCTCGGCGGGATACTCGGGTCTGCCGTAATGGCGTTCGGATTCAATTCGGTACTTTGGACGGAATATGTTCTTTTGAACGTGGTCGCAATGGTGTTGTTGGCTCCGATAATCGGTTCAGCTCTCGGCTTTGCGCTTATGAAGCTTACAAAACGCTTGTTGCGCCGTATGCCGAGGCGCATGAGCAGTTTGCTTATGGGACTCCAACGCGTCAATATCGTAGTTATAGCAGGGGCGTTTTCGGTGAACAACTCTCAAAAAATGCTCGGCATAATAATGCTTGCAACGGGACTCGGCATTTCGACTGGCGCACAGGAATCATTACCGCTTTGGATGGTGGTAACGATTGCCGCGGCTATCGCTCTCGGTATACTTTCGGGCGGGGTTCAGATTATGAATACCGTCGGAAGAAAACTTTATAAGATACAGCCGATACACTCGGTCGTGTCGCAAGTATCTTCTGCAATAGTCGCGATAGCCGGTACCGCGCTCGGCATTTCGCTCGGCATGGGACAGACAATAACAAGCTCGGTAATCGGTGTAGGCGCCGCGGAAAGAACTCATTCCGTAAACTGGAAGACCGTTGGTAAAATCATCGGCGGTTGGTGCTTGACTATGCCGATTTCGATGTGCTCCGGCGCCTTGTTCTATTTACTAATCGGAAAACTTATAATGGGATTATAGGAGGTAACTATGTTTAAGTTTAAGAAGAAACCTAAAGAAGACGATTTTTACGACCTTCTCGTAAAACAGGCAGAAAAAATTGCCGACGGTATGCGTGAGCTGAACGAATATTGCAAAACGCATGACGAAGCCGTTGCCGACGCGGTCATTAAGACCGAAGACGAAGGCGATATGGTAAGGCGTATCCTGATAGACGAAATCAATAAATCGTTCGTAACGCCGATAGATCGTGAAGACCTTTTCAAACTTTCGGCAAAACTCGACGAAATTCTCGATTACGCAAAGACGTCCGTCGATGAAATTCGCTTGTTCGGAGTCATCCCCGACGAACAGATGGTTGAGGTTACTTCGGTGCTTCTCGAAATGTCCGAGCATATAATCTCCGCGGTACAAAACATAGAAAAACACGACGCTATCACTCGTGACGAAGCTATATACGTAAAATCCCTCGAAAACAAGGTCGGCGACATATGCGTTAAAGCGCTTGCCGATTTATTCGACAACGCGGACTTCCGTAAGATTTTTAAGTACAGAGAAATTTATCGCCACTTGAATCAAACCGCCGACATAGCCGACGAGGCGATGGACGTTTTGCTCAAAGTGCTTGTTAAAATGTAGATATGGATTATAACTTTTTTGCGTATCTCGGCAGAATGAAGTACATAGAGCGTTGGTCGCTTATGCATTCTACCGTCAAGGAAAATATAATGGAACACAGCGAGCAGGTGGCGCAAATAGCCCACGTGTTGGCTATCGTGAATAACAAAATATTTGCAGGCGACGCCGACGTCGGCAGATGTGTCATTCTTTCGGTGTTCCATGAAGCGAGCGAGGTCATAACAGGGGATCTCCCGACGCCCATAAAATATTACAATAACGAAATCAAAGTCGCATATAAAGCCCTTGAGAGCGTGGCTGAAGATAAACTGCTTACGATGTTGCCGGAGGAGCTGAGAGAAGATTACAGAGATGCAATCGCTCCCGATAAGAATTCCGTCGAATATAAACTCGTTAAAGCCGCAGACAAGCTTGCCGCATACGTCAAATGCCTTGAAGAACTTAAAGCCGGCAATAAAGAGTTTGTAAAAGCAGAAAAGACTATACGGAGAGAACTCGAAAAGAGCGAACTCAGAGAGGTTAAATATTTTATGGAGAATTTTATTTCCGGTTATAAAAAGACTCTCGACGAACTCGATTAAGCAACAAAACGCGCGTTGCATACGCGCGTTTTGTCGAATCTATATTGAATTTTTTATCCGCGCATGTTATAGTAGATGTATCGGAGGACGCGAATGAATATCATCAAGAAGTTTTTTGCAGAAGATCCCAATAGAGAAGTGCAAAATAAAGAGCTGACTCAGTTCGCCGTAGGCGTAATGGGTCAGAATTTTACGTACAACCTTATAAGCGGTTGGTTTATGTACTTTTGTACCGACGTTTTGCATATCGAAGCTTGGGCGATAGGCTTGTTCCTGGGGCTCGCAAGAGTTTGGGACGCAATTAACGACCCGATAGTAGGTACAATAGTCGACAGACACTTGTTCAAAAACGGCGAAAAACTTCGCCCGTATCTCTTAATAATGGCAATTCCCGTAGGTATATGTTCGATGATGATGTTTATCGACATCGGACTTGAACCTAAATACTCGCTTATATATATTTGCGTGCTTTACCTTATATGGGACTTGTTTTATTCGTTCCAAGATATAGCGCAATGGGGTATGACCGCAATGATTGCAACAACCTCCGAGGAGCGCGGTAAGGCAGCACAATTTGCGCGTATAGGCGGAATGGTGGGCGGTTGGCTCCCGGGACTGTTATCTTTGGCTGTTGCGAACCTTCCCCAACTCGGCGTATCCGAAAAAACGATTTTTGCGGTTGCCGGCGTGGTGATGGGGCTCGGCGGAATGATTATCTCCATGTATACGCATAAGGCAAAAGAACGCGCTCCCGTCAAACCTCCGGAAGGAAGTCTTAAAGACGCGTTTAAGCTACTGTTCAGCAATAAAATTGCCATGGCGCTTGTTGTGGCGAGTATACTAAGCAACATCACGTTTTATATTCAGGACGTATACTTCTTTAAGTATATGATTACATTAAACATATTCGGTAAAGAGCTTAACGGACTTAACATCCAGTTTGTATACGGCATTTTAGTAGGTTTGCCCGGAACTCTTTCGATATTTATTGCTACTTGGTTCGCTCGCAAGGTCGGTGGTATGAAAAACTTGATTTTGACAGCCACAATACTAAATGTAATTACTCGCGTTGTCGCATTCTTTGTCGGTTACAGCGGTTGGAGAATAGTGATTATGGGAGCCCTTATGGCGCTTGCTGGTATCCCGAACGGTATGCTCGGTATAGCAACTACAACTATGTGGGGCGATAGCATAGACTATATGGAATGGAAGACCGGAAAGCGTAACGAAGGCTCGGTATTTGCTCTTCAAAATCTTGTCGCAAAGATGAATACGGGACTTCAAACCGTATTTGCAGGACTTACGCTTTCGTTACTTCACTTCGATTCTACCGCATACGACAACGGACTTCCGCAAAGCGACGCTTTCTATAAGTGGATTTGGCCGGTATACATATTGGGACCTGCGATAGGCTCTGCATTCTATTTGATTCCCATATTGATGCTTAAGTATGACGAAAAGCAAAAGCACGTTATAGAAGCAGAATTGCATAAGAGAAGAGCTATGGAAAGCGGTGCTCTAAACGATATCGAAGACTTGAGCGGAACGCTAAATCTTCCTATATATTAACAAAATTAAAAAAAGCGTTGAAATCGTAACGCTTTTAGTATATAATAACTTAGTAGAACGGCTATATAAGCGAGAGGAATACATATATGCGTAATTTTGCAGAACAGAAAAAAGTGGCGACGCCGGCAATTTGGCTGTTTTTCATGACGTTGTTATACGTCGTGCTCTTTTTGGTATTTTTCCTCAACGCGATAGACATCGAAGCGAGTATCGGCGGTTATCGTTTTTATGACTTTACCGAAGAGGTGGTAGAAGTCGACGATTACGATGTTGACGACGGCGACAGAATGTTTTATATCTCCAAGGACAGCAAAGTCGTCGTTAAAGAATGTGCCGTTGACGAACTCGAAGAAAACGACGTTATTGCGTTTTACGGCAAGGAAGAGGGCGAAATCGTTATAGTAACTCGTATATTCAAGAGCACAATGACGGATTATGACGATACGACTTTGTACGTAACCCATCCGCTCGACAGTGCCGAAACCGATGTATGCACTATAGCATCGGGAAGACTCCTCGGTAAATATGTTACTTCCATTCCCAAAATCGGCTTGGTTACCGAGTATTTGGCAAGCTCTTCGCTCCTTTTATGGCTTTCCGTAATAGGGTTGGCGCTTGTTATGATAGGCATTCCGCTTATCGTTTTGATCGTACGCATTAAGCAAAAGCGTCTTGGAAGTCCTTATCCCGAAGGTGTAAACGTAAACAGACTTAAAACCGAAAACCTTTATATTTACGAAAGTATTAAAGAGTTTATTCTCAGTGCCGGCGTATTTACGATAGAAAAGGGATATGACTGCGATCTTATTTACCTCGGTAAAGTGTTGTTCGGTGTTATTAGCTGTATAAACGGTCGTATGTACGTTAATATCAATAAAAACTTCCAGCGTTATGACGAGAAGATTGATAGGTCCGGTTACATATGTATTCCGCATGCGGCGAATCTTGAATCGGCAAAGAAAAGACTTAACTCCATTTACCGCGCGTACTTTATGGACAAAAAGCCTGTTAGACGTCAACGTCGTCCGAACAACGGAGCTGTTCGCCGTCCTCAATAGATTGATAACTCCATTGGCGGAAGCCTGAATTAAGAAATAAATGAAAATTGTACAAGTCGGCTTATAAATAGCCGACTTTTTATAGGATAGCAACGATAACGACAAAAGGAGTGGTAAGAATGAATAAAGATATGTGTGTACCGTGTGCGGACGGATTCTTAAACATCCGTGTAGGCGCTATAATTATGAAAGACGGAAAAGTCCTTATGGTGGGAGATGAGAGGAAATATCTATATACTGTCGGCGGGAGAATTAAATTCGGAGAAACAGCCGAAGAAGCTGTGGTGCGCGAAGTATTTGAAGAAACGGGCGTAAAAATGGAAATAGATAGGCTCGGTTTTGTTCAAGAGAACTATTTTTACGGCGATGCGACATCAAACTTCGAGAAATTGATTTATGAGATTGACTATTTCTTTTATATGAAAGTGCCGAGTGATTTTGAGCTAAGCAGTGAAACTTTTATCGAAGATAGCAATACAATATGCTTGAAATGGGCATCTCTCGATGATGACATAAAAATGTATCCGAAATTTTTTAAGACCGAATTGAAAAATCCTAAGCATACGGTAAAGTTCTTTACTTCCGACGAACGAAAAAGGTAAATTGAATTTAATAAACGGGCGCCGATATAACGACGCCCGTTTTAATATTAGTATGAGATAGGGGTTTTAATCGTTTTTCTTTTCGCCGTCTTCAGATGAGGAATCGTTTTCGTTTATGAGCACTTTGACGTCGAGTATCCTGCGCTGGGTAAGTCTGTTTACTATTACGGTAAGGTTTTTATAATCGAAAGACTGATTTTTCTTGGGAATATCACCGATTTTTTCGAGGACCCAACCGTTTACGGTTTGAGAGTCGAAGTCTTCGGCATCGTCCTCGTCAATTCCGAAAGTTTCAAAGAACTTGTCGAGTTCGGCTCTTCCGTCGACGAGATAGGTGGTATCGTCGATTTGCGTAAAGTAATTAATTACTTCGTCGTGTTCGTCCCAAATTTCGCCGACCAGTTCTTCGAGTATGTCTTCGAGGGTTACGATGCCGAGCGTTCCGCCGTATTCGTCAACGACAACGGACATATGCACTTTTTGGCGTTGCATACTCTTAAGAAGAGTAGATATCTTCATATGCTCCGTTGCAATAGTGACGGGTGTAATATACTTTTTAATACTTGTTTCGCCTTTTTCGAGTGCTGTGAAGAAGTCGATATTGTGTATCATACCGATAATCGCGTCGATCGTGCCGTTATAAACGGGCATACGCGAGAAATTGTGCTCGAGGAATAGGGCTTTAATTTTGTCCATCGGCATGTCGATGGGTACTGCTATAACGTTGACGCGAGGTACAAGAATGTCTTCGACTTCAGCGTCGTCGAACTCTATCGCACTGGATATAAGAGCGCCTTCCTGGCTGTCGAGGGCGCCGTCTTCCTGCGCTTCTTCAACGAGAGTAAGCAGTTCTTCTTCTGTAATTTTATCGTCGTCGTGCGACTTGAATATTTTGCGTAACAAAAATTTTAGACCCGCAAAAATAATTGTAATCGGGTAGAGTATTATCATTATGAATTTGATAGGGTACCCGAAAGCCATTGCAACTCTTTCGGAGTTCTCTTTGGCAATCATTTTAGGGGTAATTTCGCCGAAAGTCAAAACAATTACGGTCGATACGGCAACGGAAACTATACCGCTTACTGCGGGATTCGGAATTGCGGTTTCGAATATGTTGTTAAATAAAACAGACAGAGTGATATTTACGAGGTTGTTACCGACGAGAATGGTCGAAAGCAACTTATCGAAATTTTCTGTAAGAGCCAACGCGTTTATAGCGGCTTTATTGCCGTCTTGCGCTTTGATTTTGAGCTTTGTTCTGTTGACGGAGCTGAACGCGGTTTCCGTCGCGGAAAAGAATCCGGAAAATAGGGTTAAAATGACGATGAATACGACTGATAAAGCTATACTGTCGGGGTCAGGATCGTCGGATTGTTCGGTTAACATATGTCTCCTTTTTAGTTTATATAAGTAATGTTATTTATGTTATCACTTTTTATGCGTTTTGTAAACAGTTTTTAATAATAATGTTATTTTATGCAAGCTAGGGTGGTTGATTGTAAAAATAAACGGTGCAAATTGCGCCGTTTTTTTATTTCCGTCAGGTATTGTTTGGGAACCCGATATGAGTCTAAAGAAACTATTTTGCATAAAGGTCGAGTTCGGTTTCGACATAAGCGAACTTTTTGTTTTTCGGGTGTTTGATACGTCTTCCGCGCATATAGACTTCACTCGGATTACGTAAAGCCTCGAGCGTTTCGAGGGGGTTATCTTGTGTTACCAAAAAGTCTGCGGATTTACCGACTTCAACTGTTCCGGTAATATCTTCGATTCCGGCGATACGTGCATTGATTTTTGTAGCGGTATGCAGAGCAAATGCGTTACCGACGCCGATAAAGTTGTGATAGTAGTTAAGTTCACGCCACATATCGTAGTGCGTAACAAACGGACAAGCCGTATCCGTGCCGAGTCCTACCGTTATGCCGTTATCGAGGCATTTACGAGCGCAGTCCGTCATTCCGTCAAATATTACTTCGCCGTTAATTTTGTGAAGAGGTGTGCCTCCCGAAACAGTCAAATCGAATTTGCAAAGAGGAATAGCGGGGGAGAATGTAAGTATGTGAGCGGAATTACTGTTTTTGAAGAGTTCGATTTCTACTTCGCCGAGTTTTGCGCCGTGTTCGATGGTATCTACGCCGTTTTCGAGTGCCACGCGAACGCCCAAGGTGCTTTCGACGTGTGCCGCTACCTTGAATCCGAGAGCGTGAGCTTCTTCGCAACAAGCGCGCACTATATCGGGCGACATACGTAATACTCCGGGTTCTCCTGCTTTTTTTGCGTCGAGAACGCCACCCGTAATCATTAATTTAATTAGGTCAGGGTTGGTTTTTGCTATTTCGCGCACGTAACGTTTGCCGTCTTCGGGATCTTTTGCTTCGTATGCGAGAACGCCTGCCATATGTCCGTCTTTAACCGAAATTGCCATATTGGAAACAAGAAGCCTAGGTGCGAGAAGTTTGCCTTTTGCCGAATTATCACGTATTCTGGAGTCGATATTTCCGAGTCCGCCGACTGTTCTGATTGTCGTTACGCCGGAATTAAGTTCGACTTTTGCAAAATGCGCACAATACAGGTAAAGCACATAACGGGAAATAGGGTTGCTCATCAACCAACCGACAAACTTTTTATTTTGCTTTTTTGTAGCGCTCGGCATACCCGAGCCCGGTAAATGCACGTGCAGATTTATAAGTCCCGGCATAAGGTATTTACCGCCGAGATCTATTTGTTTTACTCCGACTATTTTTGAAAGATCGGAAGATATGTCTTTAATCTTTCCGTTTTCTACGAGGACGTATTTATCTGTAATCAAATCGTCTTCGAGATCCCCTGTGATTATTTTTGCGTTGGTTATCGCGTATTTTTTCATATTAGCTCCGAATAGTTTTGTATAAGTATATCACGCGATGTGGAAGATTACAACAAATCCGCGCTTATACCGCTTGAAAATGCGTATTTTAAGATAGCATAAGCGGTTTTTGCGTCTTTGATATTGCCGTCGAGCACGTCTTTTATGGCGGTTTTTAGCGGTACGCGAACCACGTCTAAAAACTCGTCGTCGTCAAAGTGAGTTTGCGTCTTTTTAAGGTCTGTTGCGACGAAAATATATAGTTTTTCGTTTGTGTAGCCCGGTGTGGGGTAGATAATCCCGAGAGGACGAATATTGCCGACCGTGCCGGTTTCTTCTTCGAGTTCGCGGGTTGCGGTAACAAGAGGGTCTTCCCCGAGTTCCAATTTTCCGGCGGGAATTTCCGTAAGTATTTCTTTATACGGATAACGGAATTGTCTTACAAGATATATATCGTCACCGTCCACAGGGAGTATCGCGGCGCCTCCGCGGTGCGATACATATTCGCGATAAGCGTGTTCGCCGTTCGGCAATTCGATTTCGTCCAAGTGCAAATCAATGATCTTGCCGTGATAAAAAGTGCTTTCGTGCAATGTGTTTTCTTTTAAGTTATTGTCTTCCATAAAAACCTCTTACGGCATTATATCACATCTAATATCCAAAAGTAATTAAAAGAGAGTATTTATCGGTTTATTTTAGTGAATTTTCCGTGAAAAGTATTGACGATAGGCATATCCGATGATATTCTTAAAGCGAAGCAAAGATATTGCTAACGTGAAATGAAGGAGGTGGCTATGAAACGATTTATTAAACTTTTTTGTATTGCATTGATTGTGAGTTGTATTTCCGTATGTTTTGTCGGGTGCAACAATAAGTCGACAGAGTATACCGACGGTACTGTTTCGATAGGAGTGTTCCGTAAAAGCGGAAATCTAAGGTTGCCGATAAAATCCGTTGAACACAAGAAAGAGGTGTTAAATACGCCCGAAACGGTACAAGGACTTAATTCGTCGGAGAAATTTGTTTCTTATAAAGAACCGCAAAAGCTATTCGAGCAAATAGAGAAAGAATACGGCGAGAAAGTAACGTGTGTAACCTA
>CAYZOJ010000038.1:0-5350 GCA_964480195.1 uncultured Christensenellaceae bacterium | reverse complement strand
TTTTTTGAGCACTAAGAATTATTTTCTCCATACCTTATTGATTTCTTCAAAGGTCTTTTCTTTGAGGAGATCATCGAATTTGATTCCGACAGGGGCATGACTGCCGTCTTCGATGGCGTATACGTTTTCGGCATTGATGTCGGTACCGCATGTTGCGCTCCATTCGAGGACCATGTTATCGCCTTTGGTCGAGCGAATTACGGTATCCATAACGACGTCGCCGTTTTCGTCGGTTACGTATTGGACTCTGGTCCTACCGGAGCAACCGGTACCCATAAAGTACACTGTGTTAACGAGAGTTGTCGAGTGGACGTATTCGCCGTTTACTTCTACATATTCGCTGTCCCAGTAGTTTTCGAGCCTCGTTTTGCCGTTTTCTTCGAGTTGGAATGCGTATCTGTCTAAAACGTCATCGTCTATTTCAACGGTTGCGAAAGGACGGGATTTATAGAACTCTATGAGTTCTTCGCGAGTGGTTATAGGCTTTCCGTCAATGGTTATCATATAATCGTCGCCGGTATGCGAGTATTGTCCGCTTGTCATAAGAGTGGGGAAGGGGAGAAGTTGATATAGCGAAACAAAACTGCGCATGAGGTCTGTGGCGATACTGTTTACGATACCGTTTATCATAGAAGTATATTCGCCGAAATCCATTCCTTCAATCAAAAGAGATGCGTTTTCGAGATATACGAGAGCATCAATCGAGCCGAGCGCAGAGGGCGCGTAAGGACAGTAGAGGACTACTTTCTCACGATTTTCTTCGCTACGAGCAAGATAGCAGGAACAGACGTTACCGCCCATGCTGTGAGAAGTCAAAACTACTTCGTCATAACCTTTTTCGTTTATGTAATCTTCCAATAATTTTGCGTTGTCGCGGTTGTCGAGTCGCCAGTCGTAGCAGAATACGCTGACTTCGGCTTCTTCGCCGTATTCGGCAAGCATGCTTTCGTAGGTTTGCTTATATGCGTTGACGACACCGTATTTTAAGCGAGTAGGCGAATCCATATTGGCAACCGACACGTCTTTTACGGATTTCCCGGTAATGGGGTCGACCATGAGGCTCGGCAAAAGTCCAGTTTCCATATTAAGCAAGCTACCGAGCTTTTCCCAGCCGATAGATTTGATTATTTCGCTAATCATTTCCATGGAAAGATTTAACGAGCCGTCCGCGCCGAGGACTTCTTGCATAGGGAAGTCGTATTCGTCCATAGGATCCCAAAAAGCCGTTTGAGTTCCGTCTTCGTTATTGAGGTAAAGACCGCCGGAAAGAAGCGCGGTTACTATGATGATACCGCGTTTGGGTTTGTTGATTAAGCCGAGTTGCGAACCTGCGACAAGGATACCGGTTGCAACCATGACGGTAACGAGTAAAACTACCACAAATACCGATAAACGTTTAGCAAAAGAACTGTTTTTCATTAAGCCTCCACATGCGCAATGCGCTTCGATACAAAATACAAATATAGTTTAGCACACGCGCGCCCGCAAATCAATAGCGTTGTTACTAAAAATCGGAAAAGTTTTTTTGATGAGCGAACGAATATCCGTGCGACAATATTTATGTTGCAAACGACTTTTGCTTGTAGTATAATTACATTATCGAAGGAGAAATTTTTATGGAAGAAATTTCCGATAAAACCTTGGCGTCCGAAACGAACGTAAAAGGTCTGAGTAGTATAGAAGTTGCCGAGCGCGTCAAAGCGGGCAAGGTGAACGGCGAACAAAACGTCAAAACTAAAAGTGTCGGTAGAATCATCTTTACCAACACGGTAACGTTTTTCAACATAATTTTTGTAGTTATAAGCATAATTTTAGCGTTTTTCGTACCGAAAGGTATCGACGGATTGATGAACTACGGCTTTTTGGTAGTTGTCGTAGTCAATATGTTTATAGGAATATTCCAAGAACTCAAAGCCAAACGGACGATAGATAAGCTTAGTTTGCTGTCTGCCCCAAAGGTCGTTGCGGTTAGGGACGGGGTTGACGCAAATATCGCGTTAAAGGATATAGTTATCGACGATATAGTTAAGCTCTGTGCGGGTAGCCAGATATGCGCCGATGCGGAAATAATCGAGGGCTCTCTCGAGGTAAACGAAGCATTGATTACGGGTGAAAGCGATCCGATAAAGAAAGAGGTAGGCGACACCGTTTTGAGCGGAAGTTACGTAATAAGCGGTAACGCCGTGAGCAAAGTTATACACGTCGGAGTAGATAATTACGCCACAAAAATCACACTCGGCGCCAAGAAAGACAAGGCACGCGTCAGCGAAATTGCAAATTCTCTCGGCAAGTTTATAAAAGTGATGTCGCTTGTAATCGTGCCTATAGGAACGGCGTTGTTTTGCGTAAAATACTTTTTACATAAAAACGAACTTGCGCCTACCGTAGTAACGGTTTTGGGTAACGTAATCGGTATGATACCGAGCGGACTTGTCGCGCTTACAAGTGCGGTTTTTTGCGTTAGCGTGGTAAGACTTGCAAAAAGAAACGCGCTTGCGCAGGACTTGTATTGTTCGGAAACGCTTGCGCGTGTCGACGTCCTTTGCCTCGATAAAACGGGTACGATAACCGAAGGCAAGATGGAAGTCGCGAGGATTATAGAAAAGGGCGCGGATACCGAAACAATAAAAGGGTATCTTAAGTCGCTTTCGAGTAGCTTGCATGACGCGAATCCCACGGCGGAAGCCGTCAGGGATTGCGTATCGGATTATGCGGGCGAGGTTACATTGTCGGAAGACATCGTTCCTTTTTCGTCGGCACGCAAGTGGAGCGGTGCAAATTTCGGCGACTATTCGCTTATAATGGGCGCGACCGAATTCATATTCGGGAACTTGTCGGAAGCGCTCAAAGCCGAAATCGAGGAATATTCCTCAGTCGGAATGCGCGTAATAGCGATAGGGCGCGCGCAATCGCCGATTGTCGACGACGCGTTGCCGACGGACGTTGAACTCGAAGGGCTTTTGCTTATAACCGATAAAATTCGCAAAGAAGCGCCCGATACGTTAAAATATTTCCGCGAACAAGGCGTCGCAATAAAAATAATTTCCGGCGATAATCCGATTACGGTAAAAAGTGTTGCCGAGCGTGCGGGGCTTGCGGATGCCGACAAATATATTGACGCGCGAGAACTTGTTACGGACGAAGATATTATGGACGCGGTCGAAAAGTATACCGTTTTCGGAAGGGTAACGCCGGACCAAAAGCTTCAAATAGTCAAAGCTCTCAAAAGTAAAGGTCATACCGTAGGAATGACGGGGGACGGCGTAAACGACGTCCTTGCGTTGCGCGAAGCGGATTGCTCGATTGCAGTTGCGTGCGGATCCGACGCAAGCAAAAACGTAAGCAAACTTGTGCTTCTTGATAACAATTTTGCAAGTATGCCCAAGGTTGTTGCGGAAGGCAGACGTTGCATAAACAATTTACAAAGAAGTGCCTCGCTGTTTTTGATAAAAACGCTGTATAACTGCTTTTTTGCGGTGATATTCATGATACTTTCGGCGGATCTTCCGTTCGAGCCCAAGAATTTGACGTTTGTCGGTTATATTACTATAGGACCGCCCGCGTTTATACTTGCACTCGAGCCCAATAACGAGATAGTAAAAGGCAGATTTATGCCGACGGTCATAAAACGAGCCGTTCCCGCCGCATTGACTGTGGTAATAGCCGTCGTAACCGTTTATTTGGCGTCGCCCGCCCTCGATATAAACGCCGAACAGCTTTCGACAATCGCGGTTATCGTTACGATTTGTGCGGGGCTGATGTTCCTTGTCAAGATATGTATACCGTTTACCAAAATCCGAGTGGCGATGTTTGCTGTTCTCATAGCGTTTGCCGTCGCTTGTTTCTTTATTCCGTTTGCGCGAACCGCTTTCGGACTGACTTCGGATTACAACGCCGATATGTTTATTCTTGCGGGACCCGTCGTGGCGGGTTCGGCTCTGGTGTTTGCGGGGCTTGACATAGCGATAAACAAAATCGACTTCGATAAAATAGGCGCAAAACTCAAATCTTTATTACGTCGCTCTAAAAAATCGTCGAACGCCAAATAAATGCGCGCGACTAAAATGTTAGGGGTTGTATTGTTGTCGATTAAGTGATACAATATTTAAATAAACGGCAGTAGGAGAAGAGAAATGTCTGAAGAGTTAACAAAGAAGCAACCGATTTTAACGCTCAAATACGTTATTATTTATTCGCTCGGCATAATGGGCGTACAGTTCGGAATAGGGCTCGTCAACAGCTATCAGGCGGAGTTCTTCAATAACATTCTGGGCGCGAACCTCAAGTATGTGGCTATAATAATTCTTGCGGCAAAGCTCATTAGTATTGTTGCGGACTTCGTCATAGGAAACCTTATTGACCGCGCAAAGTTCAAATCCGGTAAAATGCGTCCGTGGATACTTATATCGGCATTCCCGTTTGCGTTTTTTACAATGCTTACGTTCGTATATGTTCCGTTTACGAGCGACGCCGGCAGATACATTTATATATTGTTCATAGCGACGATGTGGAACGTCTGCATGTCGCTTGCGGATATTCCGTCGCAAGGAATGCTCGCGCTACTTTCCCCGGACGGAGAGGAACGTAACTTCTGTGCGGGTATTGCAAATACCACAAAGTCGATAGCGTTGGCGGCGCCCGGCGTATTTGCGACGGTAATATGTATGCTTACCGGGAGCGAAAGCTTAGGCAAGACGGAATACATAATTCTTGCGGCAGTTCTTGCGGGTATCGGACTTGCGATGTATCTTTTGATATATTTCTTTAATAGGGAAAACGTCGTGTCGACGTCTTCGAGCGCGATGAGCTTTAAGGAGATGTTCAACGAGATACGCAATAACAAAATGTTGCTTATAGTATTTGCGACGTATATGCTCGGATTCGGAAGAAACATAAGTTTGAGCATAGCCGTTCAGGCTTCGACTATACTTTTCCGTGACGGAATCGACTTAACGTTTATAGGACTCGGCACGTTTACGGGCGACAGCTTAAGCTGGCTTATAGGCATAACTTGCGCCGTAAGCAGTATGGTTTCGATAGTCCTTATGCCGGTGATAGACAAGAAGTGGGGCGAAAAGAAAACGTTCTTGGTGTTTGGCATTTACGGCTTTGCAGTAAGTTTGCTCGGGTTCTTGTTGTACGCGTTCGGCGGGGAAGCAATGCGCTCGCTTTGGGCGATACTTATTTACCAATTCTTATTAGGTTTTGCGTACGGACCCAACGGATATCTCCCGATGGTAATGACCAGCGATATCGTAGATTATAGAGAATGGCAAACCGGAAAACGTACAGAGGGTACCCAATTCGCGATACTTTCGCTTTCCGTCAAGATTTCCAACGCGTTCTCGGT
>CAYZOJ010000037.1:10237-15259 GCA_964480195.1 uncultured Christensenellaceae bacterium | reverse complement strand
TATAATGAATAATATCCGCATACGGCGGATGAGCGCAAATTAAATCAACGGATTCATCAGCAAGCATAGAAAGATTGCGCGCGTCGCCTTGCAGTATTTCTATAGACGGATTAAATTCACACTCAAAATTCAATTTATTATTGGTGATTTCAATCGCATTCGGGTTGATATCTACGCCAATAAAATTCCTGTTTGTTAATTTCGCCTCAACCGCTGTTGTTCCACCACCGACAAACGGATCTAAAACAGTGTCTCCCTCAATAGAGTAGCGCAAAATTAAATTGCGCGGAATATACGGTGACCAATTTCCACGGTATTTAGCGTCGTGAGTTGCCCATTTCCCGCGATCCGGAAATGACCACACGGTATTCGTTTCGAGTTCGAAATTTTCGGGTTGTAGCGGTACGCTTTTTGCCATATTAATCTTCTATCAATTCCGGAGGAACGGGTAATCCTAAACGCGTTAGAGGAATATATTCAAAATAATAATCACATCCAACCGAATGTATGTAATCTAAAACATCAACATATTTTTCTTTTCTAAACCAATTATCCAGTAGATAGATATATTCGACATCTATATTTGCCGCTGACATAAGTTTTTTATACTGCTTCTTCTTAAAATCACAGGTTTGCAATTTTTCATCAACAGAACCCGCAACTTCTTGATGTTTACATTCAATGATATATAAGATGTTATTTAGCAACACAAAAATACTATCATCCGGTAGTAATTTTTTAGAAATGTGTTTTGTCCAATCTATATCTAATTTTTTTAGAAATATTGAGTAGAAGCTGTTCTTCTTGTAAACTTCTGCAACTTTATTATCATCATAAAACACATCGTGTTCGATAACGGAATAATGTGGCTGCTGATTTAAAAATGTTAATAAATCAGTTTTACCTTCAAATATTAATCCAGTACGAGTGTTTCCGCCACCTTTGCCACTTTTAATCATTTGCTG
Organism: uncultured Christensenellaceae bacterium; assembly: GCA_964480195.1. Classification (GTDB taxonomy): domain Bacteria; phylum Bacillota; class Clostridia; order Christensenellales; family DTU072; genus Stercoripulliclostridium_A. The sequence goes on along the minus strand of CAYZOJ010000037.1, from coordinate 14,294 downwards.
TTCTCCTTAATTTTTATTTTTAATTATATATAAGCAGTTCTTTTATCTTTCCGCGTTTGTTGCCGTTGCTATTAATTGCGCGATTCGCTTCCACGCGATTGATTGTATAATTTCTATATAAATCGTCAAAGAAATTGTCTTCTTCGTTGACATTTTTAGGATCCGAGTTGCTTAACACGACTTTTGCACCGGAACTATTAATTTCGTCGATAAACTTGGCTAGTCTTATTTGCTCGTTATCATCAAAAACATCACTGTTATAGGACGTAAACCCCGAAGTTTCGGAAATGGGGCGATACGGCGGATCAATGTAAACGAACGTGTTCTTATCTATAAACTCTTTTGATAAGGAGTAATCGCCACAAACGATAGTTACATTTTGTAATGCTTCGTGGATATTGCGCAAGTTTTCATCGTCACAAATGGTAGGATTTTTATATGCACCCATAGGAACGTTGAATTGTCCTTTTTTATTCACGCGATAAAGTCCGTTAAAGCAGGTTTTATTGAGGAAAATAAATTGCGCCGCTTTATCTGTCGCCGTTCCCTCGGACAATATCGTGTTGTTGAATTTTTCACGAACGGTATAATAAAAATATTTTCTGCCGTTATCGTCCATAGGTAAAAACAACATTTGCATTTCGTTGAGCTTCGAAATCAAATTTTCAACGTCGTTTTTTACAACTTGATAGGCATTTATAAGTTCTGCGTTAATATCGCTTATATAAAGTTCTTCAAAATCATATTTCGATAATAAGCTAAAGAATAACGCACCTCCGCCAACCATAGGCTCTGCATACTTTGTCAAAGCCTTTCCATCGTTTGACGGAAGCAATTTTTCTATTTCACTTACAAGTTGACCTTTTCCACCTACCCATTTTACAAACGGTTTAAGTATGACATCTTTCTGTTTCTCATATCTTACGGTTCTTTTATCAATAGGCTTCTCGGCGTCGGCGGGGATAATCCACATATTGCCGACCATCATTGCTCCTTTGATACGCTCTTCCGAACACAATATTGCCACACGCCTTTGAGATATATTCCATTTTTCGGCTGCGTCTTTTGCGGACATAAAACTAAGCATTATTCACCTCAAAATTTACTTGCTTATATTATATTCTAAATCGCGAATAATAGCAAGCATTTCTTTGTTTAAAACAAACATTGTTTTGTGGATTTTTTTCAAAAGGCTCTTTGGCTGGTGCTTGACTATACAAACGCGTCGCTTCGCCCCGCGGTCAAGTACACGTCCCAAAAGACCGACTGAAAAAATAAAACACAATACAGAGAGTAAGGACATCCCCACTGAATCGCTTTGCAATTGCCTTTTTTCTCTCGTCAGTACATTTATTCCCGCCCCAAGGGGGTCGCTATCACGCCGGGACGGGCAAGTAACCACCGGATTGTCGCTTTCTCCGCCCGTTCGAATCCCACTCCTCATAAAAAGTAGGAAGCCGAGAGCATTCACTCTCGGCTTCCTACTTTTGGCGGAAAGAGTGGGATTCGAACCCACGAACCCCTTGCGGGGTTACACGATTTCGAGTCGTGCGCGTTCAACCGGGCTCCGCCATCTTTCCACTTTTGCCCGAACGCTAACATAATACATTATTCTTCCCGATTTGTAAAGTGTTTTTTGTCGCGTTTAAGAATTTGGTGACTTAAAATTACTTCCCTAACCGCCTTTATCGGATTTCCGACATCCGACTCTATATATTTACCGCTTCGGTCTGTCCTATATCGGATATTTTTTCAATTCGTGCGCTTTTTAATCGGCATTCTCCGTTTTTTCGATTTTTTTAGCGCGCTTTTCGCGTTCGATTTGACAATCTCTTAAATAAAAATAATTCACTCTTGATTTTTGTAACGATAGGTATTACAATTATATAAGAATATTTACCTCGGAGGTATTAAATGAAACAATATAACCCCTTTGATAACTTCTGCTCGGTTCTCGACACCGCTGCCGAAGCCGTTGGTCTTGCCAAGGAAGATTACGAAATTCTTAAACACCCCGAAAGAGAACTCCAAGTCGCGCTCCCTGTCAGAATGGACGACGGCTCCGTTAAAGTTTTTGACGGCTTCCGTATCCAACACAGCTCTCTCCGCGGTCCCTGCAAAGGCGGTATCCGCTATCATCAGAACGTCAACGTAGACGAAGTTCGCGCACTCTCCGCTTGGATGACCTTCAAATGCGCCGTCGCAAATATCCCCTACGGCGGAGCCAAAGGCGGTATTCAGGTTGATCCTTCGACTCTCAGCAAAAACGAACTCGAACGCCTTACCCGTAAATACGCTATCGCGATATCCCCCATCGTCGGTCCCGAACTCGACATCCCCGCTCCCGACGTCAATACAAACGGTCAGATAATGGACTGGTTCATGGATACTTATTCCACCCTCAAAGGTCATACCGTTCGCGGAGTAGTAACCGGTAAAGACCGCGAAGTCGGCGGTTCCCTCGGTCGTCCCGAAGCTACCGGCAGAGGCGTTATGATTGTTACCCGCGACCTTCTTAAACTCCACGGAATAGATCCCACCACCACGAGAGTTGCTATACAAGGTATGGGCAACGTCGGTAGTGTTTCCGCAAAGCTTCTCCACCGCGACCTCGGTTGCAAAATCGTTGCGGTAAGCGACGTTTCCGGCGGTATCCGCAAGGCTGACGGTCTTGACGTCGAAGAAGTTCTCGCTCACGTAAAAGCAAGAAAACTCCTCAAAGACTACAACGCAAACGGCGTAGAGCACATCTCCAACGACGAGCTCCTCACCACCGATTGCGACCTCTTGATTCCCGCCGCTCTCGAAAACCAAATCACTGCGGACGTAGCAGAAAGACTTAACGCAAAACTCGTTGTCGAAGCAGCTAACGGTCCTACCACCGTCGAAGCCGACGCTATCCTCGCAAAACGCGGTATCAAAGTGCTTCCCGACATTCTCTCCAACGCCGGCGGTGTAGTTGTATCTTACTTCGAATGGGTACAAAACCTCCAAAACTACTACTGGCAGGAAGATGAAGTCAACAGCCGTCTTACCGTTATCATGGACAACGCGTTCGACGACGTTATCAAAGCCGCTACCGAACACAACATCTCCTACCGTCTTGCAGCTTACGTCGTAGCTCTCGACAGACTCGTTAAGACAAGCAAGATGAGAGGCTTGTTCCCCGGTTAATGAGTAATAACATTACTAAAACAGTAATCGTATTTATGCTGGCGCTTACCCTCGCGGTAGGCGCCGTTTGCATTACGACAAATCTTAAGCCGACTGTTCCAGACAATCCGATTTCGGACACTCCCCCTCTCCGCTTCAACGACGAAGGGAGCTTTAAGATACTCCATCTTACCGATTTCCACGAGTGGCTCGGCATAGAGTCGTCTTCGGGGATAGTTGCTGTTCAGGATACCTTAAAGCCACATTTGGTTACCGCAATCAACGCATTCTTGGATAGAGAACAACCCGATCTCGTAGTGCTCGGAGGGGATAACGTATTTTCGCTGAAATACATTTCGGACCTCTTTTTGAACGTCAGCACAAACACGTACAAGGCGTTTGCTCGCATTATGGAGGAGCGCGAACAGTACTGGACTTTTACATTCGGAAATCACGATTCGGAATCGGCAAAAAGCAAGTACGACTTTATTTCCGCCATCAAAGATTATCCGCATTTCATAGGAGGCATAGAGGACGGAGAATACTATAAATCGTTCGTTCTTAAAGCTACCGACGGCGAAAGCGATTACGTAGGGAATTACTCTATTCCGATATATTCCGCAGACGGCGAAAACGTGGTATACAACGTCTTCGTATTGGATTCCGGCTCATACGACTCGCCTCCCGCAAGCGGTGTTCCCTATCGCTACATTAGAGAGGAGCAAGTCGATTTTTACGCTCAAGAAGTAGCCCGCTTACGCGACGAAAACGGCTATACGGTACCGTCCGTAATGTTTACGCATATTCCCCTTGTCGAAGTCGCGGAGGCTTACGAAAAAGGAGCTTACCACACCGGAATTTATACGGGAACGTCCGCTTCCGACACGCGTTCCGCGCTCTACTC
>CAYZOJ010000037.1:0-10137 GCA_964480195.1 uncultured Christensenellaceae bacterium | reverse complement strand
ATAGCGCGTTATTTTTTTATTGACCGCGCATTACGTTGACTTTACGCGCGCATTGTGCTAAGATTTAACTAATCTATTTAAGGAGCAGTAATATGCCAAAAGTTATTGTTGATTGGAATACGATTATCAACTTCGTTACCGACGCTTTTGTCGGAATGGGCGTACCTCGCGAGGACGCCGAAATATGCACGGACGTACTTGTCGAGTCCGACCGCAGAGGAATTGAATCCCACGGCGTCAACCGCTTTAAGCCGATATATATCGACCGTATCAAAGCAGGTATCCAAAACCCCGTAACCAACTTCGAAATAGTAAAAGAAACCCCCACTACGGCGGTAGTAGACGGTCATGACGGTATGGGTCAGGTTATCGGCTACAAGTCGATGAAACTTGCCATCGAAAAAGCCAAAAAATACGGCATGGGCATGGTCGTCGTACGTAACTCCTGCCACTACGGTATCGCGGGTTACTATCCCACAATGGCTACCAAAGCCGGTTGCATCGGTATGACCGGTACCAACGCTCGTCCTTCCGTCGCTCCGACGTTCGGCGTAGAGGGTATGTTCGGAACCAACCCGCTTACCATCGGTATCCCTACCGACGAAGAGTTCGACTTCCTCATCGACTGCGCTTCCTCTATTACCCAAAACGGTAAAATCGAATACTACGAGCGTATCGGCGAAGAAGTACATCCCGGCACCATTATAGATATTGACGGCAACCCCGTTTCAGGCGATGCGGGCGTCGCACTCAAAAAGATTCGCAACGGCACCGCGGCTCTTACCACCCTCGGCGGTATCGGCGAAGCTCTCGGCGGTTACAAGGGTTACGGCTACGCAATGGTCGTCGAACTCCTCTCCGCAGTATTGCAAGACGGTATCTACGGCAAAGATTTGAACGGAAAGGATAAGGACGGAAAACAACGCCCCTACCACCTCGGACACTTCTTTATCGCAATCGACACCGATCACTTCCTCGGCGAAGAACTCTGCCGTAAAAAAGCAGGCGACATCATTCGTTCCGTACGCGCTTCCAAGAAAATGCCCGGTCAAGATCACATCTACTCCGCCGGCGAAAAAGAATACCTCGTATGGCAATCCCGCAAGGATTCCGGTGTGCCGATTAACGAAGCAGTACAAAAGGAAATCTCCGCAGTTCGCGACGAACTCAATCTCACTCAATATAAATTCCCCTGGGAGGCATAATAATGGATTACGCAAAAGAATCACTCAAATGCCACTATGATTGGCAAGGCAAAATCGAGATAACCCCTCGCGCCACCGTTAACAATAAAGAAGAACTTTCTCTTGCTTACACCCCCGGCGTTGCTCAACCCTGCCTCGAAATCCAAAAGGATATCGACAAGTCCTATGAGCTCACTCGTAGGTGGAATTTGGTAGCCGTAGTTACCGATGGTACGGCAGTTTTGGGTCTTGGCGACATAGGTCCCGAAGCAGGTATGCCCGTTATGGAAGGCAAATGCGTACTCTTTAAAGCATTCGGTAACGTAGACGCATTCCCTCTTTGCGTTAAGAGCAAGGACGTCGACGAAATCGTCAGAACCATTCAACTTATATCCGGCTCCTTCGGCGGTGTAAACCTCGAAGACATATCCGCTCCGAGATGCTTCGAAATCGAACGCAAACTCAAAGAGTGCACCGATATACCGATTTTCCACGATGACCAACACGGTACCGCAGTCGTCGTTCTCTCCGCTCTTCTCAACGCTACCAAGGTTGTTAAGAAAGAGCTCAAGGATTGCCGAGTAGTATTCAGCGGTGCGGGTGCCGCAGGCGTTGCAATCGCAAAACTCCTTATCTCCACAGGCGTTAAGGAAGTTCTTATGTGCGACCGTAAAGGTATCATCTCCGCCGCAAACCCCAACCTCACTCCCGCAAAAGCGGATATCGCGTCCTTCACCAACCCCGATAAGAAAGTCGGTACTCTCGCAGACGCTCTCGCAGGTGCGGATATTTTCGTAGGAGTCAGCGGTCCCGGCGTCGTAACCGAAGAAATGGTTCGCTCCATGGCTCCCGGCGCTATCGTCATGGCTATGGCTAACCCCGTTCCCGAAATCATGCCCGACCTCGCAAAAGCCGCAGGCGCTGTAGTAGTCGGAACAGGTCGCTCGGACTACCCCAACCAAATCAACAACGTTCTCGCATTCCCCGGAATCTTCCGCGGAGCTTTGGACGTACGCGCAAGAGAAATCAACGAAGAAATGAAGATCGCCGCGGCAAAAGCCATCGCCTCTCTCGTTTCCGACGAAGAACTCTGTGCCGATTACGTCATCCCCAAAGCGTTCGACCCGAGAGTCGGCGAAACCGTTGCCAAGGCTGTTGCCGAAGCCGCTCGCAAGACCGGAGTCAACAGAATCTAACCTATTACGTATTTAACCTAATCCAAAAGAAGTACGGTCCCCCGTGCTTCTTTTTTATTTTAAGTAAACTTACTTGACACTCTTGTCGTAAAGTTGTAAAATAACTAATAGTGTTAGCAATCGGAGGTCTGTATGGAGTATACGGATATCAAACAGATGATGGAAGAATTGTGCGTTACCAAAAATTGGAAGTGCCTTGTAGGTCTTATCGAAGACGGTTACAAAGGTATGTTCGTCGTATTGAAGATACTCCGCGAAAACGGCAAAGTGGTCGCCGGAGATCTTGCAAAAAAGATGAACGTTTCCACCGCGCGCATAGCGTCCGCTCTTAACACTCTCGAACGCAAAAACTACATCACTCGTACAAGCGAAAAAACCGACGCTCGCAAAGTCGTTATAAGCCTTACCGAAGAAGGCGAACGCGCGCTTATCGAACGCGAAGAGCTGATTTCCGGAATGGTCGCGCCTATGCTCCACAATCTTTCCGACGACGAAGCCGAAACGCTTTTCGAACTTCTGAAAAAATTATTGTCATAATAGTCATAATCAAGCGGGCAACCGCTTTTAATTTATGTGAATATCTAATACTGTTAGGAGATTTTAATGCTCAGATTAAAAAACATAACCAAAGACTACGTTACGGGGGATATGACGGTTCACGCGTTACGCGGAATAAGCGTAGCGTTTCGCGACAGCGAATTCGTGTCGGTTCTCGGGCCTTCCGGTTGCGGAAAAACGACCCTTCTCAACATCATCGGCGGACTCGACCACTATACGACCGGGGACCTCGAAATAGACGGTATTAGTACCAAAGAGTACACCGACAGAGATTGGGACACCTATCGCAATCACAGAATCGGCTTCGTATTCCAAAACTATAACTTGATACCGCATCAAACCATTTTGGAAAACGTCGAACTTGCGCTGACGATTTCAGGGGAGAATAAGAACGAACGCGAACGTCGCGCCCGCGAAGCACTCGACAAGGTGGGACTCAAAGGTCTTTACTCCAAAAAGCCCAACCAGCTTTCCGGCGGGCAATGCCAACGTGTAGCAATCGCACGCGCACTCGTCAACGATCCCGAAATATTACTCGCGGACGAGCCTACCGGTGCGCTCGATACGGTTACGTCCGTGCAGATAATGGAGCTCATTAAAAAGATTTCCCACGACTGTCTTGTAATAATGGTAACGCACAATCCGGAGCTTGCAGAAAAGTATTCGACGCGCATTATAAGGCTACTGGACGGCGAAGTGCAATCCGACTCGCTTCCTTACGAGGCTCACGAAAACCAAGGTACCTCCGAGGTCGCGCCCAAGAAAAATCCCGATAAAAAATCGAAGCTCGGCTTACTTGCGACATTCCGTCTTTCCGCAAGGAATTTGCGATCCAAAGCAAAGCGCACTCTGCTCGTTTGCGTCGCCGGCGCAATCGGCATAATCGGCGTCGCGTCCGTACTTTCTGTATCGACGGGAGTGCAGAACTATATAACGGATATGCAAAACGATATGCTGACGGGAAACCCTATAAGCATTACCGAAGAAGCCATGAACCTATCCGCGCTCACATCGCGTATGGGAATGCGCGAACAGCAAGAAGCGGTATCCCAATCCATTGAAGAGGGATACGTAAACGTCGATTCTATGATTGACTACCTCGCGTCGCGCGGGGACGATCTGACAAGCCTCAAAGTGAAAAACGATATAACGGATGACTATCTTTCGTACGTACTTTCAATGCCCGAAGAATACTATTCCGCTATAACCACCGACTTCGGTATCGACGTGTCTTACGGCTTTTACACGAACTATAATTTCTCGGGCTACGGAGAGCGTTCGGCTTCGATAGCCACAACGCGTCAGATTTACACCTCGATACTTGAAAAAACCGACTATAAGGATTACGCTCAATACGTATCTATGTTTTCCGATACGTTTATGCAAGCGCCCGATAATGCAGACTTTATTCTATCGCAATACGACATCGTATACGGTAACAAAGTGGCAACCGTCGCCGATGAAATTATGATTGTCGTCAACAGCGATTTCGAGCTTACGGACATCCTTCTCGCGCAACTCGGATACTACTCGCAAGACGAGTTTATTAACCTTATCTATAAATCCATCGGGGACGAAAACTACGATCCCGCCGTAAGTAAATCGCGTTTCTCGTACGAAGAACTGCTCGGCAAGACTTTTACATGGTATCCGAACGACGTAATATTCGATAAAACAGATTCGAGTTCACCGCTCTCTCAAATAACTCCCTTTACCTATAATCCGTTCGTTACGGAGAACTTCAAAGACGGAAAACAACTTACCGTAACCGCAATACTCAAACAGAAGGAGGGGCTGTCTTACGGATGTCTTGACAGCGGTTTCTATTATACGTCGGCTTTCGCACAAGAGGTTTTAACTAAGAACGCCGATTCCGAAATCGTAAAATATCTCAACACCTCCGGCAAAGACTCGTTTACGAGTATGAGTTACAACTCCCAAAACATCGGCGTTACCTACTCCTACTCTTTCTACCATGACGGAACCGAATATACCGAAACGGGATTTGCGGGCAGTGCCGGCGTCAACGGAATAATCGCATCTCTTACCGGGACAAACACGAAATCGTATACTCTTACCAAAAGAGAACTCGGCGGATGCGCCCTTCCCTACTCGATAAAAATTTATCCTACGGATTTTAGCTATAAAGACAACGTAACCGATTACCTTTCCGACTGGAATTCGGCGCAAGACATCACCGTCAACGGCACGGTATTGTCGCGCTCAGCAAGGCACGAGGTCGTATACAACGACAATTTGTCGATAGTCATCGGGCTAATCAATAATATGATTGACGTCGTTACAACCGCGCTCATCGCGTTTACGGCACTCTCGCTTGTCGTTTCGACAGTAATGATAGCAATAATCACCTATGTGTCCGTCATCGAAAGAGTAAAAGAAATCGGCGTCATACGTTCTCTCGGCGGTAGAAAATCAGACATTTCACGCTTGTTTAACGCGGAAACTTTTATCATCGGCGGAGTATCCGGACTCATAGGTATAGGAGTAACTTATATTCTGTCGGCTATAATCAACCTCATCGTAAACAGTATGTTCGGCATTAAGACCATAGCAACCCTTACGGCTCCCGCCGCTATAATTATGGTCGTCATAAGCATCGCTCTTACGATGATTGCCGGTATTATCCCCGCCGGTATCGCGGCTAAGAAAGATCCCGTCGACGCCCTACGCAGTGAATAAAAACCTTATGGAGGTATTATATATGGATTTATTAAATGCAATTTACGCAAGACATGCCGTAAGAAGCTATCTCGACAAGTCTATCGAACCCGAATTACGTCAGGTTCTCCAAAACATCGTTTCCGAATGCAATAAGGAAGGCGGTCTGAATATTCAACTCGTATTCGACGAGCCCAACGCTTTCGACTCGTTTATGGCGCATTACGGCAAGTTCTCGGGAGTCAAAAACTACGTTGCCCTCATCGGACCTAAAAATGCCGAGGAAAAAATCGGATATTACGGCGAACGCATTGCCCTTTCCGCACAAGCACTCGGGCTAAATACTTGCTGGGTCGCAATGAGCTACAAAAAGGTCGAAAACGCCTATAACGTCGGTAGCGGTGAAAAATTGCACCTCGTCTTGGCTCTCGGCTACGGCGCGAATCAGGGAACTCCGCACGTAAGCAAAACGCCCGAACAAGTGTCTTCCGCGGAAAATGCTCCGGAATGGTTCAACGAAGGCGTTAAAGCCGCGTTACTCGCGCCTACCGCAATGAATCAACAAAAGTTTAAGTTCTCCTACGAAAACGGTAACGTCAAAGCGACTCCCGGATTCGGTTTTTACGTTAAAGCCGACCTCGGTATCGCCAAATATCATTTTGAGCTGGCAACGGGAGATACCGAATTCTCTTGGATTAAATAGTACGTCTGAGCGGAGCTATTGCTCCGCTCTTCCATTTACGCATATATGCTTGTCACGCCGTATGCACGGTGTTATAATTTATACATACATAGGCGCGCTACGCGGAAATATTTCCGCATTAAACTCGACGCGACAAGGAGCCATCGTATGCTATGGATAATAGCGTCTATTCTTTCCGCATTCTTTGCCGGCATTACGACAATACTCTCCAAATGCGGTGTTAAAAATACCGGGTCCGATCTCGTTACCGCAATACGCACGACGGTTGTCCTCGCTTTCGCTTGGATAATCGTTTTTATAACGGGCGCTTATACCTCACTCTCTTCAATCGACATAACCTCGATAATCTTTTTGATTCTCTCGGGCATAGCTACGGGAGCAAGCTGGCTATGCTACTTCAAAGCGCTTTCCCTCGGTGAAACGTCTAAAGTCGCCGCGGTCGACAAGTCGAGCACCGTGCTTTCCGTCCTTCTTGCAATAATCATCTTCCCCGAAGAAAGAAATCTATGGTGGCTTAAACTTATATTCCTCACCGCTATTGCCGTCGGAACATACCTGATGATAGACATTAATAAAGGGGACGGCAAAACCAAAATCAAATGGTTCATATTCGCGCTTCTGTCCGCGTTATTCGCAGCGGCGACTTCGATACTTGCAAAAATCGGTATTAAAGGCGTGGACTCCAACGCAGCAACCGCTATACGCACGGGCGTAGTTTTTGTTATGGCGTGGCTTATTGTCTTTTTCAAAAAGGAAACTCACGAGCTTAAAGACCTAAAAGGAAAAGACCTACTCTTTATCGTTCTTTCCGGAATCGCGACCGGAGCAAGCTGGTTATGCTACTACTATGCAATACAAAACGGCAAAATCAGCGTCGTCGTTCCGATAGACAAATTGAGCATACTTATTACGATAGCGTTCTCCGTAATCTGCTTTAAGGAAAAATTGAAACCGAAAGCCGTGATCGGACTTATACTTATAGTTTCGGCTACCGTTTGTATGGCTATATTTACCTAAACTATCGGTTTTGTGATTTCATTGATTTTGAATAGGCATAAACGCCATGGCGTTTAACCAAATATGCCCCTTTCCGTTGACCGCGCCTTTTAGATTTAGTATAATGTTTTTGTAACTTTATCTAAGGAGGTTTTTATGCTCTCGACAATATCTCTTGCAGGCACCGTCATGCTTTCCGTATTGGGCGGGATTTTGGGACTTTTGCTGATATGGGTTCTTGCGTGTATTATTGGAATTATCATTCTCGGAGTAAAGCCCGTTACGATTTCGACAACCAAGCCCAGTCCTTTAATGGGTGACGACTTTTTGGATTATATCGCCGTAACTCGTCCGTCAAGAATAAATCTTGCAAAACTTCCTTACGACAAAATCGACGTCGTAACCGACGACGGCTTGACTCTACGCGGAAAACTTTATAAATCGGACTCTCCGTCTGATATAACCGTTATATGTCTACACGGCTACAACAGCTCCGGTATCGGCGATTTTTCGGCACACACGTTTGACTATCTCGCTATGGGGTATAACGTCTTGCACGTTTCCCACAGACATCACGGAGAATCTGACGGGAAAGTCGTCGGATTTGCCACGCTCGACCGCTTTGACGTTCTCAAATGGGTAGATGCGATAAACGCGCGTTTCCCCGAAGGCAAAATATTTATTACGGGAATTTCAATGGGCGGAGCAACTGCAATGCAATGTTCGTGCCTTGCACTCCCCTCGAACGTAAAAGGAATAATTGCCGATTGCGGTTACAGCAATTTGAAAGACGAATACGAGTTTATGGCTAAAAAGTATTTGGGCTTTGTACCGCGTCTTACCCGCCGATTAATGAACGTCCTCATGCGTATTATCGTCGGATATGGTATGGAAGACTCCGACTCCGTAGAGGCAGTCGCGCACGCCAAATGCCCTATTTTGTTTATCACCGGCGACAAGGACGCCTTTGTCCCGTCGGAAATGACAATACGGGCTTATAACGCGTGTTCTGCGGAAAAAGAGTTGTTGGTAGTCCCCGGTGCCGGACACGCGCAAGCGCACTATAAAGACACCGAAAAGTACAATTCGACGGTTAAAGCTTTTATAGATAAATACAAATAACCGTTTGACAAAACGGATAAGATATAGTATAGTATTTAGGCAGGTCGGACGAGGTGTAGCGCAGTTTGGTAGCGCGCTTGGTTCGGGACTAAGAGGCCATGGGTTCAAATCCCGTCACCTCGACCAAAAAGAAAACTCCGTTGTAAACGGGGTTTTTTGTTTTGTGAGTGTATAGGGATTTGAACGGGCGGATAAAGCGACAATCCGGTGAATTGTCGCCCGCCCCGGCGTGATAGCAACCCTCATGGGGCGGTAGCCCGCGCAAAGCGCGGTTGCGGAGCAAATCCCGTCACCTCGACCAAAAAGAAAACTCCGTTGTAAACGGGGTTTTTTGTTTTGTGAGTGTATAGGGATTTGAACGGGCGGATAAAGCGACAATCCGGTGAATTGTCGCCCGCCCCGGCGTGATAGCAACCCTCATGGGGCGGTAGCCCGCGCAAAGCGCGGTTGCGGAGCAAATCCCGTCACCTCGACCAAAAAGAAAAGTCGCGTAAGTGGCTTTTTCTTTTTGTACTTTTCAATCTTCTTTTTTCTCTAAATCTCCCGTGCGACTTTTATCTTGATTTTATCCATAGTAAATACCTGTCTTTAACTTTATTATCCAAAGTGTCTACTTAAAATTCAAGTATTTACCATAAATATATGTTATATTGTCTACCCTATATAACAAAACAGGGTAGACAACCCTTCCTTAAAATCGCTTTAATTAATTGTTATATTATGGTATAGTATAAGCGCAAGGGAATTTAAGCGCGCATTTTCCCCTTGACTAATGATAAAGGAGGTGATAAATTATGAGTATACTTGGTTTCTTGTTTAAGTCTAAAAAAGAAATGGCAAGGAAAAACACGAAAAGAGTTAGAGTTGGCAAATATACGATTACAAAACATGCTCAAAACCGTATTGTCGAAGAGAGCAGAAAAATCAATAAAATAGATGTTTTAGATAATTTGTTTACTAAGCCAAACGGTATAACTGAGGTAAAGCACGACGAATTAGGTCAACCTTCATACAGCCGTGTCGGAAAACGTGCAACTACAGGCATTAATCCAATAAATAACAATGTAGTAACTTGCAGAGCAGTCAGTAGACAAGATAGACGCAATTTTGATTTAGTAAATATAAGTAAAAAAGGACGAAAAAAGAAATATGTTAAACGAAATTCAACAAAACAAATTTACAACGAGAGCAAAAGAAATAGTAAAAGAATTGTTAAGAAAATTAAATATTGTAAAATTAGATGATGTTTCTATTTGTGATTTACAAGAAGAACTTGATTGCCTAGTAGCATCATTAGTTAACACTCAAGAAGCAGGTGGAGTAATTGACGAAGAGTTATTAGAAATTTATGATTTACTTATAGATATTGTTTTAGATAACGAAGAAGATTTAGATTTCTTAAATCAACTTTTTTTCAATTAAAAGCGTAACCCGCTGTACTTCGAGAATCGAAATTGTGGGTTTGTAAAACAAGTAAAAGGACCAACAAGCATTTCGTTGGTCCTTTATCCTATTTTTTAGGTTTATGCAATGATGTTGCCTTACGGCAGTGATGTTTGCCTAACGGCAAATAATGTTTTGCTACGCAAAATGATGTTTTCGCTTGCGCGAAAGTTGTGGTACGCCGTTGGCGCGAATAATATAACAATCCCTCAGTCTACGCGGTTAAAAACCGCGTAGACAGCTCCCTTTACACAAA
>CAYZOJ010000036.1:13930-15529 GCA_964480195.1 uncultured Christensenellaceae bacterium | reverse complement strand
CCTGCCTTGTGTAAAGGGAGGTGGCACGGCGTAGCCGTGACGGAGGGATTGTCTTTCCGCTTCTAAATACCACAACTTTCGCGTAGCGAAAACATCATTTTGCGAAGCAAAACATCATTTGCCGATAGGCAAACATCACTGCCGTTGGGCAACATCACTGCGCAAGCACCGCTTGCGCACACCGAGAGCGTGTATTGTAAAGTAAATCCCGAAAAATTAAAAAATAGGCTATCCGCTAATGCTCTTTATTAAAAAAAGATAGCTTAACGAGCTATCGTCAATATATTTTAGTACTAATCGTTTTGCCTATTTTTCGGGATTTACTTTACATTGAATAAATGTCGGCGTAAAATATTGGGCGTACGTAAGTACGGAGGATAAAATGAACAAGGACTTAACAGCGGGTAAACCGTTTAACGTACTACTCAAATACTCGCTACCGTTACTCGGTAGTATTATTTTTCAACAGCTGTATAACATTGCGGATAGCTTTGTCGCCGGGCGTTATCTCGGCACGTCCGCGCTTGCCGCGGTCGGTAACTCCTACGAAGTAACCTTGATATATATCGCATTTGCGTTCGGATTGAATATAGGCGTATCCGTTGTCGTTGCGCGCTATTTCGGTGCGAAAGATTATAAGAACGCGCGAACGGCTGCTTATACCGCGCTTATAGCAAGCGCCGTTATCGGGGTGATACTGACGGTAATAGGTTTCTTTATAGCACGACCCGTTCTCGAGCTCCTCGATACTCCTGCGGGCGTCATCGACGCGTCTGCCGAGTATCTTTATATCTATATCGGCGGTTTTGTGTTCTTGCTGATATACAATATCGCTACGGGAATCTTCTCTGCTCTCGGAGATTCCGTAACGCCGTTTATATTCCTTGCCGTGTCATCTCTTAGCAATATCGGCGCTGACATATTGTTTGTCAAATGCTTCGATATAGGTGTCGCGAGCGTCGCGTGGGCGACGTTTATGTGCCAAGGCGCGAGCGGTATACTTGCGTTTATATGCGTGCTGATAAGGCTTAAAAAGGTTGCGCACGAGGGGCACGCGAAAGCTTTCGACTTAAGAATTTTGGGGGAGATTACCAAGGTTGCGATTCCGAGCATACTCCAACAAAGCGCGATTTCGATAGGTAACCTCGTTATCCAACGCGCGATTAACGGGTTCGGCGAAAGCGCGATGGCGGGTTATGCGGTAGCGGTAAAACTAAACAATCTTGCGATAACTTCGATACTATCGTTCGGTAACGGATTGTCGAATTACGCTTCCCAAAACTACGGTGCAGGGGAACCCAAACGCATTAAAAGCGGATACAAGGCGGGGCTTATTCTTATGCTTACGCTGGCGCTTTGTTTTACGTTGGTGTTCGTCTTGATACCGGAACCTCTTACCGAGATTTTTGTAACTGACGGGGACGTCGACGCGATAAAAGCGAGTATAGGGTTCTTGGAATTTGTTCCGTGGTTCTTTATCGTAGTCGCCGTAAAAATGGCTTCTGACGGTATTTTGAGAGGGACGGGGCATATGACGATGTTCATGATAGGCACGTTTGCCGATCTTATATTGAGGGTGGGTCTGAGCCTGTGGCTTGC
>CAYZOJ010000036.1:0-13830 GCA_964480195.1 uncultured Christensenellaceae bacterium | reverse complement strand
TTTTTTGGAGCTAATGACGGGATTCGGACCCGTGACCTCATCCTTACCAAGGATGCGCTCTACCTGCTGAGCTACATCAGCATTTTGTTAATGCTCTTATATTATATTGATACTTTAATGAATTGTCAATCACTTTTTAACTAATTTTGTTTTACAAAATAATTTGTTTAGCATATAATAAATTTTAGTTTCGTTGTATAGGAGAACGGCTATGTCGATTTTGCTTGACGAGTTCCTGACTGCCCCGAATGTAGTCCGCAGTGTTATAGGCGCAAATAAAAAAGTTTTGACCGATATCGCCGAGGATTTCAAGTCGCGCGGAATAACCAATATAATAACCGTGGCGCGCGGTTCGAGTGATAACGCCGCGACATATTTTAAGTACGTAATGGAAACTATAGGCGAGTGCGCCGTAAGCAAATGTTCCCCGTCCGTAACGACGGTTTACGGGGCTAAACTAAAGCTCGGCAATAATATGGTGCTTGCGATTTCGCAAAGCGGAATGTCTACGGACACCTTACTCGTTATGGAGAACGCAAAAGCGTCGGGCGCGTTGACGGTTGCGGTTACCAACAATCCGTTTTCGCCTCTTGCGCGTATGTGCGATTATCATATCAACCTTAATGCCGGTATCGAAGAGAGCGTTTCCGCGACCAAAACTTTTCTCGGACAACTGACCGCGATGTATATGCTTGCAAATTCGCTTTCATCGGTTACCGCCAAATTGAATATTGCGGAACTACCTCCCGTGCTCGAAGATTTTATCGCGAACGAAAGCGCCTCGATACAGGCTTTCGCGGACGAAACCAAGGATATAAACAACTTTGTGATATTGACGCGCGGTCTTTGTCAGTGCGTTTCGAGCGAACTCTCTCTCAAAATGATGGAAATATGCTATAAATTCTCTCGACCGTTTTCAACGACGGAATTTATGCACGGACCTATCTCGATGGTAGAAGACGGCACGTCCATAATTATGCTTGCTCCCGATTCCGAGATGACGAGTGAGTTTATAGATATGACGGCAAGGCTTACGCTCCTCGGCGCGAACGTTACCTCTTTTACGGATATTGAAGAAGTTGCGCGTATGTCCGATAAATCTTTCCGTATGCCGACGGTAAAAGGAATGTTTATTCCGTTTGTATACGCGCTGGCGGTAGAATTATATGTCGGATATTCGGCAGAGGCTCTCGGCATAAACGCGGACAGCCCGAGAAACCGCAAAAAGGTTACGATAACAAAATAAAAAAGACCCGTAAGGGTCTTTTTTATTGCTCTGGAAATTATTGAATTTAGTATCCCAAGATACAAAAACGCTACTATTTAACGTAGTATCCTGCTGCGTCATCCACGATGACGTAAACCGATTGATGGGTTTGTAAAATACTTGCGGGGCAGGCTTCGTCGACGGGTCCTTGTATCATATCGCGTACCGCGGGAGCTTTGCCTGCGCCGTTTGCGAGAAGGATAATCGTTTTTGCGCTCATTATATCTTTTAATCCCATAGTTACCGCGTGGGTGGGAACTTTTGATATATCGTCATCAAAGAATCTTGCGTTGTCACGGCGGGTGTTTTCTTTAAGCTCGACGATGTGGGTGTGCGAGTCGAAAGAAGTCCCGGGTTCATTAAATGCGATGTGTCCGTTGCTACCGATACCGAGTATCTGTATATCTACGGGATGGGACGCGATAAACGCGGTGTATTCGTCAGCCGATTTTTTTAAGTCATCTGCAAGACCGTCGGGGACGTGAGTGTTTTCGGGAGCTATGTCGATATGGTCGAACAAGTTCCTGTTCATAAATGCGCGATAGCTTTCGGGGTGGGTAACGGGAAGACCGACGTACTCGTCGAGGTTTATCGAAGTCATATTTTTGAAGCTAACGTTTCCGCTAAGGTAATCGGCAATCATTTCTTTATAAAGACCGATAGGGGTGCCTCCCGTTGCGAGACCGAGTACGGCGTCGGGCTTTTCGACGAGTGTTTTACGCATTATCTCGTAGGCTTTTTTGCTCATTTCGCTATAATCCGAAGTGTGTATGACAAACATTTTTTTGCCTCCTTCTAATCTTTTGGTTTATTCTATTTGATTTTACCACTAAAAATGACGTTTTGCAACCGCTTTACGGCGAGCGGAGAGAGTATAGAAGAAAATTCGTTGACAGAGCTATTATATTATGTTATACTCTCTTTATATTATTATAATTATAGATACGCGCGCGCGTTTATATGCGCGTAAGCGTTAGGAGTATTGATGTTAGAAATATCGCATTTATATAAAAAATATATGGGGAGCGAAAGATTTTCGGTAGAAGATTTGTCGCTTTCGTTAAAACCCGGCGAAATATTCGGCTTTTTAGGACAAAACGGCGCGGGAAAATCCACCACTATCAAGTGCCTTACCGGCATATATCCCTTTAATTCGGGCACTATAACCATTTGCGGACACGATATAGCAAAAGATCCCATCAACGCAAAACTCAATATGGGCTATGTTCCGGACAACCACTCGGTTTACGAAAAACTTACGGGCAGAGAGTACGTCAACTACACCGCAGACTTGTACCGCGTAAACAAGCGCGATCGCGACGAGAGATTCGAGCGTTATGTCAGCCAATTCAAATTAAACAAAGCCGTAGACAATCAGATCAAATCTTATTCGCACGGTATGAAGCAAAAGATATGTATCATTGCGGCTCTCATTCACAACCCCAAGCTCTGGGTTTTGGACGAACCGATGATGGGTCTTGATCATCAGTCGATGGTTGAAATTCTCAAGCGTATGGATGAGCATTGCGCGGAGGGGAACACCGTATTTTTCTCTTCTCACAACTTGGATCTCGTTGCAAAGATATGCGACAGAGTCGCGATAATCAAAGACGGCAAACTCCAAGGCGTAATAGACTTGCATATCAGAGGTAACAAAGAAACTCTCGAAAAGACTTTCTGTCAAATTACCGCAACCGAGCAAGACTATATCAACGAGCAGAACACGCTCACTCGCACGATTTATTATACGGATAATCAATAATGAATATCAGGACGCTCCTCAGACTGGAGATAAAAAACAGATTCGGAAATCTGAAGTCGGGCAAAAACACCTGGCTGAAATATTTGGGTACGGCGGTACTGCTTGTCGCGATAGTATACGGGTTGTACCTTGTCGCGGGCATATTCTTCCGCATGTTCGATAAAGCGGGCATCGCGTACGAAGCATTGGTAATGGTATATACGTTGTTTTTCGTATTTATGTTGGCAATGGGGCTTTCGGGTACGACAAAAGTCCTATACTATAAAGGCGACAACGAAATTTTGATGCGTTATCCCGTTTCCGGCGAAGAAGTATTCGTAAGCAAGACGCTGTTTTTGATTTTGAGCCAAACGGTAATGACGGTCGTAATCGTTACGCCGTTTTTGCTTGCGTATGCCGAAGTAACGGAACTCGGCACGGAGTTTTACTCGATGATGCCGGTATCTATACTCTTTTTGATACTGATACCCTTCCTTTTGAGTAACATTCTTGCCATTCCCGCGATGCACTTTACCAATCGTATTCGCAACAAATTCGCGTTTATTATCATATGTCTTGCGCTAATCGTAACGGTTATGTTTGCCGTTTATATGCTTGTTTTTGATAAAATCGTCGAGTTTATGCGTGATTCCGACTTTTCGGTATTCGACGAAGAAGTCGTGGTGATAATCGAGCGCGTTTGCAAGTACCTGATTCCCACAAAGTATTTTGCCGACATTCTTTTAGGCAAACAGCTGTATATAGCGTATCCGGTACTCATAATGCTGACGTCGCTTTCGCTTATCGGAACGATTTTCGTAATCGTCAGGCTGTATCCCAAGACGTTGCTCAACAATATCGAGGTCGAAGGTTCCGCATTCCGCCACGTTACGCGCAACAGGAAGCGCACGATATTCGGGACGCTCCTCCATAAGGAGTTTTTGCAGGTATTCCGTTCGGTCAACTACTCGTTCCAGTATTTTGTATTGGCGTGCGCGATGCCGGTTATGGTATATTTCTGCAACAGCATAACGATGCGTCTTGGCAAAGATCAGGTAGGCGAACAGATAGCTCTCGGAATGACTATGCTCGTAATGCTGATATTCGCAACGGTAATAATCTCGTTTGCGGCGACTTCCGTAAGCCGTGAGGGCGATAACTTTTATCATACCAAAGTAGCACCCGTTTCCGTAAGGACGCAACTTTTTGCCAAGTTCTTTATGTACTTTATAGTATCCGTTCTCTCTAACGGAATAGGCGTTGCGGTGCTGATATTTACCGAACAGATAACTTGGCAGATCGGGTTATGGTTGTTCGTTATAGTCGAGGCGTTGTCGATAGGGCTTACTCTCGACTCGATGTACATGGATATAAGAAAGCCGTACTTTAATCTGTCCGGCGAAGGCGAAGTAGTAAACAACAATGCAAGCACGACCTTGGCGGTAGCTCTCGGATTCGTTGTGGCGATAACGGAGAGCGTGCTTTGTATGTTACTGTCTTGGAGCGCGTATTCCGACGCTAAAGGCGGAGACGCGGACCTCACGACGATGTACACGGTGTGTAGTGTTACGGCACTTATATTCCTTGTCGGCTCGATTCTGGTGTACTCGATCAACCTCAACAAAAATTATAATAGAATTGCGAAATAGAGTACCCAAAACCGCAAGTTAGGGTACTCGGCGTAAGCCTAAAAATCGCAAAATGTAAAAATGAAGTAAAAATATGAAGAAATTTTTAATCGGTATAATCTTAATAATTCCGATAATTGTCGTCCTTGCGCTTAACGCGACTGGTGCGATAATCAGCAATACGACGCCGGTCAATCCGTCCGGTGTGGTGGTGCGTAATTCGGAGAACGAAGAACTCGGAAAAGGCGATTACATCAAGGTGGATATCGACAACAAAAACGAGTTTATCGTCGTTGACGTATTGCCGACCATAACGCAAAACAAAGAGATTTCTTATGAGCGCGACGAGGATGCGGGAGAGGGCGAAATCAAGCTTGAAAAAATCGGCGATACCAACAGATACGCTATAATTCCCGTCAAGGTAGGCGTTACCAAGATAACCGTTCGCGCAAAGGCGAACATCAACGCTTATAAGGAAGTTTCCGTACATGTTACGAGCGACAAAATCGAATCCGCGACCATATACGACGAGGACGGCAACGTATTGAACGGTACGACGTACGATATTTACGGCGCGACCCGTCTTTACGGCGACGTTTATCCTAACGAAGCCGTTTCGAACGTAACTTGGACGAGTTATCATCCGGAAATAGCTACCGCCAGCGACAACGGCGTAGTTACCCCTGTCGGACACGGTACGGCGACGATAAATATGCGCGCGACGGACAAAGACGGCGGTGTTATCAACGCGACCGTTGCGGTAAACACCGAGCGTTGCGCGGTAAGTCAAAGCGTTATTTACGTTACGGAAGAAGAGGTCGTTACCGCCGAAACGGTTTTAGCCAAAGTGGCGCTTTCTCCGAACACCGAGATTGTCGAAATAGACCAAAACCGTTATATGCTGACGTATACGTCGGAAAGCGGAGAGGTTTACGAAGCTATCGTCGAAATCCGCGTATGCGAGGCGGGCGCGATTGCCTTCGTCGAAGACGGTATTGACGTAGTGTATACGAGAAACGGCGCGTATTACGCGCAAATCCAAAGCCTTTACGACGGCACGATTTTGACTGAGGGCGTAACGTACGAAAGCAGTAATCCCGAGGTTATGACGGTTGCGCCAAACGGTAGTTTAGAGCCGTTACAAGCGGGCGAAACGACCATACGCGCAACGTACAACGGCGTTCACGCGGACAGAACTTACACGGTAAGGGAGCGTCCCGCGACGTTCGAACTCGAACTCGGCACTGCCGACGCCAAACTCGGCATACAGCTAAAACGCGTATGGGGGCTTAAATGGCTCGAAAAGACAGATTCGGGATATAGCGTTACGAACCGACTTAAATTCGGAATTTACGGCGATACGGGCGCGTTTGACGTCAAATGGACTGTCGACAACCAAGAGTATGCGACGATTACGCCGACGGGCGTAAACAACGATATCGAAATTGCCTTCCTTGAAGCGTCTGTCGGACAAAAAGTAACGGTTACGGCGACCCTCCTCGTCGACGGCAGAGAGGATACTCGTTCGAGGCGCAGTTTCACTTTTGAAATGCGTTCGAGGGCGGA
The DNA here is from genome assembly GCA_964480195.1 of uncultured Christensenellaceae bacterium. Classification (GTDB taxonomy): domain Bacteria; phylum Bacillota; class Clostridia; order Christensenellales; family DTU072; genus Stercoripulliclostridium_A. The sequence continues at coordinate 7,628 of CAYZOJ010000036.1, read as the reverse complement.
AAGCGTCAACGTTTACGATTTCGACGAGGCTTTATACGTTCACAACAATATGAAGTGCACCGATTTCGTGCTCCAAAACAATATAGTCGCGACGTCGGCGATATCCGAGCTTACCGCAAGCGTATACGGTAACGGATTTACGTGGGACGCGTCGGGCATTCCGAATATGGACATGAGCACTGGCACGTTCTCGTATAATTTCTGGGATTCGACCACGACGTTCGACGAGCACGGATACTGGGCGGAAGACGGCTACTCGATAGATTTCGACGACATCGTCATATTCAACGCGAATTCGCTTGAAGAATCGGCATTGAGAGGCTCGGGCATTCGCGTGAGAGGTATATATTACGAAACTCGCGACATAAACGACGCGACAAAGGGAATCGAGGGTTCTCGTTACGGAAGATATGGTCGCGACACGTCGCCCAAGGATCTTCCCGTCAATATACGTTTCTGTCAGATATACAATGCGGACAGAGCAATCGAAATCAACGAGCTTAGGGAAGTTACCGTCGAGGGTTGCATACTCGGCGACAACAACAACCACGCCATAATGGCGACTTATCCGACCGAAAAGTACAGGAGCGCGAAGCGACAGGGCGAAGAGGGCGACACCGATTATGATTTAACTCTCCGCAACAACGTATTAAAACAAAGTCAGGGACCTGCGATACTTATTACCGAGAGCGTCGTAAACTCCGATTTGCGCGGAGATTATGCGCCGAACCTCAAAATAGAAGGTTGCCTCGATATTTACAACTGGAAAGAAGAGGATGAATTTATTGACGCGGTACTTTCGATGGCGTTCCAGTATGTGGGTATGACCGACGATGCCGAAGCTATTAAATCGTTGGCAGAAACGGTTGGTATTGACAAAATTCTTAAAGAAATACTCGGACCGAACGCGCCCGGCGGTTCTGCACTCTACTACGGCTATGCCGGCGAGAAGTACGTAAGCCTTGGCATATTTGCGTGCGGAGCGCTGTATGATTACGACATAGAAGGCAATAGAACGTATATTTCGGATGAAGCAAGTCTTACGACGAGAGTAATCAAATTCAGCGATGAAAACGGTAAAACGTACGATAAAGTCAGTGCGGTGGAACAACTCTTCAAGATGTTTATGCCGACCGAAATAACCTTGGGATTGCCGTCGTATCTGCTATGTACCGACTTTTCACAGGGAGAGCCCGAAATTATGCCGGGCGACCCCGTCCCCAACAGTATAGAACTCTATAATAAACTGAGAGGCGTAAGCGAATGAAGAAATTTTTGATAGGCGTTATTTTGATAATTCCGATAATCGTGGTTTTGGCACTCGACGTAACGGGTACGATTATACAGAATACGACGCCGGTCAATCCGACGGAGATTGTCATAAAGAATTCGGACAACGTTGAACTCGAAAAAGGCGACATCGTCAAAATCGACATCAACACGACGGACGAATTCATTATAGTTGACGTTCTCCCGGGCATAACCAAGGATAAAACCATCGAGTACGAAACAGACGAGGACGCGGGAGCGGGTAGGGTTACTCTTGAACGCATGGGCGAAACAAACCGTTATCGCATTACTCCCGAAGCCGTAGGCGTAACCAAACTCGATATACGTGCCGCCGCCAACGTCAACGTTTACCGCGAAGTAACCTTTAACGTTACCACCGACACGATAGAAACGTTGTCGATTTTTGACGATCAAGGCAACGCGATAGGCAAAACCTTGGATATTTACACGCCCACGCGTCTTGTCGCGGACATTTACCCCGTAGGCGCACTTGACGAAAGCCGAGTAGTTTGGCGGAGCAAAAACGAGGAAGTCGCGACCGTTAACGACAACGGCGTTATTTCGCCCGTATCGCACGGCATAACCCGTATATTGTATGAAGTATACGATAAAGACGGCAATTTCCATTCGGGACACGTCGATATCGACACCACAAAATGCGTAGCTAAGTCCGATACCGTGTATACGTCCGGAGAGGTAACGGTAGAATGGATAAAAGAAAACGTCGCTCTCGCGCCGAGCTTGACCGAAGTGGAGCCTTTGGGCGACGGCGTTTACAACCTCGTGTACGACGACGGCAAATCGCGGACGGAGCAACAGATTAACGTATCCGCGTGCGAAACGGACGAGTTCTATTTTTACGACGGCGTAAACAAGGTTTATACAAACAACGGACCTTATCGCACGGGACTTAAATATCTCGAAAGCGACATCGTAATAGACGGAGCAATAGCTTACGAAAGTAGCGTACCCGAGGTTATGACCGTATCGTCTGACGGCACTCTTACTCCCTTAAAAGCGGGCGAAACGACTATACGCGCAACGTTTAACGGCGTGTCGGTCGATAAAGTCTACACCGTAAGGGAGCGCCCCGCGACTTTTGAACTCGAACTCGGTTCGGCGGATGCCAAACTCGGCATACAATTAAAGCGCACATGGGGCTTGTATTGGGTAAACGAGAACCCGAATGGGGGGGGGTACGAGCTTACGAATACTTTTAATTTCGGGCTATATGAGGACGCAGGGACGTTTGACGTAAAGTGGTCCGTCGATAACGAAGAATACGCAACCATTTGCCCGACGGGCGAAAACAACGACGTCGAAATAACTTTCCTTGAATCGGCGGCGGGTAACAGCGTAACGGTTACCGCAACTCTTCTTGTCGATAACAGATGTATAGACAGCGTAAAACGCAGTTTTAAGTTCTCTTTCCAAGAAAAAGCAAAGAGCGCCAACGTTTACGATTACAATCAAATGAAATCGGCGATAAGCGCTTATGAGTACGATATCGTCATGCAGAGCGATATTTACGCCGATTCGAGAAATTCCATTTATTCGAGCATTTACGGCAACGGATTTACGTTCGACTATACCGAAGCGTCCAAGCTCAAACAAGATCACTATTGGCGTGTTTTAAGCCCTAAATGGGGACCTCTTTACATTAACGATACATACGACCATTATACCTACGGAACGGGAGATATGGTCCTTGAAGACATCGTGATAAAGGGTGCAGACACGTTGGATGAAGCGACGGACACCGGCGGAATGATAGACTTTAACGAGTTCAAGGCGCCTATAATAATCAGATATTGTCAAGTTTACAATACAACCGAAGGGTTGGATGTCAGAAAGTGTGAAAACGTTCTTATAGAGGGTTGCATATTCGGCGACAACTACGTCGCGTCGCTTACTCTCGGATACAGAGAGGATTACGAAGGTAATATAATTCTTCGCAACAACGTATTCAAACAATCGAGCGGTGCGTGCGTACAGATTTTTTCGGATAAAGTTACAAATGCGTCAATAAACAAACCTCTCAAAGTCAACATATCCGTAGAGGGATTTATGGATATTTACAACTGGAAAGAGCGTTCGGAAATGGAAACGATTTTTTCAAAAATGCTTCTTACACGTATCGGCGCGGACATTATCCCGGAAGTCATACTCGAATCTCTGACCGATATGATAAGCGAACTCGTAATGCCTGTTCTGAACAGCGACGCGTTCTCGGGTATGTACTATCAATACGGCGGTAAAGAGTACGTCAACTTCGGTATTTTCGGTATGGGACTTATGAGTATTGCGGAAGTCGATCGCGTTACGATTGCGGATTCCGCTCGTTTACAGGCGATAAATCTCCCGTTTAAGGACGAAAACGGCAAGCCGATAGGCGGACTCAGCGGAATCGAAACTCTCGTTCAATCCATAATGAACGGGCAGGGCGTTCACAATATGTCCATATCTCACCCGTGCTACCTTGTATGTACCGATTTTAGTTCGGGTGACCCGTATATAGAGCCCGGCGACCCCGTCCCGAACAGCAGGGACTTATATAGTGACCTCGTTAACGGCAGAAGTGCCTGACGAATAAATATACCAAAGGAGAGAGAACAATGGCTGTACCAGTAGCCCCCAGAGGCTGTTTACTTAAATTTTTGATAACGATAATCGTTATAATCGCTTTAATAGCGGTTGCCGCGATAGTAGTTATCAACTTAACGCCCGAACAACTCGGACTTGCCGACATCGAAATCTATGAAGGCAACACACTTCGCGATTTAGGTCTTGCAGATGTAAAAATCAAAGACTTATACGGCGACATCGTATCTATTTTGGAGCCCGACGCCGACAAAATAGTCACAAACGGTTATGACGAGAAAACCGAAACGTCCAAGGCTAACGGAAACCTCGAAAACAGCTCGGTAAAAACCAAAGAGGACGGCACTCCCGATTATTCTTCCATAATAGAAGAGCCCTTGACTTACGATAAAGAATATCTCATCGAATACAAAGACACTACTCTTGCGTATATCTTTAACGCAGTTATAGCCGATTCTTCCGATAACGCGGGTGACTCGGATTCTATTGAGTTTTTGCGTTCTCTCGGCATAGAAGTCGACGAAATTACCGTAAGTGCCGACGGCTCAAAATACGTACTTCGTATGGTTGCGAGCATAGACCTTACGTCCATCAAATCCGACGTCGAAAGTGCCCTCGGCGCCGTTGCGAACTACGTAACGCTTCCCGATCGCGTATATATCGTAAGCTATTCGACGGTAACTGCCGATGAGGAAGGCAAAATAGTAACTACTTCGCGCTCCTTAAAGATTAACGACGCGGATAACAAAATTGCCGACGCTATATTTAAGGTTCTTGCAGACAAAGCGGAAGAGATGACCGAAGGAGACGCAGGCGACGTAAACGACGCCGATTATGTAAATGCCAAAGTCGGCGAAGGCTTTTCGGAGTTTATGGCGCGTTTAGGTAAGGTAGGTACCGCAACCGTCGACGATGACGGAGTTGTACAAGGCGACGTCGAACTCGGCGCAAAAGGCGTTTCCGCTCATAAAATCACCGTTATAACCAATACCGCGGAAGAAGAATGATAGGCGTAATAGTTGCAATGGAAAAGGAAGCCCGTAACATCATCGACGGGCTAAATAACGTCAAACGTCGCGTTTACCTCGGTAAAGAGTTTTACGAGGGCGAAAAATGCGGTAAACCCGTTGTTTTGGCACTTTCCGGCATAGGCAAGGTCAACGCCGCGTATACCGCTACCCTAATGGCTGTGGAGTATGCGCCGGAGCTTATAATCAACACGGGAATAGCCGGCGGACTCGGACGACTTCCTTCGTCGTCGGTAATGATAGTTAAATCCGCCGTTCAGTACGACTCGGATACCACCGCGTTCGGAGATCCCATAGGCAACGTTAATGTTAACGGCGTCAACAAGGTTTATCTCGATACGGACCCGGAACTTAGCAATATTCTGTTAAATAGCGTAAAAGGCTCTGCTTACGGCATAGTCGCGACGGGGGATAGGTTTGTCGCAGATACCGCTTTCGGACAAATGCTTAAAGAGATTTTCGACGCGTCCGCGTGCGATATGGAGTGCGGTGCGATAGCCGAGGTTGCGGAGCTTGCGGGTATCAAATTCGGCGCGATAAAGGTCATCAGCGATTCTGCGGACGACTCCGCGGGCGAGGATTACGCCTCTTTTGCGGAGCGTGCGTGCGAAATCAACGCAAATACAATCCTCCGCGTTCTTGCGGAAATATAGCCAAAATCCGTTTATTAACGAATCCGTCGCGAGGCGGATTCTTTTTTTGCTTCGAGTACCGTGTGCACTTTTACGTCGTCGCGCATATAAATAGTTATCTCGGAGAAATATGAAACATTTCGGAACAGACGGTATAAGAGGTAAGGCGGAAATATTTACCGACGATTATCTCTGTAGAATAGGGGCGTCGCTTGTGGCGGAGTTCGGACGGACGACTTGCGTAATGGCGAGGGACACTCGTTATTCCGGCGAACGCATAGCGCGAACACTCGGTAAAATTCTTTCGGGATACGGCATTCGCGTGCTGTACTCGGGCATATTGCCTACTCCCGCGCTTGCGTATCTCACGCGTGTGCACGGAGCGGGCTTCGGCATTATGATAAGCGCGTCCCACAATCCGCCCGAATACAACGGAATCAAGGTTTTTGACGGGTCGGGAGCCAAGATAACCGATTCGTGCGAAGAAAGGCTTTCGCGATTGATTGACGGCACCGAACGCCCGAAAACCGCAAAAGGGTCTTTTACCGATATCGACGGCGGAGAGGAGTATATAGCGCATTTTTCGGCATTTGCGGGTAGAACACTCAAAAATATGCGTATTTTGCTCGATACCGCCAACGGCGCGACGGGCGCGCTCGCGCCTGAGTTTTTCCGCCGTCTCGGGTGTTACGTAGACGCCGTAAACGGCGAAACGGACGGCGTAAACATAAATGCAAATTGCGGAGCGACACACCCCGAAAATCTTCTTAAAATCGCAAATAAAGGCTCCTACGACTTCGCGTTCGCGTTCGACGGCGACGGAGATCGCGTAATAGGCGTGCGTAACGGAAAAATCATCGACGGCGACAAAATGTTATTCGTGCTCGCTCGATACTTTTATCTCGATAAAGGTATCGAACCGCCGATTGCCGTCGGCACCGTAACCACAAACGGCGGTACGGAAGCGTCCCTCGAGAGGGTAGGCGTGCGCCTCGAACGCGCCGATGTCGGCGATAAGCACGTATACGAAAAAATGGTCGAAACGGGCTCTCCCGTCGGAGGCGAAACCAGCGGACACATAATCATTCGCGACTTCGGAAAGACGGGCGACGGAATCGTTACCGCAATGGCTATTTGTTCCGCGCACGCCGATATCGGATTCGATTATCTTGACGATATGGTGTACTATCCGTCCGCGGGCGTCGAACTTGAAGCCGACGACTGTGTTAAAGAAATTGTCAAGAACTCTTCGGATATAGCCGATTACGTCAAAAGTAAATGCGCGGGAGGCACAAGACTCATAGCGCGCCCGAGCGGAACGGAGCCCAAAATCAGAATTACCGCAGAAGCCGAAAGCTATGAAACCGCACGCAAACTTGCAGAAGAAACAAAAACTTTTATATCGGAATATGTTTGCGAAAAAATCAAAGAAAGGGTACCCGAATATGTATGTTCAGATAATCAAACACCGATTATTAAGCATTGGGACGAATCCGATTTCGAGAGGGCGGGAGTGAGCGTAAAAGATGTATCGACTACTTTTATAGAGTCTTCCGTCGAGTTGGGCTACGGCGCCGTAATCTATCCCATGGTGTCGATTTCGGGCAAAAGCTCCGTCGGAAAAGGGACGACGATATATTCTTTTACCGATCTTACGGATACTGTTATCGGCGAAAATTCGGACGTGCGTTCGACGTATGCGGTAGGCGCAAAAATAGGTTCTCGAACGACTGTCGGACCGTTTGCGTGTTTGAGGAGCGGTAGCGTAATCGGCGACGATTGTCGTGTAGGGGATTATGTCGAAGTCAAAAATTCCGTTCTCGGCAACGGTGTAAAGAGCGCGCACCTTGCGTATATAGGAGATGCGGAAGTCGGAGAGGGGACCAATGTCGGTTGCGGGACGGTGTTTGCAAATTATAACGGCAAAATCAAACAGCGTACCAAGGTTGGCAAGAACGTTTTTATAGGATGTAACGCGAATTTAATCGCGCCACTCGATATCGGCGACGGCGCGTTTATAGCGGGCGGAAGCACGGTAACGGAAGACCTCGAGCCGAATTCCTTCTGTATTGCGCGC
>CAYZOJ010000035.1:12471-15634 GCA_964480195.1 uncultured Christensenellaceae bacterium | reverse complement strand
ACAGCGATAGTATTTACATCGAGAAAATCGGTTTTCTGATCTTAAAGACCTAAACTTTCGCGCAAGCGAAAACATCATTTGCCGTTAGGCAAATATCAATGTGGTATACTTAAATAAAAAGAGCAACCCTCGGGTTGCTCTTAGGTTTATTGAACGGGGACTATTTTATGAGTATCGTCTTTATCTCGAACGGCTTGAACGTGAGTGCGTTGAGATCTATGTCGCCGATTATGTTTTCGAGCATATCGGTTTCGTAGGCGGTGCCGGTTACGGGCGTGGTTAAGGTCGCCGTACGATGTGCGCCGGTATCTTCGTAAAGACGTACGACTATGCCCTCTCCGCTCTCAGCGGGTTTGACCGTTTCTACTACGATATGTGTATCTGAGGATACAAATTGCGGTACTAAATCGACACATTCGTCAACGATATGCAACGGGTTGTTATAGAGGTACGCAAGGCTTTGTGTATCTGCTTCGTTATAATCGCCCGCGTGCGGATACAGTGCGTATTTAATGATGTGAGAGCCTCTGTCCGCGGTAGGATCGGGATATACGGGAGAACGCAAAAGGTTCAAGGAAATAAGTCCGTCCTTTACTCTCCAGCCATACTTTTCGTGAGTGAGTACGGAAAGACCCGCGTCCTTTGCGGTAACGTCAACCCATTTATGAGCGCAAATCTCGAATTGAGCTTTCTCGATCTTGGTATCGTCGTGAGTGCTTCTCTTCAAGTTACCCATCTGTATGTCGCAAGTAACTTCATCTGCAAACACCGAGGGACGGAAATCTGCGCGGAGCATTTTGTGCGTTTCGTGCCAATCTATCATCGTTACGAACTCGACAAGAGGTTTGCCGATAGTAAGCACGACTTTTTGCGTAAGTCTCGAGCTCTTATACTTATATGTATTCTCGCGCGTGACGGAACCTTCGTTCATGGTCGTTTCGGTACCTATAAGTTTGAACTCCGCAGGCATGGTCTTGGTGTAGTTGATGTCGATGTCCCATGCGTTATAGTGCAGGCGTTTATCGTTATAGACGTTGAGTTTATTGAGATATTTTCCGCAGAAATCCTTTCCTGTGCGCTTATCCAAAAGACCGACGATATTGCCGTTCGCGTCAAACGCCACGCGGTAGAGGTCGGACTCTATGTAGTCTTCGCCATAGGAAAGCGGAGTCTTTGCGGGAGCCTCGAACGGGACGAGTTTTGCAGAAGAATACGGAGCGACGTCCGCGACGTACCACTTGTCTTTATGCGATACGAGTCCGTTGTGTCTTGCGGAAGTAAAGTTTATAGCGGTCGGCTCTTTGCTTTCGCCGGTTGCAAGGAATTTAACTATATCGTTACGGATTTCTTTAAGTTCCTTAAACATTATCTCGTAACGTTCGACGCTCTCTTTATAGACGCGAGTGATTGACGAACCGGGAATAATGTCGTGGAATTGGTAAAGAAGCATTTCTTTCCAAATCGCCTCGATTTTTTCCTTGGGATATACGTAGCCTTTGGGCTCCGCTACCGTTGCCAAAAATTCGACGTTGTGGAGCGCGAACTCAATACGTCTGTTATAGTACTTGTTGCGGGATTGAGTGGTATACGTGCCCTGGTGTTTTTCGAGATAAAGTTCACCTTTGTGACGTACGAGAACATCCTTGGACTCGGCAAGCTTATCGAAGCAGTCTATCGCCGGAGCCATTACGACTTTGGGAAGTCCCTTGAGCTCTCTTTCGTGACGAACGGCTTCGATGTGACCTTCTCCGGGACCGCCACCGCCGTCGCCCATACCGTACAATAAACCGAAGGTCTTAACCCTGTCTTTTTCGGGATAGTTATCCAACGCGTGCATTAAGCTCCACGCAAAACCTTCGCTCGTGTAGGTTTCGTCCGGGGGCATATGGACGATAACGTCGGAATCGTCGATACCCTCCCATATGAACAGTCTGTGCGGGAATTTATTATGCTCGTTCCAGCTAAGCTTGATGGTTTCGAAATAATCCATTCCGCATTTCTTGATAATCTGCGGGAGGTTTCCGCTAAAGCCGAATACGTCCGGCAACCAGCACATACGCATATCTTTGCCGAATTTCTCTTTCCAATAACGCTTGCCGTAAAGGTTTTGACGGATAAGACTTTCACCGCTCGTTACGTTGGTGTCGCATTCGACCCACATTCCGCCTTGAAGCTCGAGTTGTCCGCGCTCTACAGCCGAACGAAGTTCTTCAAAAAGCTCGGGATATCTTTCTTCCATCCAAGCAAATTGTTGAGGTTGGCTCGCTCCGAATACATATTCGGGATAACGATCCATATTGCGGAGCTGGTTGCTGAACGTACGCTCCGCTTTACGCTTGGTTTCTCTCATCGGCCACAGCCATGCAAGGTCGAGGTGCGCGTGTCCCGTAGCATATACGGTGTAAGGAGATTCTTCGCCTCTTTCGCATTCCGCTTTATATGCTTCTTTCGCGCCGTCGTAATCTCCCTTTGACGCAAGCGACAAAATCTTACGAACCGAAGAAGAAATCGACGCGCGTTTTTCGTCGCCGGGCTTAAGTAACGACCACTGATACAAAAGTGCCGTCGCATCGTAAAACGCGCTCTTTGCCTTTTCGTCGACGACGACTATGTCGGCTTGCTTAAATCTTGCGATTCTGCGCGGATCCGGGGGCATGTGGTTGTTACCGCAGTCCATCCATATGTCGATTTTTTCACCGCCCTCGGCGCATTCGGTAAAGTCGTAATAGCGTTTGCCGACGCAGGGTTGTTGATACTCTACAAAAGCGTTGATTTCCGTAATACCCGACTTCGGGGTCCCGTTCTCGGTATATACGCAACCTTCACCGCCGGTAGACAGCAATAACGCAATCTTCTTGCCTTTTGCGCTTGCGGGTACTTCGCCCTTAAAACGGAACCAACCGCAACCGTATTCCTGTCTATCCCAAATCTCGCCGACTTTTATCGTGCGATACTCGAGGTTGAGCCTGTCTTCGAACATTACAGGCTCCGCCGACGGCGAATATTCGGCGGTAAGAGTTCCCACTTTTGTGTAAACCTTACGCACCAAACGAGCGTAATCGGCGTTCAATCTTGTCTTTGCCAAAACTTTGGCGATACTGTAAACTTTATTCATACTAACTCCTTTGAATCGGTATAGTAAAATTATACTATAGTCGCGCGA
>CAYZOJ010000035.1:0-12371 GCA_964480195.1 uncultured Christensenellaceae bacterium | reverse complement strand
CAACCGCAATAATTTTGCCTATACAAACCGTATTCCTTGGAAAGCTCTATGCTACGCTTGTATCCGTTGCGTTTTTTGAAGTCGGTCGGCAAATACTTATCCGAAATCTCCGAACCGATTTTGTTGATAAGTTCGGCATTCTTCAAGGGGCTCAAAGTAAGCGTCGTTGCGAAATAGTCGTATCTCGAAGCGTATTTTTCGACATCCGCAAGGCGCAACTCGAAACAAACCGAGCAACGCGAACCGCGTTCGGGTTCGGCTTCCAGCCCTTTTACCGCGTCGAAAAACTTGTTGCCGTCGTATCCGGCGTCGATGACCGGCACTCCGAAAATCCCGCATAGACGTTCGAGTTCCGAAAAACGCTTACGATATTCCGTCTCGTCGGTTATGTTTGGATTATCGTATAAGGCGGTAAGATTAAAATGCGGAGCAAGATATTCTATGCAATAACTCGCGCAAGGCGCGCAACAGCAATGCAATAATAAACTCGGCGTCAGTTCCCTTTCGGAATTAAATTGTATCAACTTTTCCAGTTCCGCTTGTGCGTTCATGTTTCTATTTTAATATTTCTTCTGCCAATAGTCAAGACAATCTAAATTCACTATTGCAAATCGGACGCTTTTTTGGTATCATTATTATACCTAAATTTAACGGAGAATTTATATGCAATTCGACAGACTCTTAACAAGATTCGGCAAGACCCTCGACGTCAACAATCCGCTCCCGGAGTATCCGCGCCCGCAACTCAAGCGCGACTCCTACATTTGTCTTAACGGACAATGGGACTACGCCATACTCGATAAAAGCGTACCGCTTTCCGACTATCAAGGCAAAATCACCGTTCCGTTCTCACCCGAGTGTATTTTGAGCGGGGTGGAACGTATCGTAATGCCGACGGACGTACTGTATTATCGCAGAACTTTCACCCTACCCGAAGATTTTAACAAAGGCAGAATCCTTCTTAATTTCGACGCGGTCGACTACGAAGCCGTAGTATACGTGAACGGCACCGAAGTCAAACGCCACCGCGGAGGATATTTCCCCTTCTCTATCGACATAACCTCGGCAATAGTCGACGGCGAAAACGAACTCACCCTTACGGTAACAGACCCGAGCGACACCAAGCCCCAAGCAAGAGGCAAACAAAAAATCAACCGCGGAGGCATTTTCTATACTCCTCAGTCGGGTATATGGCAGACCGTATGGCTCGAATCCGTGCCTGAAACTTACGCAAAAGCTATTTACCTCACTCCCGACATCGACGCCGGAACGCTTACCGTAAAGGTTGACGCAAACGCACCTGCCGACGGTAAAGCCGTTGCTTACGACGGTGAAACAATCGTTGCCGAAAGCGCGCTCGAAAACGGCGAATGCGTACTCAAAATTGACGACGCAAAACTTTGGAGCCCCGAAAATCCCTTCCTTTACGACCTCAAAATCACTTACGGGGAGGACGTAATCGGCTCCTACTTCGGTATGCGCAAGTTCTCCGTCGGTAAAGACGGCAAAGGCATTCCGCGCATAATGCTCAACAATAAGCCCTACTTCCACAACGGGCTTTTGGACCAAGGCTACTGGAGCGACGGTTTGTATACTCCCGCTTCCGACGAAGCAATGATTTACGACATCGAAATCTGCAAAAAAATGGGCTTCAATATGCTACGCAAGCACATAAAAATCGAACCGCGACGCTGGTACTACCATTGCGACAGACTCGGAATGCTCGTTTGGCAGGATTTCATAAGCGGTGGTATGGGCGCAAACATCCCGCATAACGGCGCACTCGGTTTCTTGCAAATACCCGTTTGGGACCACCTCTATTGGTTGTTCGGAAGATCGAATAAAGCGGGAAGAGAAGAGTATTACGTCGACGCCGAACGCACAATCAAAACTTTATATAACACGACTTCCCTTGCCGTATGGGTACCGTTCAACGAAAGCTGGGGACAATTCGACGCCAACAAAGCCGTCAAGTTCATTAAAAAATTCGACACCACCCGTCCCATCGACCACGCAAGCGGTTGGCACGATCAAGGCGGAGGCGACTTTAAGAGCTGGCACATCTACTTCTACCCCATAACATTCCCCCATCGCGATTTACGCGGAAGAGTCTTGGTACTCTCGGAATTCGGCGGATATTCAGTAGATGTAAAAGGTCACGTTTTCAACAAATCTCGTAGCTTCGGATACAAAAAGTTCGGGTCTTTGGAGAGTTTTGAAAAAGCCTACCACAGACTCTTTAACCGCGAAATACTCCACCATATTCCTAAGGGTTTGAGTGCGACGGTATACACGCAAGTAAGCGACGTCGAGGACGAAATCAATGGTCTTTTGACATATGACCGCGAAGTGGTAAAGGTCGATATCGACAAGATCCGCGAGCTCAACGCAAAATTAAAAATAGACTAATCATTCGAGCCCGCCACGGCGGGCTCTTTCATTATGAAATTTACAGATACCGAAAACAGCATATTCGGCTTTGTTGCCGATTACCTTACGTACTCGCCGAGAGCGATTACCGAAAAACTCATCCGCGACGTCACCAACGGCGACGAGTCTTCCGTAAAGTTTGCATACCCTCTGCTTCTTGCGTCGCTATACGGTCTGGACAGCTCTAATAAGGAAGATAAAGCCATAATAGGCAACTACTTTCTGCCGATGGTAAAGCAAAATGACGCGTCCGTTTACACTGAAGACCCCTTTTACAAGCTTTTAATGCGCAAGCTTGACGACGGCGGACTTAAAAACGGCAAATGGTCGATAGGACTTGAAACCTACGCCCCGTACGAATTGTTTGTGGCTTCCGACCCGAAAATAGATTTTGCGGGAAGGATTATCCCTACCCTCGGATATTTTAGTGAGGCGTTTTCGTTCCCCGTGATATACGAAAGCGGTAGAGAATGGATGTCCCTTAAACCGAACGAAATCGAAACCATGAAAAAACCGTTATCGCGCGCAAAAGGCAACGTGCTTGTCGGAGGTCTCGGAATCGGTTATTTCGTATCTGCGTGCGCTCGGAATCCTATCGTTACGTCGATAACCGTAATCGAACGCGACGACGAAGTAATAAAGCTTATCGAAGACAACATTCTTCCTCTCGTCGACAATTCAAGAAAAATCAAAATCGTAAAGGACGACGCCTTAGCGTATGCCCGAGAACATCTTAACGAGTTCGACTACTCGTTTATGGACCTATGGCACGATCCGACCGACGGCGTGGATTTATACCTCGAACTTAAAAGTCTTGAACCGTCGGCGCCGAACACCGTAACCGACTACTGGATAGAAGATACCCTCAAGCTCTATCTCCCTGACTAAAAACTCTTATTAAAGCAAGAAGACCCGCTTGCCGGTCTTCTTTTTTTGTTTTGTGGAGGAGGGATTGAGAAATTTAGGTATTCATAAGGTCCGAGCAAGCGGAGAAAAAACTCTATTTTCGGATTTCTTATGTTGGCTATATTGTAAAGTACGAGTTTGAACTCTTGGCAATATCACGTTGAACGTTTTGTGAATTTTTTGACTAATTACGTTTAACTTAAAAATCGGATAAATACTTTATATCGCGCGCGATTTATGGTATCATTGTAACGGAACTATATTCCGACATCAAAACGCGCACGTGCGCACGAGAGGTAATATGTACGATACCGTAATTTTCGATATGGACGGAACCCTGTCCGACACGCTTTTGGATTTACAAGCGTCGCTAAATCACGCGCTTAAGCTCCACGGGCTCCCCGAACGCACTTATGACGAAGTAAGAAGCTTTGTCGGCGACGGCATCAGAATGCTCGTTTCTCGCGGACTTCCCGAATGGAAAAAAGACCTCGTGGACGTCGCTTACGCCGAATTTAAGGACTATTATAAAGACCACCTCGCCGACAAAACTCGCCCTTACGACGGCATAAACGAGCTCATCGACGCCCTTTACGCAAAAGGCATAAAAATGGGAATCGTGTCAAACAAATTGGAGCCTATGCTCAATGAACTCGTAAATAAATTTTGGGGAAACAAAATTTCCGTCGCCGTCGGTATCATAGACGGAAGACCTCAAAAGCCCGAAGCTAACATGCCGAACGCATGTCTAAAAGCTCTCGGCTCCGATAAATCGACAACCCTTTACCTCGGCGACAGCCCCGTCGACGTGCTTTGCGCAAAAAACGCGGGACTTCACGGCGTATTCTGCACTTGGGGATTTGCGTCTAAAGAGCGTCTTGCCGAAGTCGGCGCGACGGAATTTATAGATAAACCCTCTGAACTTCTTAAATATTTCGGATAATTTGCTATGGAAAAACTTGTTTATAATCTTATAGTCATTGGCGGAGGTCCCGCCGGTTACAACGGCGCCGAACGCGCCGCAGAAGCGGGCTTGAAAGTCGCTCTCGTCGAAAAAAACGAACTCGGCGGAGTTTGCCTCAACTCGGGTTGCATTCCGAGTAAAACCTTTTTGAATACGGCTAAAATGCTCGATCACGCCGTAGGAGGCGCAAAATACGGGCTTGTTCTCGACGGGGACGCGTACGTAGATCAAAAAGCACTCGTCGCCCGCAAAAATAAAGTCGTCAAAATACTCGTTGCCGGAATAAAGCAAAAACTTAAAAAACTCGGCGTCGACGTCTATAAGGCGGTGGCGTTCGTCGAAGGCAAGGAGGATAATCTTTTCTCGGTAAGTCTCGGCGACGACAGAATTTACGCCGAAAACATCCTTGTCGCGTCGGGTTCGAGCGCGTTCATTCCGCCCATACCCGGCATACACGCGTCCCTTAAAGACGGCTTTGCCGTTACCAACACCGAGGTGTTCGATATGCCCGAAATACCGCGTAGACTCGCAGTAATCGGCGGTGGCGTTATAGGCGTAGAACTTGCCGAATACTTTGGAACCGTAGGCTCCGACGTCGTTATCATCGAAGTCGGCAAACGCATTCTTCCGCAAATAGATTCGGACATCGTATCTGTCCTCGAAAAACGTTTGCTCAAAAAAGGAATTAAGATAGTTTCGGGCGCCAGAGTTATACGTATGGGTGACGAAAAGGTTACTTTACGTATCGAAGGCGAAAATATAGATATACCTTGCGACAAGGTTTTGGTGGCAACCGGAAGACGTCCGAACCACTTTAACTTGGGTCTTGAAAAGTTAGGGCTGGATATTTCCGGCGGTAAAATTTATACAAACTCTCGCCTCGAAACAGGAACTCCCGGCATATACGCGGCGGGCGACGTCAACGGTATCTCAACTCTCGCGCACACCGCTTACAGAGAGTCCGAAGTCGCCGTCAATAATATCTCCGGAAAGGACGACGAAATGTCTTACGACACCGTACCGTCCGTTGTATACACGTCTCCCGAAATCGCCTCAGTAGGCTTATCGGAAGAACGCGCGACGGCAAACGATCTTAAAGTCAAAATCGTTAAAATCCCCCTCTCTTACTCCGGGCGTTACGTCGCCGAAAACGACGAACGCGACGGGTTCGCGAAGCTCATTCTCGACGAAAACGGCAAAAAACTCCTGGGATTTAGCGCAATAGGTCCTTACTCCGGCGAATACGTTACTCTCGCAACATCGTTTATCGACCTCGAAGTCGACATCGACAGAATACGCAAAATCATCTTCCCCCACCCCTCGGTATCGGAAATCATTCGCGAAGGACTGTTTATAGATGACTAAGGATATCCTCGTTCCTAACATCCCGATTAACGCTTATTCTCTATCGTTGAAAAATTCGGGATACGATAAAAAAACTCTCGAATGCGTTTATCGCGATATGCTTTTTATACGCGAATTCGAAACTGCCGTCGCGGAAAGTCATTCTCGCGGAGAGTATGCAGGCGTCCCATTCAAATTTTCGGGTCCCGCACATTTATCCTTAGGACAAGAAGCCGTTGCCGTCGGTAAAGCTCTCGCGACAGACGAACGTGATTTCATTTTCGGAACACACCGAAGCCACGGCGAACTCATTGCACGCGGTTTGCGTTTTCAAGAAACTCAAGACGACGACAAAATCGACAAGGTAATGTTCGGTAAAGGTGCACACGTTTCCGAATACGTTAAAGTGGCTTTTACCGGCAACAAAAAACACGACTGTATTTTGTTTACGCTCTACGGAGCTTTTGCCGAAATTTTCGGGCGCAAAAGCGGTTTCCAAAAAGGGCTCGGAGGAAGTATGCACGCTTTCTTTACGCCTCTCGGAATCTACCCGAACAACGCTATAGTCGGCGGAAGCGCACCGCTCGCGCTCGGGGCTTCATTATATAAACTCATATCTAATACGGACGGCATTGTGATATCCGATCTCGGGGACGGGGCAATGGCGTGCGGTTCGGTTTACGAAGCAATGAACTTCGCGTCTATGAAACAATTCCGCGATATTTGGGATACCAAACGCGGACTTCCGTTACTTTTTGCCGTAACCGACAACGTGTACGCGCGAGGCGGAAACACACATACCGAAACAAGCGGTATGGGGAATCCCGCACGCCTCGGAGCGGGCATAAATCCGGAGGCTATGCACGCGGAGACCGTAGACGGCTTTAACCCTCTTGCCGTCGCCGACGCCGTTTCGAGAAAAAAGGCGTTACTCCTCGAAGGCAAAGGTCCCGCCCTCTTGAATTTTACGGCTTACAGATTTTCGGGACACAGCCTCGGAGATAACGAAAAGTATCGTTCCGCCGAAGAGGTTGCGGAAAACAAACTCAAAGATCCTATTACGACTTTCGGGCGGGCACTTCTTAACGAAAACATTTCGTCCGAAGCTGAACTTATAAAAATCCGTGAGTACGTAAAAGACACCGTGGCAAAAGCTTTTGCTTGTGCGGTTTCGCTTGAAACGGCTCCTAACAATCCCGACATCGACAACGCCCGCTATCTCGAAGCAATAACCGAAAGCGAACTAACATTTAAAGAGGAAGAACCTCGTAAAACTTCGGAGCATATTTCGACTGCGCACAAACCGCGCGAAGAGATAACCTATCGCGACGCAATCGCCGAGGCAGTCGAGGACGCACTCGTTTCCGACCCTAATCTCACCGCTTACGGCGAAGACGTACGCGGATACGGCTCTCAATCGAGTGTGTTCAACGGGCTCGAAACGATTCTCCCGCACAAAAAGCTGTTCAACGCACCCATAGCGGAATCGGCTATAATAGGTTCTGCCACCGGATACGCAATGTGCGGAGGGCGCGCGCTTATAGAACTACTGTACGCCGATTTTATGTTCAGAGGCGCGGACGAGCTCGTAAACCAACTTGCAAAATGGAGAGGTCTTTCGGGCGGTGAATTCAATCTTGCCGTAACCCTACGGCTTCCCGTCGGCAAAGGATACGGCGCGCAACACTCTCAAGATCCCGTCGGTATGCTTTCGGCGGTACCCGGACTGAAAATCATATATCCCGCAACACCATATGACGCAAAAGGATTGGTGGCTTCCGCTCTTAGCGTAAACGCCCCCGTTGTCGTTCTCGAGAGTCGCGAACTCTATGATATGCCCGAGCGCTTCCGTAAAGACGGAGTGCCGATTGAATGCTATAAAATCCCGTTCGGGGAATCCGCATTGCGCAAAACGGGTACCGATATTACGGTTTTAACACTCGGTCCCGCTTTGTATTCCGCCCTTTCCGCGCAAGAGGCGCACCCAGAAATTTCAATGGAAATCATAGACGCCAGAAGCATTGTCCCGTTCGATTATCAGGCGGTATGCGACTCGGTAAAAAAGACCGGAAGACTTATAGTCGCGGGCGTATGCAACAAACGTTCAAGCATTTTGAGCGACATCGCCGTGAACGTTCAAAACGCGTGTTTCCGTTATCTCAAAGCTCCCGTCGCGGTCGTCGGCGCGCCCGACACGATTATACCTAACTCCGTTGACTATTACGACGGCGCACTCGACATTTTAAACAAAGCAAAAGGACTGCTTACGTTTTAACAAGCAGAAAAAAAACGACTAACTTCCGTTAGTCGTTTTTTGCATTTGCTTTTACATTATTTATGGCACATTTCCGACATATATTGATAATTGGATATATCGGTATGCACTTCGTCGTAATAGTACGTCGTGTGGAAATCTATGGTAGAAGTTACGGCACCGTTACTTGCTTCCCATTTGTCGACGGCATTGTAGTATTTGAAGTAACCGTTGTCCCAAATATGCATTACCTGCTTTAATTCGGTATAATGCGCGTCTTCTCTTTCGGAATTCGCCTTTAAGCTGGGAAGGGTGCGCTCGAGAGGAGCAAGGTCGGGATCCAACGTAAATTCGCAAATATAATAGCCTTCTTCCGCGTTATACGTAACCTTCGCTTCCGTTATGGTTTGCGCATTGACGGTATGATCGGTATGTTGAAAACGTTCGCTTTGACCTGCATAATAAACGGGCTTATCAACTTCCGTTTCGGCAACAGACGACCAGTCTACGTTAAAATCAATGCTTCCGTCTTCGTTTTCCGTACGGCTGATGTATTCGGCGTTCTTATTGAGTACAACTCGACGCGCGACCATCGTATCCATCGTGGAATCGGTATATTGCGCAAGTGCAAATTGCGTGCTATCCCCGGCTACGGTTCCCATAATCGCGCTGATTAAAGCTATCATCGGATTGTCCGCATCGTCTATAAACGAATACTCGAGATATCTGAACTCGTCACCGTTCTTAACGCAAAAACGATACCCGGGAACATCTATCATATTAAGCATTAAAGTCGAGGACTTAACCATATACGCTACGTTTTCCGTATTCTGATAATTGACGCAAGCTACTCTATAGAGCTCCGCGACAAATTCGATTACGGCTTCCTTGTCGTTGGGATCAGGAAGCTCTAACGAGAGAGCCTCCCCTTCCGGTTTCGTACCGTGGTCGAATGCGGTTACATTCGTTTCCTTTTCCTCGCCGTTAAATATACCGACGACGCTGACTACCAACAGTGCCACTACTACCATAGTAAACACTAATACTACAAACTTTGCTAATCTCCTACTCATAACTTCTCCTTAGTCGTCTGCTCCGAGGTACTCGAGTTTGCTCTTGGGCGGGATTGCCTTGCTGTCGCCGTGCTTTACGAAGAACATCAATACAACGGATATGACAACGCAAATCGTCGAGTAAAGGAAGAGATACTTGGTGCCCCATGCGTCCATTATCGCGCCTGCGATAAAGGGAGTGATTGCTTGCGCGCTCATCGTTGCCGCATAGTAGTATCCGGTGTACTTACCGACGGTATCGGAAGTGCTGAGCTCGACAACCATCGGGAAGGTATTGACGTTTGCGATAATCAAGCCGAAGCCTGCAATGAGGTAGAATACCGTGAAGAGGTACATCGCGTAACTGCTGGGAGAGCCCGCGAAGAAGAATATCAATATGAACGAAAGGATTGCAAGCGCCCAACCGAGCATAATGGACTTACGTCTGCCGATCTTGGTTGCAAGTACGCCTACGGGTATGAACGCGACGGCGGAAATACCCATCGACACGCCGGAAATGATTCCGCCGATACCCGAGCTCAATCCGAGCGTCTTGGTAACGTAAATCGAAAGATTGGAGCTTATTGCGTTATAGCCCATAAACCACATAAAGATCGACGCGAGTATAAGCATAAGAGAAATAAATCTCGACTTCTTGGCTTTTTGAGGATCCGCGGTAAGAAGTTCTTGGTTGTCTTCGGACTTAGCGGGGACTTCGTCCTCGTCGTCGTTGCTGATACCGTATTCCGCACAAAGGTCCTCGCATTCTTTGACGAGTTTCTTTTCTTTAACGAGCCACAGGAAGAGAGCAAGGAGTATAATCATCGCAACTCCTACCGCTACGAATATCGCTATGTAGCCCGTGGGGTTGATAAGAAGCGTTATCGTGTAAATAAGGAACGCTATCGCACCGCCTACGCCTCCTACAAGGTTAATCATCGCGTTGGCTTGCGAACGTAAAGGCTTGGGCGTTACGTCGGGCATCAACGCGACAGCCGGCGAACGGAACGTTGCCATCGCAATAAGGACGATAAGCAATATTATCATATAGATTATCAAAGACGCCGGTTCTTTTTTGGTAATCGTTTCGTTAATCTGATCGGATGCGAAACTGTTTATACCCGTCTTAACATACATATTGTATTCATCGGTATATTCGAGTTCGCCGTCCTCGTTAAGTTCATAAGGATGAAGAGCAATTTTGAGATACTCGGCTTCGTCGCCCTTGAAGTAACTACGGTCACAGTAGTCGGAGTTCTTTGCGCCTTCCCTATAAAGCATACTGTAAAGGCTTTCCGCATCGTACGTTACGCCGTTATGGTCGGTGTAGGTGTAACCCTCGACCGTGGTGTTGACGATTTGTTCTCTGAGCGCGGTGGCTTCTTTGAGCTGAGAGTTGGAAGCGACAGGTACAAAAATGATAAGTATCGCACTAATTACGGTACCTATTACGATAAACGGAGTACGTCTACCGTATTTGGACGTGGACTTATCCGAAATCTTACCGAAGAGCGGGAGCAAGAAGAGCGACAACAAGTTGTCAAGACCCATTATAAGTCCGCGCATCATATTGGAAAGTCCGTACGTGTTTTCCAGCAAAAGCGGGATAACATAGTCGTATGCGGTCCAGAACACCATTATGATGGCAAATGCAAGACCGACTTTGATTGTCTTTTTGTAATCGAGTTTCATTTGGATCTCCTTATGAGACGTGATATATGTATTATATAATAAAAGTATATATTTTTCAATACCGAATTTTTTTGAGTTTTGGATTGTAAAATCGGGGGCGCGTATAGTACAATAATATTATAGTTCCGTACCGCCCGACGCGGTACCTTAGGAGAATATATTATGGCAAACAAAAAATCTCGTGCAAATACCAAATCCAACAAAAGTTCGTTGTACCTCGCTATCGTCATCGCGATAATACTCGCCCTACTCGTCGCGCTCTCTTTCAGCCCCGTCGGCGAAGCGATAATTGACTACTTGGGCTCGGATTCTTCCGGTTCGGATTCTTCCGGCTCGGATTTACCCTCTTCTCCGAGTGCCGGCAACCTCGACGTCGTTCGCCTCGGCGGTAACGTTACCGCAAACGAACAGGTCATCCTCGAAAACGTCGTATTTGAAGCCCACTTCATAAACGTAGGTCAGGGCGACGCCGTGCTCCTCGATTTCGAAGACGGGCTCACCGTGATGATCGACGCCGGCAGTACTTCATCGGGACTCAGCCAAACGAGAGCGGATCTTCTTGCGTATCTTGCAAAACTTTCCCTTGAAGATATCGACTACCTCATCGTAACCCATCCCGATACCGACCACTACAATATGCTTACCGCGGTTATGGACGCTTACGTCGTCAAAAACGTAATTTACAATAATTGCGACAAAACCAAAACTTATTCCGATTTTATCGACCGTATCAAAGCGGAAGTCGACGGGGAACACAATATGCCCATCGACGAGGACGGGTTCGATTATACCATCCTCGGCGAATACTGCACGATTAACGTTTACGCGCCCGGTTACGCGAGGTTCGAAAACGGCGACGGCGAATACGACGCCGACGAAAGCAACGGCATGAGCCCTATCGTTACCGTCGAATGCGCGGGACGAAAACTTATCCTCACCGGTGACGCGATAAGCGAATCGACAGAGCCTTGGATTATGGAAAAACTCGGCGAAAACGCATTGGACGTAGACTTTATCAAAATCGGACACCACGGCTCGAATACAAGCTCCTCGGCAGAGTTCCTCGACTACATCACCGCCGAGTACGCGATAATTTCGTGCGACGACAGCACCAAGCACGGACATCCCGACATCGAGGTTATGAACCGCCTCTACGACCGCGGAATAGTAACCTACCGCACTAACCGCCACGGGGATATCGTGCTGTGCATAGATATAGACGGAGATTTCGCGTTCGACGTCGAAAACGAGGTACCTGTAGACAACAACAAAAACCTAATCAACGACCATATGCTTGTTACGAAGTAAATCTCAAAAAAATATGCGAGAATGATTAGTACTTTAATAGGCTGACGATAACACGTTAGCCTATTTTTTCTTATACGGAGAACTTTAGCGGATAGCATATTTTGATTTTTTTGAGATTTACTTGACACGCTCTCGACGGGCGCAAGCGAGGCTTGCGCCCGTTATACAATCCTTGCGGATTGATGATATACACACTCCGTGTGATGATATACACGCTATCGCGTGATGATATACAACGGCGGTGCCGTTGATGAAGGTATTTAGGAGCAGAATGACAATCCCTCCGTCACGGCGACGCCGTGCCACCTCCCTTTACACAAGGCAGGCTAAAACTTACGTAAATTTGCTGTTTTTCTTCTAAAATTGCCGATTTTCTCGATGTTAATACTATTGCCCTGTAGCGAAATACAGCCGTCAAGAT
>CAYZOJ010000034.1:0-16238 GCA_964480195.1 uncultured Christensenellaceae bacterium | reverse complement strand
ACTCGGACTTAAGGGCGTTTATTTCGCTTGTACTTTTGCCCTCTTGCTTCCACAGTTTAACGGCTTCTTTGGGGTTGATTTGAATTTAATTCTTTACCTCGATTTCTTTGATAACAAGTTCGTTGCCGGTAAGCAGGTAGGTGTGTTCGCTACCGCAGTACGGGCAAATTTTGCCGTGCTTAACCGTCGGATAGTCTTTTAGGCAACTCTCACAATGCGTAACGGCGGGAAGCGTTTCTATCTTGACCGTCGAGTCGAGAAGGACGGTTTCTTTTTTTACCGCCCAATTCCAGCAGTCCTCAAAAAGGTACGGAAGGACGGTCGAAACCTCGCCTATCTGAACGGTTACGGAATTGACCTTTTCCACTCCGTTTTCCGCAGCGATTTTATTAACTTCTTTAATGCAGTGGAAAACCACTCCGAGTTCGTGCATTAGTCCTTGTTATCCTTTCGAGATGCTTCTACGGCTTCCTTATAAGCCTTTTTGCGTTCGGCGACGAACTTCTTTTCTTCATCGGTCTTTTTAGTAAACACTATCTTCGCTGCGCGTCTGACCATATTGGGCAATATCTTGCCGAACTTGGCTTCCGCCGTAACCATAGTGCTTGCTTCGGGATGATCGCGGTGAAGAGTTATCGCGTCAAACTTACAACGAGTCGTGCACAGTCCGCAACCTATACAACGGTTGACGTCTACGACTACCGTTCCGCAACCCAAACAACGAGCCGTTTCGGTACGGACCTGTTCTTCCGTAAGAGTGCCGTGAACATCGCGGAAAGACTTCTCGGTTCCGTCAGTGGCGACTTGACGGGAGGAGTTATCGTAACTCTCCACGAGAATGTCGCTTGTGTCGAATTGCACGAATCTGCGAGGATCCCTACCGATGGTCATATGTCCGTTTTGAACGTATCTATGTAGGCTTTCGGCGGCTTCATGCCCTTGCGCTATCGCGTCGATAGCGAACTTAGGTCCCGTGAAGACGTCCCCGCCGACAAATATGTCTTCTTGCGACGTTTGATACGTATATCCGTCGGCAACGGGTCCCCTGCCTCTTCCGAGTTCGACGTCGGAGCCTTCCAAAAGGTTGCCCCAAACGATTTTTTGTCCTATTGCGAATATCACTTTATCCGCGGGTACCGTAACGGTATCTGCTTCATCGTAAACGGGACTGAACGCGCCGTTCTCGTCACGTACTCTCAAACATTTTTTGAGTACGACTGCCGAAACCTTTCCGTCCGTAACGACGACCTCTTTCGGTCCCCAACCGCATTCGACTTGCACTCCGTCTTCGCGCGCTTCTTTAATCTCCTCGACGCTTGCGGGCATTTGGTCTTCCGATTCGAGAGAATACATATGTACGTTTACTGCGCCACTGCGTTTTGCCACTCTCGACGCGTCGACCGCCACGTTTCCGCCACCGATTACAACAATATTTCCGTTCTCGGTTTGGGTTCCCGTATTTGCGTTTTTGAGATACTCAACTGCCGTAAACGCGCCGTCTGCGTCCTCGCCTGCAATACCGGGGAGAGTTCCGCCTTGACAGCCTATCGCGATATAAAACGCCTTGTAGCCCTCGGCTCTGAGCTCGGGAATCGTAACGTCTTTACCTACCTCAACTCCGAGTTTAATGTCTACGCCGAGTTCTTTGATGATGTCTATTTCGGCTTCGATAACATCCTTTTCGAGTTTATACGACGGTATTCCGTAAGTCAGCATACCGCCTGCGCGTTCGTTCTTTTCAAACACGGTGGGAGCGTATCCCATTTGTGCGAGATAGTACGCACAGGAAAGTCCTGCGGGACCGCCGCCTATTATGGCTATTTTTTCTTGCCAAGGTCCTCTGTTGGAAGCTATTACCACGTCGGGCACATAACGATGTTCGGCTTTGAGGTCTTGTTCCGCGATGAACTTTTTAACGGCGTCGATAGACACTGCCGAGTCGATGGTTCCGCGCGTGCAAGCGTCTTCGCAACGACGGTTACAAATTCTACCGCAAACCGCGGGGAAGGGATTTTCTTTTTTGATTATCGCAAGAGCTTCGCGGTATTTGCCTTGACTTGCTTTTTTAAGATAACCTTGTACCGCTATATGCGCGGGGCACGCAGTTTTGCAAGGCGACGTTCCCGACTCATGGGTATTTATGCGGTTTTTATCTCTGTAATCTTCGTCCCACATATGCTTACCCCATCTGATTGCGTCGGGCAAGGGTTGCTTGGGATATTTGACTTCGGAGCCGTCGGCTTTGCAAAGTTTTTGTCCGAGTTTAAGAGCACCCGCCGGGCAATATTCGACGCACGCACCGCAAGCCACGCACTTTTGTTTTTCGACGTGAGCGCGATATGCCGATGCGGACATATTGGGCGTGTTGAATAATTGGCTCGTACGAAGAGCGTTGCAGATTTTGGCGTTACAGTTACATATCGCAAAAATCTTGTTTTCGCCGTCGATATTGGTAACTTGATGTACGAATCCGTTATCCTCGGCGCGCTTTAAGATTTCCATCGCTTGTTCGTATGTAATCGGATAGCCTCTACCCGTTTCGCTACAATAATCCGCCATATCGCCGACACCTATACACCAACCCTCATAGTCGTCCGCACAGCCCTCGTCAAGCTTTTTGCGACCGTAACGGCAAGAGCATATCGACGCGCCGAGATGTCCTTCATAGCGTTTGAGCCAATAGGAAATATGCTCGATATCCATCGTCGTATTTTCCATTTCGATAGCCTTTTCGACGGGGATAACGTGCATTCCGATACCCGCGCCACCCTCGGGAATCATCGCGGTGATGTGTTCGAGAGGAAGGAACGTCATACGCTCGAAGAACATCGCAAGTTCGGGGTGCTTGTCCATAAGCGTTTTGTTCATATTGGTGTACTCCGCAGAGCCCGGAACGAACAACGGTATCCAATAATATCTGTCTTCGGGATTATACGTGGTGCCGGGAATAGGTCCGTCCTTGGTATATTTGTCGCCGTAGTCGTACTCGAGCATTCCTATGACGGAGAGTTTACCGACGACTTCCTCAAACGTGGGATCGTCTTTCCCGTACATATTTTTGACTTCGGCATAGGGATACTTTTGGCGAACCTTCATTTGGAGAAGAAGATCAAGCGACTTTTCGCGCTCCTCGGCGGTCATTTCGTCCTCGAATATGCACGCAAAGCCCCAATACTCGGGGTCTTCGGGCTTGATACCTTTAAGCTTCCCGGGCAATCTGTCGGTGATGTTGCGTACTAACTTTAAGAGTTTCGGGTTCGGATTTGCGTCGTGCATGTGTGCGGGCACGAACTTTTTACTCATTTCCGGCATATGCTACCTTCCTTTTGTTTGTTTACTTGTTTTTTGAGCCATTCGGCAAATTTATCTACGCCCTCTCCCGTTTTTGCGCTTATCGGAATAACTTCCGCCAAGGGATTACGGCGTTTAATGTACTCTTTGCATTTTTCGATATCGAAATCGAAATACGGCGCGACGTCGATTTTATTAATCAATACAAGGTCGCATATCGAAAACATCAAGGGATACTTTAACGGCTTGTCGTCGCCCTCGGGGACGGAAAGAATCATACAATTCTTTGTCGCTCCCGTATCGAATTCGGCGGGACAAACAAGATTTCCGACGTTTTCCAATATGACGAGATCGGTATTGTCGAGGTCGAGTTCTCTTATCCCCTGCCTTGTCATATCGGCGTCGAGATGACACATTCCGCCGGTATGTAGCTGTATCGACTGCACTCCGGTTGCCGATAAAATCTTTTTGGCGTCGACGTCGGAATCTATATCCGCTTCCATTACCGCGATACCAAGACTTTCTTTTAAGAGATTTATGGTGCGAATCAACGTTGTCGTTTTACCGCTACCCGGTGAAGACATCAAGTTCAACAAAAACACGCCTTTCGCCCTAAGTTCTTCGCGCAAAACATCGGCGTCCTTGTCGTTATTTTCGAATATACTGCGTTTGACTTCTATTATTCTTACTTCGTCCATATCAAAATTATATAACACGCGGGCGCGCGTCAACGCTAAAAAATTTCGGTGCTTGTGCCTTTCAATCAGCACTTCATATCGGTCGATACGCGTTAAACCGACATGCACCCCCTAAAAAGGAGGTGCATATACTATTTACCGTTGGTTTTTTAGACTAATCGCTGACAACGACGGTGCCGTCCTCTTTGATTTCGACGGTCATACCGTCTTTTACGTAATTCAAGAATTCGTCGCCGAGTTCGTCTACGGTAGGCATTCCGTTGGACGTCCATACGGAGGCAAGTATCGCACCCGCCGCCGCGAGAGAGTCTATAGTGTTGGAGAATAACAACGCTCCCGGATTGCAACCGATAACGGCTGCGTTATACAATACCATTCCGCCCGTCGTCGAACCGATCGTCTGAGGCAAGCAGAGCGCGACTCCTACGGTGGATTTGCCGTAAAGGTCCTTATTGTTTTGGTCGGTACAAATGTTTTTGCCCTCTTTGCAATCTTTGAAAGAAGCAAGCGTATTGAAACCGCCGTGAGAAACAAGAGCTTTAAGAGTTACCGTGCCGGGTACTACTACACGACCTTTGAATACTTTTTCCATTATCTTTTACCTCCCGTGATTTGATCGAGGATTTCCGCGTCGGTGTAATATCTTGCGGACGTGTAAGTGCGAAGCTTATTGGAGTTCGTTATTACGGGCATGGTCGCGCAAAGAGGATTGTTCATATACATAAGCGGGCAGATGTACGAAAGCACTACGCCCATCTTTTTGAGCTTAACGGCGTCTTCGGTCTTTTCGAATTCCTTGATGACGTCGGGAGCGGAAGTGAATACCGTCTTGATGACGACTTTCTTACGATTCTTTGCACTGAGTTCGGTTTCGAGTTTGTGGGTCCAGTCGTGGAGCTGAGCAAGGGTCATATGCGGGCAACCCATAAAGCAGAGCTTGGGTTTTGCGTCCTTGTTCTTCCAGATGCAAGGATAGCTTGCCTTGACTCTTTCGAGTTCGGCGTCGTCGACGACATAGACTTTGGCGTCTTCGCGAATGAGCGCTTCGCCGGATTCTTTTGCCTCGGGAGTGAGGTTGTCGATATGGTATAAACCTACGGAACCGTTGGAGGCGGTTGCCGCGCCGAAGTCCTTTAAGAACGTGGTCGCGTCGTCGTTGAGTTCGGTGCCGAGCCACTTGTCAAGACCCTTGACGTACGGAACGTCTTCCATCACTTTCATACCGATTGCGGATCCCAAAAGTTGAGCTTCGGGACGCTTAGTCGTCTTAACCTCGACAATCCAAGAAGCCTTACGGCCCTCATCGGTGAGGAGTCCGAAGTAAGGAACATACCCTACGATACTACCGAACATTTCGATAATACCGGAGTTACGGTTACATCTTGCGCCGAGTACGGAGTTAGCGTAGTTTACGGCACTCGACTCTGCCCACGAGAGGATATCGCCTTTCTTGGGACGATTGCCGACTTCAGGGAAGTAGCAAGCGCAAGTAAACGCGTGATCGTTCAAAAGACCGATTTCTTTAAGTTGCGCTTCGTATCTCTTTTGCGGTCCGTACATAACCTTAAATACGATGTCCTGCAAAAGGTTTTTAGGAACGTTTTTATCGCAAGGACGAGGGTCCGCCGAGAATTTTTGTTTGGTTACGACTTTGGCGTTGACGAGTTCGTCCATGAGGTCGAAAACGCCCTTGATGACTATTACGCCGAAGCTCGTAACTATATGACCGTACGTCGAAGTTACGGGGACCATTTTGGTCGCGCCGAAAGTTTCGCCGTACATGACGAGGGTCTTCATTATTTTAGACATTACCTCGCCTTGTTCGCCGTTAAGTATCGCTTGTTGTTCGAGTGTGAGTTCCATATGTGCCTCCTAAATCTTCATTGCGACGTCCCACGCGCGCCAGATTACGGTGCGGAGGTTGCCTATACCGTTGCAGTCGCCTACGAGTTTGGCGTTTGCGTCTACGGGAGCGGGAATATATCCGACGGAAAGAATTACGGAGTCGCCCGCGATTTCGTGCGTTGCGCCGTCTTTATCGGTAACTATTACGCCGTTATCCGTGATTTCTTTGAGAGCGGTGTTGAGTCTTACGTCTACGCGGTCGCTGTGGAGAGCGAAGTAATCGCGGAGATACGACGTATTTGCAAGGCATACGCCCTTAACCGCTACGAGGTCGTTCTTCATTTCGATTATAGCGACTTCGTGTCCCTTTTCGGCAAGGTCGAGAGCTATTTCGCATCCGGTAAGTCCGCCGCCGATGACGATGACTTTATGTCCTACTTCTTTACCATAGAGGTAATCGCAAGCTTCTATCGCCTTTTCGGCACCCTTTACGCGAAGTTTACGAGGAACACTGCCGGTAGCGACGACTACTTCGTCAGCGCCGAGAGAATTGATATCCTTGACTTCGACGCCGAGTTTAACTTCGATGTTGGGATTTTCGCGCATTTCTTTTTCGTACCAACGGATAAGCTCTTTGTCCTTTTCTTTGAAAGACGGAGCCGCCGCCGCGATAAATACACCGCCGAGCCTATCTGTCTTTTCGTAAACGGTTACTTTATGACCGCGCTTTGCGAGCACTCTTGCCGTTTCCATTCCGCCGATACCGCCACCGATGACGGCAACGTTCTTGATCTTCTTTGCGGGAACGATTTTGTACTTCTTGGACTGCATGGTTTCGGGATTAAGAGCGCAACGCGCCATTCCCGCGTTATCGGAAAGAGCTTGATCGTTGCCGACTCCGTTATAGTGAGCCATATTGAAGCAAGCGTTATGACAGCAAATGCAAGGATGTATCGAAGCCATATCCCCGTTCATGAGTTTGGTAACCCACTCGGGGTCTACGAGGAACTGACGAGCAACGCCCATTGCGTCGATTTCGCCGTTCTTAATGCATTCCGCAGCGACTTCCGGGGTCATCTTGCCCGCGCAAACGACAGGGATATCGACAAACTTCTTGATGTGTTTGACGTCCTCGAGGTTGCAGTTTTCGGGCATATAGGGAGCGGGATGAGCCCAGTACCACGCGTCGTAAGTACCGTTATCGCAGTTGAGCATATCGTAACCCGCGTCTTGGAGGTACTTGGCTGCGCGCTCGCTTTCTTCCATATCTCTGCCGACTTCAACGTAGTCTTCGCCGGGAAGTGCGCCCTTGCCGAATCCCTTGGTCTTGGATACTACCGAGTAACGGAGAGTTACGGGGAAGTCCTTACCGCAAACCTCTTTAATCGCTTTGACGATTTCGACGGGGAAGCGGTATCTGTTTTCAAAAGATCCGCCGTACTCGTCGGTACGAAGGTTGGTGTACTTCATCGTGAATTGGTCAAGAAGGTATCCTTCGTGAACAGCGTGGATTTCTACGCCGTCTACGCCTGCGTCCATACAAAGTTTTGCAGTCTTTGCAAACGCGTCGACCATTTCTTTGATTTCCTTAATTGTCATCGGGCGGGAATAAACTTCGTCATACCAACGGTTAGGAGTGGCACTTGCGCTGGCGGTAAGATAATCGACGTCCAAAACGGGCTTCAAAACGGTGCCGAGAGCTTTGTTTTGGAGAGCTTTTATCATTATATCGTTGATGGCAAGAGATCTGCCGAAGCCCGCGGTGAGCTGTACGAACATCTTGCAACCCGTCTTATGGAACTCGTCCATAAACTCTTTGAGTTGTTTAAATTTGCCCTTGCCTTGGTAAAGCCACTTGCCGAGCAATATGTCGCGAATGGGCGCGATACCGGGGAGTATAAGTCCGACGTTGTTCTTTGCTCTTTCGAGTAAGAAGTTAGCGGCTTCTTTATCGAAGTGGTTGGGCTCCATCCAGCCGAAAATCGACGTTCCGCCCATAGAAGTCATAACTATTCTGTTTTTGATTTCTACATTGCCTATCTTCCAAGGCGTAAATAAGGGATTATAAATTTCTTCCATCGCTGTTCCTCTTAATGTTATTTTGCTTTCGCCACTCAATTATATAACAAAAAAAAGTCGTTTTCAACGGCTTTTTTTGCGTTATTGTTTAATTTATATACGGGTATATAAAATTTTATATACCGCGCGCATTCGCACGCGTTATTTAAGACCTTTGGTGTTCGCGTGAACCCATGCGCCGATAAAGTCGGCAACCTCTTTTATGAGAGGACTTGCAAATTGCGAATACGGCACGACAAGCGCTATCGTTCTGTACGCAGGAGGCTCGAGCTCCATTATTTTGACGCGAGGATTATCGACCATATTCTTTAATACGAGTTCGGGTTCCATACAAATGCCGAGGTGCTTTTCGACCATAGCAATCATCGCGTAGTCGTCGGCAGTGGTGAACTTTTTGTTGGGTTTTACGCCGTTATCCGCAAAAACTTTACGGAAATCCTGGTCCGTCGTTTCCGACGTGCATATGACGGGTTCCCTGCCGAATGCTTTTATCGGACAACGCTCATATGCGGAAAGTCTGTGTCCCGCGGGAACTACCGCAAAAATTTCATCGCGATAAAGCGGAATGCTCTTACCCTCTATCGGACAGGAAAGCGACACGAAACCCATATCTATTGCGCCCGTCTTCATATTTTCCATAATAGTGGTATAGTCGCCGTCGACAATGGAAAGCTCCACGTCGGGACGGATTTTGGAAAACTCGTTTATGATGGACGGCAACCAGTTTATCGTCGTCGAACTGAATGTGCCTATTCTTACGTGCTTTATCGCGTCCCCGCTCATCGAAGCGACGATTTCTTGCAAACGGTATTCGCCCTCGACGAGTTTGCGCATAAGCGGAAGCAGTCTGCGTCCCTCTTCGGTCAGAACGATGCCCGCCTTGTTACGGGTCATCAACGAAAAGCCTAAATCACGTTCGAGAGTTGCGATAAGGTGCGTAACTCCCGATTGCGTGGCGTTAAGTTTTTGGCTGGCTTTGGTAATCGAACCGCAGTCGACGGCGGTTACGAACGCCTGATATTGCTTGAAGCTCATATTAGTCCTTTGATATTACTTTTATTTATATATACCATACACTAATACGCCTGCAAACGCAAGCGATTAGGTTTATAAAATATTTGCTAATATGAAATTTACCGCTTTTTTATTTTTTCTTGGCTGTAACAAGCGCCTGATATTCGGCTTCGCTCATTATGGTCGCGGTCGGCGCCCACTTAGCGACACTCGCGATACCCGCCTTGCAAGACTCCTTGCTTGCGTATCCCTCTTCGGATATGCACAAGAGATTGCCGTTATTGGCAAAAATGCGGTAACGGAATTTGCCTTGCTTGTCGGCATACACTTCGGCTTTGGGATAAGTGAGCTTGTCCATCGGTTTTTTGAGAGTGAGGTCTTCGACCTTGTCCACTACTATCGGCGCAAACTTTTGTACCGAACCGATACCGGCTTTACAGCTCTTGAGGTCGGCGTACGCCCCCTCGCAAACGGCTATCGTCTCTCTGTTGGGAGCTTTAAGTCTGAAGTTGAAGTTGCCCTTTTCCGTTTGAGAATAAAAGAAAATTCCTTTAAGTTCTGCCATGTCAATTCTCCTTAGCGAATAGATTTTTATATAGTTCGTTGAATGTGTAAGTTTCGTCCGAAGTAACGTTGGAGCTCCACTTGCGGAGGATTTCTTCGTACGAATCGTTGACGGGATCGACTTCGCCGTCGCCGATGCCGACGTAGAGTCCCCACGTCGAACCGTTAGGCGCATATACTTTATACGTCCACATACAGTAGCTTACGCCGTTTGCCTCGTACTCGCCCAAACCGTATTCCCACGCCTCGCGACTACTGAATAAGGTAAACTCGCCGACGAACAAAGGCACGTCGTACGTGGCGTTATAGGCTACGATTTTCCCGTCGGTGAACGCTTTTTGTACTTCCGCGTTGTCGTAATCGTGCCAGCAATAGTTATGATAAGAGTATATCACGTTTTCCCATCCGTACAAAGCGGGCGAAGGCAAATTCCAAGTTTCCCATACGCTTTCGATTATCACTATGCGGTCGGGATCTTCCGCGCGTATTGCCTTGTAGATATCGTTAAACGCGTTCCAATGCTTAAATGTCGTATAGCCCTCTTTACCCTCCGGCTCGTTGACTATATCGAAGCCCGCGATAACGGGATTGCCTTTATATCTTCTTGCGATAGTCGCCCATAGCTCGGCTGTTTTTTGGATATTTTCCTGCTTTTCGAAAAGCATTGCGCCCGACGTATCTCCCGAGTGGTCTTTCGCGTTCTGCGAACCGTATGCTCCGTGTAAATCCAATATAAGATACAACTCGCGCTCGGCGCACTCTTCCACGAACCAATCGAGAGTTTCAAAACGCGTATACTCGCCGTTTACGTCCTCGATGTCGAAGTATCCGAACGGTAACCTTATAAGATTAAGCCCCGCGCTCTTTACGTTGTCGAAATCTTGTTCCGTCCACCAAGCGTCGCGATAAGCTTTCAAAAGCGTTTCCGCTTTCTCGTAACCGAATCTTTCGACGAGAGTTTTACGAAGCGTTACTTCGTCGGCTCTTTCGAGCTTGCTCATATCCGTCGGGCACATCCAGTTTTCCTGAACGAACAGTCCGCCGACGTTTACGCCTTTCAAGAATACGACGTCGCCGTTGGCGTTTTTAAGCTCTCTGCCTTCGGTATGTAACGCCATATAGTCGCGCGAAGGCTTTTCTTCTCCTTTAATCGGCGCGAACAACGTAGCAACGACAACCGCGACGATCAACACTAAAAACAACGCAATAACGAATACCGCTACTCGGTTGGCTTTTTTAGTCTGCATACAGGCTCCTCCGTCCTTTTGCTCTTTATTATATTTTAGCATTAACGTTTGAGTTTGTAAATAAGCTTTTGCCCTTAAATCTCACTTAAAAACAATCCGCTCTCCGATTCCTTTACGTCACTCGGAAGTTATGATATACTGCTATCGAGGTAAATATGGAACTTAGACTCGCCAACGATAAAAAATCGCTTTACGAAATCCGACCGCTCTATGAGCGCGCTTTCCCGCAGTCGGAGAAAAAGCCCTTTTCGCTAATCGCGCATAAGGCTTACAAAGGACAACTCGAAGTCCTAAAAATTCACGATGACGACGGAACTTACGTCGGGTTTTTCATCGTCGTACTCGGCAAAGACGCCTTGCTTCTCGACTATTTCGCAATAACCGAACTCGCCCGCGGAAAAGGTATCGGCACAAAAGCCCTGCTTCTCCTGTCCGCGCATTACTCGTCGAAACGCGTAATAATCGAAATCGAAGACCCCGGCGTTCCTTCGGACAACGCAGAGGCGCGCGAAAAACGCTTGACGTTCTATTCGAGAAACGGTTTCGTAATCAACGATAAAATAACTCTTTTCGGCGTAGATATGCTACTTTTGAGCCTCAACGGCAAAGTCGATTTCGACGAATACAAGGCTGTTTTCGTCGGGGTTTTCGGAAAGCTTTTGGGACATGGCTTGAAACGCAGAATATAAAAAACAGGCTCCCGATTATGGATTTTCGGGAGCCGTTATTTTGTAAATTTCGTTCATTTTTTAGTTATTACGATTTCGCCTTTCGCCCACGGTTCGTCGATGATTATCTCGCCGACGGACGGAGCTTCTATCACGCCTGACAACGGATTTTTGATACTGTCGACGTGCGTTATCAGCGTTGCGTGCACTTCGGATTTCTCGAATGCGAGATCGGTGTTTTCCGTTTCGCAGTTTATAAGCCTAAGCCCTTTACAATAACAAAACGGTTGAGTACCTATTATCTTGCAGTTGATGAGCGTAAGGTTCTCGGCGTACCAAGCAAGATATTCGCCTTTCAAAACGGTGTTGCGTACGGTTACGTTTTTAGAGTGCCAGAACGCGTCTTTCGTATCGAAATCGGAATTATCTATTTCCGCATTCTCAACGTATTGGAAAGAGTATTTACCCTTAAACTTTACGTTGTTCATTTTAAGGTCGGACGATCTCATCATAAAGTATTCCGCCGTAACCGCGGTGTTCGACATCGTGAGCCCTCTCACCGACCAGCCGAACTCGGGAGAAATTATATCCGAATCGGTTATTATAATGTTTTCGCACTCCCTAAGAGCCTTTATTCCGTGCATTACGGTATTCGAAATGTGAATATCTTTGGAGTACCATATCGACGCGCGACAAAGCTCGGTCATTTCGGAATTTTCTATCGTAAGTCCGTCATCATGCCAGAACGGATAGCGGAGATTGCAAAAGGTATTGCGAACGGTTACGTTCTTACATTCTTTAAGCGCACTCTCGCCGTCTGCGGGTCCGTCAAACGAAGAGTCTTCAACGATTACTCCGTCCAAACCGTACAGCGCGCGTTCCTCATCCAATTTTTGGTTTTTTATTATCTGCATATTCTCTCCGTGATTTTTTCTTAATTATATACTCGGGACAAACTAATGTCAATCGACGAGCCCGTCAAGTCGTATGTTTTTGCTCCGCTTATTTTTGCGGTTTTGCGCCAAGGAAACGATACAGCGTGCATTCGAGTTCGGAGTTGTAAAGTTTACGCTTTTTGTCCGCGCGTTTACCGAAATATCTTTCAAACGCTCCGTAGGACGTTATGACGTACGCACTCCAACGGTCGAGTCCCGAATACAATTTTCCGAAGTCGCGATAAAGCTCGGTAAGCTCGCTTCCGGCAAGGAGTCTTTCTCCGTACGGCGGATTCGTAATTATTACGCCGTGCGCAAAACGGGAACTTAAATCACGCATATCGGATACCTGAAAATGTATATTTCCGTCAACACCCGCATTGCGCGCATGGTACTGAGCAAGCTTTATCGCATCGGGATTTATGTCGAATCCGGATATTCTCAGTTTAAGGTCGCGTTTGATTTTCGACTCGGCTTCTTCGCGCACCGCGTCCGCTACCGAGGGCGCGTTTTTATACTCCTCGAACGAAAATTTGCGCTTAAGCCCCGGAGCCGTATCCGTCGCTATCAGCGCGGATTCTATCGGTATCGTACCTGAACCCGTGAACGGATCGAGAAGCGGTCTATCGGCGTTCCACACAGACAACAGCACTATCGCCGCGGCAAGCGTTTCTCTAAGAGGCGCTTCCCCTACTTTGGTACGGTATCCGCGCTTGTGGAGAGCTGTGCCCGACGTGTCAAGAGCAATCAAAACCTCGTCGGATACTATCACGACTTCTATTTTGTATTCCGTCCCGACCTCGTTCAGTCTTCCTCCCGTCGCTACGGCAATCGCTTTTTTGGTAACGCTTTGTATCGCTGATAGCGCATATAACGTGCTTTTAATGCTTTTTGCGTTTATAATCGGCACGCCGTCCGAGCCGATTATCTCTTTCCAGGGCATCGCCTTCACTCCCTCGAACAACTCGTCGAAAGTTTTGGCTACAAAACGATTGAGGTTGATAAAAACTCGATTCGCCGTCCGCAAAAAAATATTCGCGCGCGCAACGTCCGTAAAGTTTCCGTTAAAAGAAATTCTGCCGTACTCGGCGCCTCCCGGCTCGTACCCGAGGGATATAAGCTCGCGTTTGGAAACCGCCTCGACTCCGCTTGCAGATGTTATTGAGAGCTCCAATGCCCCGTCGAATATACTCATTCCGTCTTTCTCCGAATTGTGTTTGCGTTTCGCTTTTGAAACTATCCTTATAATTAAATATGCCCACTGCTTACCGCAGTGGGCGCGATTAAATCAACCTTTTTACCAATCGAGAGCTATTCTGAAAGCAAGGTTATGAGATATTCCTTCCATAAAGCTCATGGGTTGAGCGGATTCCTTTGCTTTCTTCTTGCGCCTCCAACCCGCATAGAGAACAACGTCGTTTTTAGGCATCTTCTCTATATCGGCAAGCTCGGTGCATTTTGCGTCGTAAAACCAGCCGACAAATTCATATCCCTCTGCGGAAAGCACGGGAAGCGTTATCTTTTTTCCGCGACGTGCTTTTAAGGGTTCGAGTACGTCGTCTGTTTTGACAACCGCGTTGACGAACTCGATTTTGTGTTTGCGAAGACATACCGCAAGCACGATTATCACGACGATCGCAACAAGCACCGCCGCGCCTATTATACCATAAAGCATATAATCATCCATCTTTCAATCCCTCCGAGATTTTGACTTGCCGAAATTTATGTATTACTATGCGAGTACCGTGATAAGCAACGCAAGCGCAGTTCCCACCAACACGATAAGCGACGGGAGCGTAATAAAGAATCCTATACGTCTTTTACGTCTTAAGAATCTTTTGCGCATATCGTAACCTGTAACGTAAGGCGTCGCAAGCTTATCGGACTTGGGCACGCGAGTGTTTTCGAATGCTTTCGCCATGCCGATTTTTCTTCCGCGATACGCGTAAATATCCGAAGTACCGCTATCGTATTTTTTGTAGAAAGGCGAAGGTTCCGACTTTAAGCTTTTGCGTAACGCCGGAGGAATGTAATCTGAGGTTTCCGAAACAACGGGGCGACCGGGACGAAGTATAAGTTTGCGTTTGGAATTGAGTCCGTTAAGTCCCGTAATATTGCCGTATGCGGCAAAATAGTCGGCATAATCGCTGTAGATATCGCCGTATCCGCCACTCTCGGACGCACCTTTATAAGACTCCGCATAAACGCCGGAGCTTTCGCCGAGGAGCCCTAAGCCCCCGCCGTTACATATTTCGCAAGAACAACCACCGGTACCAGCCATATCCTCTCCTGAAAATATAATTTATTGGTAATTATATATAATTATAATATATTACGCGAGTAAAATTGTCAATACATAATATAAAATTGGGTATGACGCTTTTTGCGGATTTTCGGTCGGGAATTGACTTTCGCTTCACGTCAGATTAAACTTCGTCGATTATCGTTTGCGTTGAAAAAATCTGTTTTTTGTGATATAGTATTCGACAGAAATCAAATTTTAGAGCGGAGAATCAAAAGATGAAAATCTATGACATTTCTCAAGAAGTTTTCGGTTGCAGAGTATATCCCGACGACCCGTCGCCCCAAAAAACACTGCTTAAATCCATCGAAAACGGCGACACCTATAATCTCACGGCATTCAGTATGTGCGCGCATAACGGCACCCATATAGACGCTCCGTTCCATTTTATCAAAAACGGAAAAACCGTCGACGAATTATGCCTTGACGCTTTTGTGGGACTTGCATACGTAGCGGAGTACAACGGTATCGTCAACGCCGACGACGCTCTCGAAATAATCGACAAAGCAAAAAAACAAAATCCCGAATCCGCCAAAAGAATTCTTATAAAAGGCGATGCCGAAGTATCGTCGGACGCAGCCAAAGTGTTTGCCTCTGCCCGTATCCTATTGCTCGGGAACGAATCCCAAACTATCGGACCGCAAAATGCGCCGATGGCTGTACATCTAGAACTTTTGAAAGCAAACGTCGTACTACTCGAAGGAATATGCTTATCGACCGTTCCCGAGGGCGTCTACTTCCTAAACACCGCCCCGCTAAACCTTTCCGGCGCAGACGGCGCCCCCTGCCGTGCTCTATTAATCCCTCTCTCCGACTAACCTACCCCATCAAACAATCAAACAAACTAACCAAACAAACACTCGGCGCGCAGTTTTCTGCGCGCCGAACGGAACATTGCTCATATAAAAGTCATGCCGTTTATTTTCCGAAATTTTCTTTTATTATCTTTTCAAATTCTTCTGCCGAATTAATGTATTCCGTTTTTCCGTTTACTTTACGGGTAAAAATCCAATCACGGTTGATTTGGCGATTGATTTCCTTGGCATGCAAAATACCGTTTCTAATAAACCCGTAAAAACGATAGCCGTCTTCTGCCCAATCGCGTTGAGTTTTATTGAGTGTAGAAATAATACTTCTATCCGTGATTTTATCAAAAACAACCATGGGTGAGCTTGCGAAATAACGTTCCAACGCTCGTTTCATCGCTTGGTCGCCGTCGTAAATGTCGAGAACATACAAAGCAACGGCATTGCCCGCATACACGATATCGTCCATCTTTAAATCTATAAGGAATATAGTCAGTTTACTTTCAAAGTGAACGACCTGCAAACATTTCCGTCCGTCAAAATAGAACAGTTTACAACCCCATTCATATAGACGGTTGCCACGCTCTTTTTGAGCAATCATTCTAACCATATCGCCCATTTCCGATTGGAAATTTTCGGGGGTACTTAGTTTGTAACGCTCCATCGTTTGTTGGGTTGCATAAAAAATCATAGTCTACTCCACATTGTTTTTTAGCTTTGCGCTTGCGTTTTCACTTGTATTATAACATTGAAACGTAACAAAATTATAAATTTTGTTGTAACTGTCGT
>CAYZOJ010000033.1:0-17259 GCA_964480195.1 uncultured Christensenellaceae bacterium | reverse complement strand
TCGTTATCGGGTTTGAATCCCTTGCCGAGGACCGAGGTAACCTTGGCAATATTGATGAATGCGTCGGGGTCTACGGTTTTTAGGAACTTTTTGAAGTCGCCGACGTGGCGTTTATGAACAATGCAAACGATAATGGATTTGTCGTCCATCGTATAACCGCCCTTCGCTTCGATAAGAGTTGCGCCCTTGCCCATGTCGTTTACTATGGCTTCGCGGAGCTCCTCGCCCTTAGATGTGATGATTTCAAAGCGCATTGCCCCCTTGCTTCCGCCGAGAATGGAGTCGCACACCTTGGACGCGGTAAACTCCAATATTATAGAGTAAACCACGGCTTCGAGCTTACCATACACGAACAACGACGAAAGGATGATTGCGGAATTTATCGCAAATATTATCCAAGGAACGCTTATGGGAAGTTTTTTCTTTTGCAATATGACGCTAATTATGTCGGTACCGCCCGTACATCCGCCGAAATGCAAGCAAATGGCAAGCGCGACGCCCATTATAGCACCCGCGACAATGGCGGAAAGGAGCTGTTGTGCGTCCCCTGTAAAGAGCGGTTTTTGTATTTCGATAAGCCCTACCAATGCCGAGAAAAGCGTTTGCCCGCCGATAAACACAAATGTGTAAGCGGTAAACTTCCAGCCGACGAAAACGCCTCCCAGTATAAGGAGCGGAAGGTTTATAGCAAACATTATGTACTCGGCGGGAGCGCTTGTAACGTGCTCGATCATCAAAGCAATGCCCCAAATACCTCCGGTAACAAAGCCGTTGTCGGACACAAAAAATTCGACGGCAATAGCGTAGAGAAACGCCGAAAACAGCAAAAACGCAATTTTAGGGAGCCCTTTAACTATAAAAGTCCTACCGTACGATTTAAGGTTTCTTTTAGAAAACACCTCTTTAAAACTTCTCTTCCCGCCCTTGTCGTTTAACGAATTCTCGCTATTATCTAATTTCTTATCGTTCTCAGACATAAGTACCTCTTGTGTTTACTACGAACATTATACGCTATTTCCCATACCATAGCAACCCAAAAACAAAAAGTCACGGAGACCTCGGTCTCCGTGACAACATAAACTGTGTTTATCGGGTTTGATTATTCCGCTTTGCTTGTAGCTTTTGTTAAGGTTACTTCAAACGAACCGTCGCCGTATACATCCAACGTGATTGTGCCGTTTGCATTGTAATAAAGGTACGTACCGCCATCGAGATATATCTTCGTTTCGCTCATTACGATAAGGCAACCGTTTTCAAAAGTATTTGTAAACTCGTCAAGGGTTACGCCCTCCGCGTTTATGATGTACTCGTATTCAAAAACATCTCCACCGTCTTCGTAAGAGCCGTTCCAAGTTCCCTTGAATGCTTCGGGTATATAATCCAAGAGTACGGGTTTTACCTTCAAAAGCTTTTCTACGGGATTCCAGTTATCGTCCAAATACCAATCTTCACCGGATTGATAGAGCAAGTAACTTTGCATTCCTACGTAGAACGTATACTCGACTTTACCGTCATCGGATTCGGATGAAGAAAGCTCGATTACGTCTTCTCCGTCAAAAGTGATGTTGTCTTCGGCAATTACTATCTCGTTACCGAAACTCGTATACCACGTATCCGTGCTTTCTTGTTCACCGCCTTGTTCTCCGCCTTGGCTACCGCCCTCTTCTGCGGTTTTTTCAATGGTCAATGTTGCAGAGGTAACGTTGCTACCTTCCCACCAATCAAAACCGACTGAACCGTCCGATACTTTGTATCCGTCCGCAAGACCGCTTATTTTTACGGTATAGAGATAAGAATCCGCCTTGATGGCTCTAATGCTTACAACGCCACTCTCTTCCGTTATCTCCGCGCTTGCCACAC
Organism: uncultured Christensenellaceae bacterium; assembly: GCA_964480195.1. Lineage (GTDB taxonomy): Bacteria > Bacillota > Clostridia > Christensenellales > DTU072 > Stercoripulliclostridium_A. The sequence goes on along the minus strand of CAYZOJ010000033.1, from coordinate 15,399 downwards.
ATTCGGTTCTACCATAACTAACGGTTTTCCAAAGCTCGACGGTAAGTCCTTTTACTTCGTATTCGACGCCGTCGTCGCACGCGACAGTTATCGCATATGTTTCATATTTATAGGTATATACGTTGACGGTTATGGGATATCCGCTTGTGCGCTTGGAAACACCCGCGCTTTTGGAAAGATATTGATCTTCTTTCAAATCGTCGATTGCAAAATAGTATTTTTCACCGGATGCGCCGACGGGATAAGTGATAGTTACTACGCCGTCGCTATCGGTTACACCGCTCGCGATAACTGCCGTACCGTCCAAGAGCTTTAAGGTAACACCGCTCATCGGCTCGCTGTCAGCATAGTCTTGAACCGTGAAAGTGGTGGTAATTTCACTCGAAAGAACGATTTCATATATATACTTATCGGTAGCCGTAACATAAGACTTCGATTCGTCGAGAATCGCGCTGTCGGGTAAATTGCTGACCCAAATATCCATTCCGTCGGGAGGAAGCATCTTGAATTTTGCAATACCGTTTGCGTCGGTAGCGACTTCGCTCTCGCCTATTTGCAATTCAATGCCCTTAAAGACGTTGCCTTTGTCGTCTTTTATCTTTACGATAAAATATTCCAAGTGATATTCGCATTCGTCGCATACGAAATCCATGTCTTCGTCAACGTGAGCGCTCTCGGAACCGTCTTCCACATCTTGGCAACCCAAGCAGTAGTGCCAGTGGTTGTCCTCATCGTATGACCAAACATAGTTATGAACGTGCATTCCGTCATATTCGCATACGTCGCAAACGCCGTTTTCGTCTTCGTCTACGTGCTCGTCGCCCTCGACGTTCTCTCTTGCACCGCAAGAGCAAACCGCCCAGTGGCTGTTTTCGTCATGGTCATAGGCGTCGTAACTATGTACGTGCATGCCGTCATATCCGCAAACATCGCAAACGCCGTTTTCGTCTTCGTCTATATGTTTGCTTGCGGAGCCTTCTTCGATATCTTTATCCTCCGCGCAAACGCGCCAATGGCTTTGCGCGTCGTGATTCCATACGGAATAGTCGTGTTCGTGTTCTTGTCCGCCGTTATCGGTACACGCGACTACCATCGCAAGAGAAAGTACGCACGCCAAAACCAATACTATTGCAAGAGTAAGTTTTTTAGCAAACTTTTTCATTTTAATATCTCCTTTTGTGATACTAACATCCGATAATGTATACACATGTTGCGTATTATAATACACTATGTTTTTTAATTTGTACAGTTCTTTTTGAATATTTGTGAAAACTATGTGATTGTCTGAATGTTTATATTACGTTTTGTTATATAATTTTACAAAGCCCCGTCTTCGACAGTTACCGCTTGGCGCCTTCAAAACTTATGAAATTCTAAAGTCCACTTTACTTTTTTCATAAGTTTTGGACTGCTGTCAATATTAAATTCTAAAGTTTACGGCGTTTCGGGAAGATTAAAGCGTGGGGGCTACAACCATTGTAACGCTTTGGGTCGCGCCCGCCCCCGTCGGGGCGGTAAGGACCAATTTGTACTTATAGGCGCTTTCGTCGAAGTCGAGCGCTATGCCGAATCCGAGTTCTTCGCCGTCCGAATGCTCAACAACCAAGATTTTGGCCCGTTTGTTGTAAGAAACGCTTAGCGTTTCGACCGTTTCTCGAACGACGGGAGTTCCCGAATCGCCATTGTCGGTAACCTTTTTGGTAACCGTCGCTTGTGCCGAATATATTAAGCCGTCCTCGTCGACGGTAAGCCCGTCAAAAGATACGGATACTCGGAATTCTTCAAATTCCGCGCTATACTCGCCTGCCAATAATTTGTCGACGTCGGGTTCTAAGTACATTATCGCGCGCTCTTTACCGCTTCCGAATCCGGTCGGGTTGGAAAGCACGAGTTTATACACTTCGTTAAAACTAATGCTTACGCCGAGTTGCGCTCCGCCGTTATGGGTGGTCTTTATCGCGTTATGCTCCGCGTCGTATTCAACTTCCACTATCTCCGTACCTTTGTTGGTAACGACCTCTGCAAGAATCGTGCCGTCCGTGTCGGGCTCGGCGAAAGCAACGGTTGCTTGGAATTTCTTAAACGTAGCGGTGTACTTGCCTTTTAGTCTGTCCGTTACGGACGGAGCGGGTTTGACTGTTACCGTAACGGTTGCGACGGCAAAACCCTTTTCCGCGGTGGACTTCATATCAATGACATACTCGCCCGCGACGCTTGCGACAAAACGCACGTTCTCGTCTTCCGTCCAAGCAAGCGTATAGCTCTCCTCGGATATCGCTTCGCCGTTCAAGCCCGTGGCACTCGCCATCTGCGCTTTATACGACGGGTCTACGTATGCAGAGCCTTCGCTCGAAATTACGGCTTTCATCACTAACGGTTGTCCCGCGTATATCGTTGCGGTCGCCGTTTTGTTGCTCGATTGGTTCCAAAGATATCCCGAATCGCTATATTCGTACACGACGGGATACAGCATTTGCGGAGCTGACGGCTTACAAGATATGGTAATTATTTTTTCTCCGCCTTTTGTAACCAACGCAAGTCGGATATCGCCGGAAATCTTGGATCTAATCGACAACGCGTATTCGCCGTTAATCTTGCCGTCCGAGAACCAGACGACGTCGTTATTGCTATCGAAGTTAACCTTTTTACGCATTCCGCTTTCGGTAATGCGATAAATCGAAATCGGATCGGTTACGAAACTCGCGGTCGACGGGGATATATCGCGTATTATCAAATTCAAAATATTGGGATCGCCTCCCGTTTGGAGGTGGGGGGTGTCGTCGGTAAGTTCTTCGGTAACTTCTGTATACTCACCGCCCTCGGGTTTGTACCAAACGGTAAAATCGGAAATTATAAAGTCTTTCTCCGTATATTTATGCTCGGGCTCGTCGGGGAAGTCCTCTTTTAGGTCTTGATGGTACTCGACAACCTCTTTGTACGGAGGATTTCCGCAATTCGGAAGCAAGTAAGCTCGCGTATCGTTTGTGTTTTTATCGCGATACCAAGCAAACTGCGACGTGCCTTTACCGTCCAAGTCTTTTACGTAAGAGTTTACGTTCATTATGATGTATTTGAGCGCGCCGTCGTCCGTAAGCATAAATTGACATTTTACCTTACAGAAATTGCTTTGAGTTGCGCAATAGTAACCGAATGCAAACCAATATATGCTCTCGCCGTTTGCGTTTACCACTTTTCCGCTCGTATCTTTGATTTTGGTCTTGCTTACGCCCTCTTCGAAGTCGCCGTTAATGTTGGCGGAGCCCCATAAATATGCGTTATACAGTAGCCCTTCCGCGCCGTAAAACGACTTGTCCGCACGCGATACATTATAATAGAAGCCTGTTAAATCAAGTTCGCTCGCCTTAGGATACGTCTTAATGCTCGTATCTTCGCTACGATAGTTTTTCATCATAGCGAACACTTTGCCCTCGGACGTCAACGAAATCCATTTTTCCTGCTCTCCCGAGTAAAGCGTGTGAACGTAATCGGTGCCGTACTCGTAATTGAAACTGCCGTAATTGGGCTTGCCGTTTTCGTTATATCCGATATCAATTACGCCGTTACCCTTGCGAATCATATCTCTATTGGACGAACCGAGCAATACCGCGTCCTCGACGGATTCGGGATCGAAAGTCTTTTTGGGGACGGTAATTGCAATGGCAATATCGCCGTATACGCTTTCGTATATTGCAGAAAGTTTACCCTCCGACACAACGGTAGGCTCTTCGAACACCTCGTACGCGCCCTCTTTGTATCCTACACCCGTAGACGTAAGAATCGGGAGCGTTACGGACTGTGTATGCTCGTGATTTTCCGTGCATACTCTGGTTACCTTGCCCGTGCCCGTTATCTCGTATGTCGGGCAAACGGTAACTTCCCACTCTCCCCATACGTGGTTGTCTTCGACCGGCGCCAAAACTTCTTCGACGACCTCTCCGCAATCGGCGCACGCGCCTCTTCTCATACCCTCGGTCATACAAGTAGGCTCTACTATCGTTCTCCATTTGAGAACTTCATGCTTGTGAGTGCAAGACACCGACAGTATCGTCGCCAAAAGGAATACAAGAATTGCTATACTAAAAATCAATTTTCTTCTTTTCATTTTTGCTCCTTCGGGCTATACACTCCGCACGCAAATAAGTATTGGTTGCTTTCCGACGAACTTAACGAGTTTTTATCGTTTTTTTCCGCTATGCCGTTGCCGTCGTCGAACAAGCCTCTCGCCTTGCTAAACCGCTGTAAAAAGAGTTTTAACTCTTGAGTCAACGGATAGCAACCGTTTTGCGAGTGTTCCTTGTATGTGGCTATAAAGTCTACGTAATAGTAGTAATGCGTTAATCCGTCATCGCCCTTGCCTTCGATATACTTAGGTCTGTTTTTGTAGTCCGTAAAGCCCGTTTGCGTTTCAGTTGTGAATGCTATGTTATCGACGCTTATTTGTACGAACAAAACCTTCCTGTTGCCATTCGAGTCAAGGTAGTAATAGTAGTCAAGAGCTTTCTTTTCGTCTGCGGTCGTGGCTTCGTCCCCGGCATAGAAAATGTTTGTGCCGTCAAGTACGTAGTTGTGCCCGTCGTATTTTGCGTACGCAACAAACGAAGCTCCTTCCATTTGGTCGAACACGCTACCGTCGAGCGCGTCGAAATCGTGAGTTACGGATACCGTTTCCGCCTTTTGGGAACCCGTTCCCGTAACATCCCCATCTCTTTCGAGTATGAAATCGACGTTTATCGGGAACACGCCTTTATCGAGCGTCGTCGCGTAAATTCGGAAGTGATATACGTTACCGATACCGTTAGACGAAATCTCTACTTCATAACGGAAATTCTTGGTATACGTACTCGACTCTCCGCCACCGTCTATTGTCGCCCCCTCGTCCGTGTTGACCATTGCAAAACTACCGCCGTGTTGGTCGAGTATGGGATTGAGTTTATTTGCGGTTACGTCTATCAACGACTCAACCGAATAAGTTCCGGCTGTAGTCGGCTTATATGTATACCACACGCCCGCTTCGAAGTTGTCTTCCGTAAGAACCGCTCTGTATGCGCCGGTGGACGATAATTGATAAAAATTACCGGGGTCTTTGGGGCTTGCAGGATTTAACGCACCCGTCGCCGTACCCGCGTTTGTGGGTCTGCTTAATTTGTAGAGTGCGATTTCGACGTCGCGCGAGTCGTTATTTACAAAATAAATATTGGGGTTATAAGTATATCCCTCGGGAAGCGACGACAACGTTACCCTGTACTCGCCGTCAAGCCCCGAAACGGTGGCTACGCCCTCTTTATTGAAGCTTGCCGAGTGGAACGCGCCGTTGACGCTTTCGGTGTCCGTCCATATCGCTTTAAGAGTAATTATGTATGCCGTCGGGATACTTTCGTTCGACTTTAATCTAACGGTAAACAGATCTCCGCTCGTTCCCGCATTGTCGGAAGAGCCGTTCCCGCCCGAGGAGCTACCGCCGTTTTCATTTGCGTTGTTCCCCGTCCCGTTATCGGTTGCAGGCTTATAATTACAAGCAACCATTGTTACGGCAAGCATAATAATCATCACCGCAACTAAAATTCTTTTCAATTTTACGTTTTCGATTGCCATATTATTTCCTCGCTTTGCCGAACAAGCTTTGTATGTCTTCCCATTTAATCTTGCGGACGATTATATCGACGACAAACAACGCCACCGCTATTGCAAGAAGTAAAAGCGTCAGATTGAGTTCGTAGCTTGCAATCATATTTTCGTCGTTGACAATCTTTATTACGTCGTCGCCGTTCATTACGGTGCCTTCGGTCCCTATCATCTTGTAAAGTACCGATATATCGTAAACGGCAAAACTATCGTATTCGGGTAGATACGATACGTAATACGTGTAGTTTGCAGTATAAGTTTGGGTTCCCAAATAGCGATATTCGACGGTAACGTCGTATTTGCCGACGCCGTATGTCGAAAAACTATACTTATAGCAACTGGTCGCAAACGCCATACTGCTTTCGATTACGTCGCTTTCGCCGGGACGGCTTAACGTTACTTTTACGATAGTATCGTGCGAAACTCTATCGGGAGTAACGGTTAAGTTAATATAACCGTCTTCTTCGACCGCTTCGAGTATGAACGGATAGTTTGCCTTTCTGTCGGGAATATTTGTGGTGCGCACGTTGTCGATAAAAGGCTCTCGGGCATCGCTTCCCCACTCCGAAATTGCCGAAAGCGACGTCGCAAACGTTGCGACTCTGCCGTTACCGTAATTCCAATACGAATAAAGAGGTACGTGGTAAACCTTTGCGCTACGCTCGTACAGCACTTCGAGAACGGTTGTCGAACCCGACTTTGCTTTGGAATAAACAAATCCCGTTACATATTTGCCCGTAAGATCGACGCCCTCCATTACGGCGTCCTCTCCGCGCACCACGTCGATACTCGCGTTTTCTTCGATAACGACGCTCGAAAGATCGTCTATTATCCCCGCGCCGAACACGGCGTCCTGAACTTTGTTTTCCGCGTCGCAGAGGATGTATTTGCCGTTCGTTTGCTTTGCTATCGTAACTTCGAGGAGCTGTTCCGCTTGGGGATCGGACGAAGAACCTCTGCCGACGTCTATAACGGATACCGGGATATAGTTCTGCGCCAAAAGCCCGGCGATAGCATTGACTCTTGCCGTATCCGACTCGTAGTCGCCCGAAGAGCCGTTTGCAAAAGTTTGACCGTCACTTATAAGCATTATCTGCTTTTCGTCGAATTTTAAGCCTACAAGCTGGTTGTACGCCATTTCTAAGCCCAAACCGATAGCCGTGCCGTGCTCCGTTTCTATCTTGGATATTTTATTCTTCACCTTACTGCGTACCGAATCCTCTCCGTCGTCGTCGGATATTTGAACGGGCGATTGGACGGTTTGGAAGTTACCGTTAAACGTTACCACGTAAACCCAGTCGTTCGTGCTGAGATTATCCACAACGTTGATGGCGGCACTCTTTGCGATCCTAAGTTTGGAGCTCGTCGCCATACTGCTCGACGCGTCGATGACTATGGTATAAAGTTTTGCGTCCCCGTCGGCATTTCCTGCCTTTGCGGAAAGCATACCTTGTAACACGCTAAGCTCTTCTTCCTTATCTTGCGTGTACACGTTGCCTAATGTAATAAGGCTCTTACCGAAAGACGATACCGTCTTATCGAGGCTCTCTAAGAACAATTCGTAATTATCCCATTCGGTCAAGTCGACGTTGTTTATTATGATTTCGTCATAAACGCACATCTCGCCGACGGTTATGGGCAACTCGTCTTCCTCTCCGCACACCGTAACGGTAGCTTTGTTGTTGTAATTTTCTTCTATTTGATAATTGTCGTCTTCGTTTTTGGAAATCAATAACACGTTGACGGCGTCCGAAACCGTTTGCGAGAATTTTACGCTGTTATTCTTTTGGTTTTCGTCCCGTTCGGCGACTACCTTTACTTCATACTCGTACGTGCCCTTCTCTCCCGTTTGGAGAGCAAAAGCAACCTCGTTGTTGCCCTTGGAGAGAGAGCATATCATAGTGTCTTTTTGTAAATTGTCTTGGTACAGATATACGGTTGCCTTGGTATTAAAGCTACTGCGCACGGTAACGGTTACATACTCTTCCTTACCGCAATAGGTGTTTTGGGTGGCGACAGCCGACACCGCTTGCACCTCTTTTACGTCGTCCGACGAAATATTGTTATCGAGATAAACGGCGTCCACCAAAATGCCTTCGGCGCGCACCGCGTCTACCGACCTCTTCAAAGCATTGGAGTCCGCGACGTGCGTTTGTTTGCCGTCGGTTATCAAGACGATTCTCTTTATAACGCCCTCACGGAAAAGTGTGCTCGCATAGTCCAACGCGCCTTCTATATCGGTTTCGCTGTTGTCGAGGAAATCGAGATCCGCCGCCTTGACGCTCTTTAAGGACTTGCCGAGAGGCACTAACAGTTGTTGCTCTTTTGCAAAACACACCACTCCGAGTTTGGAGTTGCGAGGAAGATTTAAGTTGAGTTCTTCTATGTACTCGTCTATGGTATCGAGGTTTTTATCCGACGAATAGGAAACGTCCGCCAATACGTAAACGTCGGTTTCGGTAACCGTTCTCTCAACTGTGGCACCCGCCATTGCGATTACGATACAAATGCCTATAATCAAATGCAATACGCCCGAACCCACGTTGTGAAGGTTGGCGTTATCCTTTCTTACAGCCCAAAAGAACGGTATTGCGAGCAATACCGCGACCGGAATCGCGATTAACAACAGATATACATTATCGAAGTTGATACTGCTCATAGCAATACACCATCCAATCCGCGAGGAATATCACGGCAAGAATAATTATAAGTATAAGTAGGTTGTCATAAATCCCGTCCCTACCGCCGTCGACCGCCGTTCCGATTATCGTAAAGCTTTCGGCTTCGGCTATCGTCGCGCTTTCGGAATACGGCATTTCGGAATACACGCAAAGAGAACGTTCCGTGGCGTCGTTACCCTTACCCGTACGAACCACTACCGTATAAAGTCCGACTTCGGTAAGTTCGTAGGCGTATTCCGATACGTCCGTCGAGATGTACTCTTCTTTCCCGGACGGCGAAACGACCTTTAGGCTTTCCGTATTCGATATGATGTTGATATTTACCGTATCCCCACAGAAATAGTTGGATTCTTCCACGATTTGCGGGAACGTATAGCCCCATAGGTTGTTAAAGAGCTGTAAGCCGTTGAACGTAAGAGGCAAATCCGAATTGTTAAGGCTGAATGCGAATATCACCTCTCTGTTGCCGTACTCATTGCTTCCTGCGAGCACTACGGGATCGCTACCGCAAGTGAGCACTTCCAAAAAGCCCAAGTTGCCGTACGTATAGTACTCGGATATGTAAATTTCTTCGGATTTATCTAAACCTGAAAGGAGTTTTTTGGTTCCGGACTTAGAAGACTTGCTGTAACCGAGGACGTCCCCTTTTTTGTCACCGAGATTTATGATATTGCCTACATTGTCGGGAGCAAAAAACCAAACGGCACCGTTTTTAGGCATTTTTGACGGCGTGCACGAGTCGAAAATGTACAAGCCGTAGTTGTATGTGTTTTCGTCTTGAGCAAGCCCCGCCTCGTACTCGGCGATGGTAATACCGGTGATTTGGTTGTATCCGAGCGCGCTGAGCGTGCTCTCTATAAAGAACGACGGCTGTTCCGCGGTACTCGAAGAATTGCTTACGATGAGCGTCTTAAAAGACGTATCGTGTTTGATGTTGTACAGCACTATTTCGTTATCCGCACTTACCGCGTCTTCGTTTTCGATGACAATTTTGACCGATTGGTACTTATCTATCGAATCGCACACGATCGAGAAGTCGTTTCCGCTTGCGATTACCGTATCCGCCACCTTGTCTTCGGTCAACGACACGTTCAGTTTATCCGACTTCGTAACGGATACCTTTTGACTGCCTATAGGCGTTTTTCCGTCATTATTCTGTCCGTCGTTTACGTATACCGAAACGGTTACTTCGCCGTCCCCGCCGTATGCGACTACTTTACCCGTGACCACCAAACCCGAGGTCGTAATTCGGGCGCCAGCGTCTATTATCGCATAGTTGACTTCGTTTGCGGATACGTTAACTATCTCGACGTTCCCGTAATTTTTATAATCGCAATCCGTCAACAAGTACACTTTCGACGACGGAATTTCGTCAAAATACGCTTGCGCGTACGAGAGCGCGCTTTCCGTATCCCCTTGCGTTCCGGATATTTCCGTTTCGGACAAGCGTTTGATTGCGAACTCTTTATCCGTTATGTCGCGATATATTACGGCAGAAGGCTCTCCCGCGTAAATGAGGGTAAACGCACTTCCGTTTTCGGACTCCGAAATGATACTCTCTATACGGCTCTTTGCTTTTTCAAAACGGGATTCGCCGTCGGATACCGCCGTCATACTTGCGGACGCGTCGAGTATAAAGCAATAATCGTCCGCCTGCCCTTTGGTGATAAGAGTAGGATGGGCGATGGCAAGAGCTATGCAAACGACCGTCAAAATCTGCAAAATAAGACTTATGAGGTTTTGAATTTTGTTAATGGGGTTTTTGCGTTTCAAGAACCTTTCGCTAAGCGTCCAAATATACGTGGACGAAACCGTCCTTTCCGTATACTTATTTTTGATAATGTAGATGATTATCAATATCGGAACGCCTATGAGCCCTATTAAACCGAGAGGATACAGCAAGTTCATTTAAGCACCCCCAAGTCGGTTAGCGATTCGAAGAATATCTTGCCCACCGAAGCGGTGTCCGAAATCAATAAGTATTCCGCGCCTCTTGCCACGCAAAAGTCTTTAATGCGGTTCTGAACGTATTCGAGCGCGCTTTTGTAAGCGTTTATTATTTCTCTGTTGATGTTCTTGCGATAATATTTATTTTGGTCTTCGGAATCGAAAAGGTGCATTTTGCCTCTGACCTTAGGATTGAGCTCTTCCGCCGACAGCACTTGCACGCAGAGAACGTCTCTTTTTTTGGATATCATATGGTCGATTGCAAATTCGTAGTCGTTGTCCGTCAAAAAGTCGGAAATAACTATCGACATACCGTCGCCGAACCCGACTTTTGTGGGAAGTATCGCTTCACTCAAACTGCTGTCGCCGTCAAATTGTATATCGTTAAGCCTGCCTATCGAGTTAAGATACGACTCCTTTCCCGACATATTGACCACCACTTCTTCCACCCTCGTGCCTCTGACCGCGTAAATCGACACCTTATCCATTGCTATAACGGATAAGTAAGCCATTATCGCCGCGATTTTTAACGCTTGCTCGGCTTTTTGCGCTTTTCCGTAGTCCATAGATCTGCTTGCGTCGATATAGATGACGTTGTGCAGTCTGCGTTCGTCAAGATACTGTTTGGTGTAAAGTTTATCGAAGCGTGCGAAAGCATTCCAATCTATTTTGGAAATGTCGTCGCCGGGCATGTATTCTCTGAAGTCGGCAAACTCACAAGACGCCCCGAAGGACTTACTCTTGTGGTTACCGCCGAACATACCGGCAACGTTATTTTTTATGAGTATCTCTAAAAGTTCTACTTCTTTGAGAAACTCGTCCGTTATCGCTAATTTACTCATTGAATGCTTCCGTTTGTTTATTTACTATTTGCAACGCTTTTTGTTTTCTTCTATAAGACGGTCGATAACGTCGTCAACCGTAAGTTTTTCGTTGATAGCGGTGTAGTTGATTTTGATTCTGTGGCGCAATACTTGATGTGCGAGCGCGTCGATATCTTTGTACGAAACGTTGTAATTTCCTTCCATAAGCGCTCTTACCTTTGCGCAAGTGATAAGCGCTTGCGCGGCACGGGGAGAAGCTCCGTATTTAAGATACTTCTTGGCAACCGACGACGCCGACTCGATTTCGGGGTGGGAGCTCGCGACAAGGCTGACGGCATAGTGAAGTACGTCGTCGATAACGGGCATTTGTTTTGCAAGCTCTCTCATTTCGAGTACGGTCGCCCCGTCTACGACGGCATTTGCCGTTTCGTCCATAGTTATTTGGGTCATATTAACGATGTCTTTAAGCTCCGCGGTCGTCGGGAATCCCATAATAAGCTTTAACATAAAGCGGTCCATCTGCGCTTCGGGAAGCGGATAGGTACCGTCTTGCTCTATGGGGTTTTCGGTCGCAAGAACAAAGAACGGTTCCGAGAGCGTATACGTCGTTTTGGCGACGGTTATCTTATGCTCCTGCATAACTTCAAGCATAGCCGATTGAGTTTTGGGCGTTGCACGGTTTATTTCGTCGGCAAGAACCAAGTTCGCAAATATCGGTCCTTTTTGGAATACCGAATTGAGTTTGCCGTTTTCGTCCTTTTCGATGATGTTTGTTCCCGTTACGTCAGACGGCATAAGGTCGGGCGTAAACTGTATTCTGGAGAACGGAAGTCCGAGCGTTTTTCCGAGAGAACGGACAAGACGCGTCTTTCCTACGCCGGGGACGCCTTCGAGCAATACGTTACCGCCTGCGATAATCGCAATGATAACGTTATCTATGATTTCGTCTTGACCGACGACGTCTTTATGCAGTTCTTCTCTGATTTTGTTTATTACAAGGCTAAATTCCTTTATTCTTGCTTCGTTTGACATATTGTATCTCCATTCTTTATTTTTTACTTTCAGTTGTTGTTTTCGCCCGTTTCGGTATCTGCGCTACCGTCGAGGTACTCGATATATTTCTCTATATACTTTTTCATCTCTTCGCTTAAACCGGGGTCTTTCAGTTTTTCCAAGAGCTCGTTCTTGTACTCATAGTCCTTACCGCCCCAAACATCTCCGTACGGCACGTTCGTACCTGTTGTGTGGTCGTAAATTTCCGCATTCGAACCGTACTCGCCTTCGCCGTCGGCTCCGCCTCCGCCGTGGGACGGGTCGTCTTCGGAGTCCCCCTCTCCGTCTTCGGATATGTCGGGCAAATCCCAATCTTTGTGCGCAAGCACTATGCCGAATATGTCTTCGAGTCTGTTAAAAATCATGTCGTTTATCATATGATTGTAAACTTGCGTTACCAATTCTTTGGACACCGACGTCGCGAATACCGCATTTGCTCCGGATATCGCACCGTTCAAATAGCTCTCGGACCACCATTCGTAGTCGTAAACGTCGCCGAGGTTCAAGGAATACTCGAGTAACGCGCTATATAAATTGCATTCGATAACTCTTGCGGTAAGTTCCTCGTTCTCGTCAGGGTTTATACAAACGTTCAATTCGTCGAGGAATTCGATAACCGTATTATAAATTTCGGCTTTCGTTACACCGCTACCGGGAACGACCTTGTTCGTAAACACGCTAAGAGCGGTACGGATTTTTTCTTCCGAGGTTTTTTGGAGATTTTTTACGGTAGACAGCGAGATTATTTCGACATCGTCGCTTTTGTAAGAGGCGCAAGCGTTTATCAACGCAACCTTTAAGCCCACCATATTTTTATTTCGGTACGAATTAAGCACGATGGCAACGTCGCGATAGGTGTTTGCGTCCATTATCGCCGACTCGACGCTCTCCGCGCATGTCGTTACGGCTTCTCTCATTGCCTTGTTCGTCTTGACGTCGGGGAGTTTGCTTTTGAGAACCTCGAGAGCGTCAACGACAGAAATCATTACGTCTTCTTTGAGATCGGACGCCTTGACGTCGGCAATGAGCTGATCGAGAGCTTTCGCGTCCCACTCGTTCAAAACGTAATCGTCGGGAGTTACGGGAGGCTCGGGCGCCACGTACCTTGACGGCACTAAAATTCCCGACAAGAATACCGATAACCCTATCACCGCCACCAAAACGTATTGCCAAATCTTTGCAAACGTCAGCTTCTGCTTGGGAAGATTTTTGAGTTTTTCGTCCGCATCGGCTCTTTGGAGAGCAAGCATATCTCCGGACTCGCCCGAAAACTCTATCATCGTTTGAACTCTTTCGTTCAAGTCGTATTCGGCGTCGAGTTTTTTAGAAAGCGACTTATCCGTGTGGCGAGTAAATAAGAACGTTACTCCGCCCGAAATCAGAAATACGCCGACGCCTATTAACACATAGTAGTATACGGCAAGCCTCTGCGCCCCGAGTTTGATTCCGAGCATAACGGCACCGACGACGAAAAGCGCGCAAAACACACCTACGATAACGCTTATAATTATCGCGATCGTCGTGTATTTTTTCTTAAGTTGTTTGAAACTTTCCGTCATGGCTTCCTTTGCGAATATGCTTTTTCTTTTACTTTACTATATAGCGCGTATAGCGCGCGCATATTATTAACTTACGTATTTTAGCATACATAACCTAATAAGTCAACGAATATCTTTGCACCGGTCAATTTGTGGCGATATACGAAAAACTTGTGAATTTACGGTGAATTTCCTCTTCGGAAATTTAAGCCGGTCACCGTTGCAATATTTTGCCCGTTATGGTAAAATGTTTTTACTTTTCATTCGTGGAGTTGTCATATGGAAAAACTTACCAAAAAATACGGACTTTTGACCGCTATTTGTATGGTCGTCGGTATCGTTATCGGATCGGGCGTATTCTTCAAAGCCGGTAAGGTCTTAAAAAATACCGGCGGAAATATGGGAAGCAGTCTTTTGGTCGTCGCGATTGTCGGCGCGATTATGATTATCTGCTCTTACGTTTTTGCAACTCTTTCTACAAAATACGAAAAAATTAACGGCGTCGTCGATTACGCCGAAGCAATGCTCGGCAAGCGGTTTGCGTACTACGTAGGTTGGTTCATGACCTCTATGTATTACCCCATCATCTCCTCCACTCTCGCTTGGGTTTCGGCACAGTATACGGTAATACTCTTAGGTCTCGGCGTTTCGAGCGCCTCGCACCTTGCCATTGCCACTTTCTATATGGTCGCCGGCTACGGCGTAAACGCCCTCGCGCCTAAAGTCGCCGGTAAATTCCAAGTTTCGACAACGGTAATCAAACTCATCCCTCTTTTCATAATGGGAATCGTCGGTACGATTATCGGACTCGTCAACGGAACCACCCTCCAATCGTTCAAGGTTACCTTAGACTCCGTCGGCGGTACAGCCATTTCCAACAACATTTTTAGCGCGGTTGTCGCGTTTGCGTTCGCGTACGAAGGCTGGATAATCGCCACTTCTATCAACTCGGAACTCAAAAACTCTAAGAAAAATTTGTACATCGCGCTTTTCTTCGGCGCGGTCATCGTCGTCGGCGTTTATATGCTGTACTTTTTGGGGCTTTCGGGAGTGCTATCCACCGAAGAAATAATCGCTTCCGGCGACAACCTGCCGATGGAAGCCTTCTCCTCTCTCTTTAATAGCTCCGTTATGGGCACCGTGGTTATGGTGTTCGTCATCATCTCCTGCCTCGGAACGATGAACGGCGTATTGCTCGGTTGCTGTCGCGGAATGTACTCGCTGGCGGCAAGAAACGAGGGTCCCGCACCCAAAATTTTCTCGCAAATAGACAAGAAAACCAATATGCCTCACAACTCCGCAATCATCGCCTTGGTGCTTTGCGCGGTCTGGCTTGTCCAATGGCAGGTGTTCTTCTTCGATAACGCCATCGGCGCCCAAACAATCCCCAAGTTCTGGTGCTGGGAAGCCGACGAAATTTGCATAATCACCTTGTACGCTTTCTACATCCCCGTCTTTATCGCAATGATGGTCAAGTGCAAGGAGCTGAACCCCTTCCAACGCTTCGTAATGCCCGCTCTCGCAACGCTCTGCTGTATCTTTATGTGCTACTGCGCCTACGACTCCTATAAAGCCGACGGACAGATTTGGAGCTACCTCTTAACTTTTGCGATAGTGATGATAATCGGATTCCTATTCTCCAAAGACTTTAAGAAATTGCTCTCGAAATTGACAAAAGGAAAATACGTCTACCAAGACGAATCCGAACTAACTACGGAAAACATCGAAACCGCC
>CAYZOJ010000032.1:0-18101 GCA_964480195.1 uncultured Christensenellaceae bacterium | reverse complement strand
GAGCGTAGGCGTACTGACGTACGGTAGTCGACGTTTTGGGCGAGCCGTTAAAAGCTTATTATTCTTCCTATTGGTGTTAAACGCTCTATCGCCTATACAAAGGCACCTTTATACATTCCTGCTTTTAACGGCGGTAAAATTACCCGTCAATACTCGCTTCGGAAGCCTCGCCTTTTAGACCAAAGAGCAAAGCGAGAGCGTGTTTCCTAAGTAAATCCCGAAAACGTTAAAACAAGCAATCCGCCAATGTACTTTATTAAAGAAAAATAGGTTACCGAGCTAACGATAACCTATTTAAGTTCAATCATTCCCTGCTTGTTTTCGGGATTTACTTAGGAAATACAAAACCGTCTTTCTGTAGCTTGACAAGTTGGAGGGTAAGTTGGTCGATGAAGTCTTTGTTGGTGGACGTCTTCATCATCATCTGTATAAGGTTCTCCGTCGCCTCTTGTCCGTCGCCGACAGAAAGCATTTTGCGAACTGCCCAAATGCCTTCGAGTTCTTTTTTGTCGAGGAGGAGTTCTTCCCTTCTCGTTCCGCTTCTGTTGAGGTCGATTGCGGGGAATATACGCTTTTCGCTGAGTTTGCGGTCAAGGTGTATTTCCATATTGCCGGTGCCTTTGAACTCTTCGTAAATAACGTCGTCCATTCTCGAACCGGTATCGACAAGCGCAGTCGCGATTATCGTAAGGCTTCCGCCGTTTTCGATATTACGCGCGGCACCGAAAAATCTCTTGGGAGCATAAAGCGAACCGGGATCAATACCGCCGGAAAGTGTCTTGCCCGTGGGCGTTATCGTAAGGTTATAGGCTCTTGCAAGTCTTGTCAAGGAATCCATCAATATGACAACGTCCCTACCGCGTTCCACAAGCCTCTTGGCGCGCTCCAAAACCATTTCGCTCGCCTTGGTGTGGTGCTCGGGAAGCTCGTCGAACGTCGAGAAGATTACCTCGCCTTTGATACTGCGTTGCATATCGGTAACTTCTTCGGGACGCTCGTCTACGAGTAAAACCATAAGGTGCGCGTCGGGATAGTTGACGGAAATGCTGTTTGCAATCTTTTTAAGAAGGGTCGTCTTACCTGCCTTGGGCGGGGAAACGATCATCGCACGCTGTCCTTTACCTATCGGTGCGACCAAATCTATCGCGCGTATCGCAAAGTCGTTATTACCGCCGGCAAGTTCGAGTTTGAAACGATTGTCGGGATGTATCGGAACGAGGTTTTCAAAACTCGGTCTGTTGAACGCCGATTCCGGAATATCACCGTTGACGGATATGATTTCTTGTACGTTCAACGGACGATTTTCCGCAAGCTTCTTTACATATGCTCTTACGAGATCGCCCTTACGAAGTCCGCTCTTGCGAATCTTGGGTGCGGCTATATATGCGTCGCCATCTCCCTGCTCGTAATTCTTGGCACGGAGGAAGCCATAACCGTCGGGGCAAATTTCGAGTACGCCTTCACGGATTTCCATTTCTTCCGTAACCTCGGTCGTCGCGGGTCTTTCCTGCTGAACGGGTTGCGCATCATTGCGGTTCGGGTTACTGAAAGTGCGATTACGGTTATCCGCATTAAAGCGGAACTTGGATTTGTTATCTTCCGGTCTACCCTTTTGAGTTTGCGCTCTGTCGGGAGAAGCTTGGGTATTTTGAGCGGGGGTCGAGGGTGCTACGGGCGCAACACTCGGAGTAGCTACGGGTGCCGTAACCACAACTGCGGGTGCGGGTTGCGCATTCGCCGCGACGCCGTTGCGAACCTCTTCCACAATCTTTGCAATCATAGGATCTACCGCCGTCTTTTTCGGAGGGCGACCGCGTTTTCTCTTAACGGGTTCGTTGGTTACTACAATCGGAGGAGGATTCATCTGATAATCCAGAATGTAGTCAATCAACTCGCTTTTCTTTTTGCCGGCAGGGTTAGGGTGAGAAAGTTGCCGTGCGATGTCTCTTACGCCGAAAATGTTCATATCTTCGAGGCGTTGCTTGGTAAAATTGTCTGCCATAAAACTCTCCTGAATATATTTTTAGCATCCTTAAATTCCTGTCAGAAGGACGCCGATTAGTCTTGGTTAGTCACGCTTTTTTGCGACTATTACTTTGGTACTTCCCGACGTAAAATCGGATTTTTTGAATTCGAGCACGGTCCCTTCCGCGTAAAGCACATCTTCTTTAGGGAATGTCGCCAAAAACTCTTCGACGCCGTTGAACTCGATAACGTATCCCGGTACGCCATAATGCATGGGGATTACTACATCGGGTTTGATTTTATCGACGTACGCTTTTGCGCCTTGCGCGTCTACCGTATAAATACCGCCTACAGGAATAAGAAGAACGTTGACTTTGCCTATCGCGTTTACGAGAGCGTCGGTTGCGGGTTCGCCGATGTCGCCCATATGGCATACGGTTACGCCGTCCGCTTCGATACGGTATATGACGTTGGGTCCGCGAAGTTCGCCGTGTTTGTCGTCGTGAAAACTGCCGATACCGTTTATGACAAAATCGCCCTCTTCGGTCGCGCCCGTTGCGGTTATCATACGCGTAACGCCGTTTACGCCGTCGACGTAATTGTGATCGAAATGATCGTGGCTTATCAATAAAGTTTTACACGAAATTTGAGGAAAACGTACGCCGACGTCTTCTGTTTTGTACGGATCCGTGACTATGGCGTCACCTCGGTTATCGGTAATCAAAAACGAGCTATGCCCGAGCCATTCTAATTGCATTTTTCACCTTTGTAAATTGTTTTAATTTGTTGTATTTATATTGTACTATATTTTTGACAAAAAGGGAAGATATTTTATATAATTTTTTAAATTATTTTTAAATTTATTTTTAACGTATTGCTTACGTCGCCTCCCGCGGGCGCATCTATCGGGCATTTTAGCATAATTTCCGCACTTTCGGGTCCGTATTCGCATATTGCGCCGTACGAAAGGAATGTCGCCCTCCAACCGCCGAAGTCGATTTTGACACGGTGCTTTTCGTTTTCGAGCGATAACACGTAAACTTCGAGGGGGCGTTCGTCATCCTTTGCTCCCATCGCCATACCGAGAGTTATTTTGTCGCGGTGCAATCCTATAACGTAATCGGTCGCCATAAAAAAGCCCTCTTGCGAAAAAGAGATTGTGGCGACGTCACTCGGAGAATATTCGTATTCACACTCGGTGAATACGAATATTTCCGGAGCTTGCGTTGTGGAAATGCGTAACCTTGCTTTCATTATTTTCCGAGCAAATCGTGGATCTTGTCCGCACAATTAAGGAGCGGAGATACCGACTTATTCTGGTTGCAAGAAGAGATTATGTAGCTGATGTACTTGGAAAGATCGGCGCAAATATACCAATCTCTCGTGGCAAGAGCGGGATTGTTGCAAGTGAGGTTCGTGCTGAGGACTGCCGTAAACAAGCCTTCCTCGTAAGCTTTGTCGAACTTCTCGACGCCTTCGGTAAACAGCGCGTAAGTTGCGGTAAGGAAGATGTTTCCGCAACCCTTTTCTTTAAGCTCTCTGCAAAGACGTATTACGGAGTCGCCCGTCGCGATGATGTCGTCCGCGACAAGAACGTCTTTGCCCTTAACGTCTACGCCGATGTACTCGTGCGCGACTATCGGGTTACGTCCGTTGACGATACGAGTGTAATCTCTGCGCTTATAGAACATACCGAGATCGACGCTCAAAACGGATGCGTAATAGATATTACGGTTCATCGCGCCCTCGTCGGGAGATACGACCATAAAGTGGTCGGGATCGAAATTGAGGTCGGGATAATGAGCAAGAAGCGCTTTCATTATCTGATACGTAGGGAAGAAGTTATCGAAGCCCATGAGCGGTACGGCGTTTTGGATACGCGGATCGTGTGCGTCGAATGTGATAAGATCTTTAACGCCCATCGAGTAGAGCTCTTGGAGCATTTGGGCGCCGTCCAAACTCTCCCTACCGTTACGTCTATGTTGTCTTCCGCCGTAAAGGTTAGGCATAATGACGGTTATACGTTCGGGCTTACCGCCACACGCGCTTATAACACGCTTGAGGTCGGCATAATGATCGTCCGGGGACATCGAGTTCTCTTGCCCGTAAAGAGTGTATTTAAGGTTATAATTGCCCACATCGACGAGAACGTACAAGTCCATTCCGCGCACGGAATCGTTGATAACGCCTTTGCCGTCACCGCTGGTGAAACGCGGACAGTTAGAGTCGATAATAAACGTACTCTTGTGGAATTTGGGATTAAGATGACCTACGTCGCGGTTATACCATTTGACAAGATAATCATCTACTTTTTTACCTAAATCGCGCGCACCCTCGAGGACGATAAGTCCGAGAGGCGCAACCGGCGACGGATCGTCGAAAACTTCCGAGAAAAATGTAGGCATTTGCTCCTCCGTAAAATTTAATACTTTATGATTATAGCATAACGCTTTAAGCTTTGCAACTAAAAACGTCTGCCGTGCATAAGCCGTATACAATAAAAGACGGGCGCGCGCCCGTCTTTTAATAGGTATTAGGTTTGCATAAATCGCGAGGACGAAGTATCGTCGTCGCGGTTATCGTCGGTTACTCCCGCGAACTGCGAATTGTACAGCTCGTAATAGAAACCTTTCTTTGCCATAAGAGTTTCGTGATTGCCCTGCTCTACGACGTCGCCGTGGTTCATTACGAGTATGACCGCCGCGTGCTTAATCGTCGAAAGTCTGTGCGCTATAACGAAGCTCGTCTTACCCTCCATCATCGCAAGCATTGCGCTCTGGATGTACTTTTCGGTACGAGTATCGACAGAGCTCGTCGCCTCGTCGAGGATTATGATTCTCGGCTTTTTGAGGATTGCGCGCGCTATGGTAAGAAGTTGCTTTTGTCCTGCGGAAATATTGGAAGCGTCTTCGCTCAAAACGGTATCGTAACCGTGCTCCATCGTCTGAATAAAGCTGTCGGCGTACGCTTCTTTGGCGGCTTCGATAATTTCTTCTCTCGTCGCGTTCGGGTTACCGTATGCGATATTATCGGCAACCGTACCGTTAAACAGCCACGTATCTTGCAATACCATTCCGTAAAGGCTTCTGAGGTCGTCCCTCGAGTAATCGCGGATATCGTTGCCGTCTACTTTTATGGAACCTTTGTCGATTTCATAGAACCTCATAAGAAGGTTTACCATAGTCGTCTTGCCCGCTCCCGTAGGTCCGACGATTGCTATGCTTTCGCCGGCGTTAACGTGTAACGAAAGGTCGGTAATAAGAGGCTTATCCTTTGTATAAGAGAACGCCACGTGCTCGAGATCGACTTCGCCTCTCGCCTCTTTTACGCTTATCGACTTAACGCCGTCCGCGGTCATTTCTTCGAGGTCGAATACTTGGAATACGCGTTCTGCCGCCGCGATAGACGACTGAATGGTGTTTGCGATATTGCTTATATTCTCTATGGGTTGCGCGAACTGTCTGGTGTAGGAAAGGAGTGCTTGTATGTCGCCTATCGTAACAAGTCCGTTACCGGCACGAACACCACCGCCTACGCAAATCGCAACGTATACGAGGTTGTCTATAAACTTAATGCTCGGAAGAATAATACCGGCAAGGAACTGCGACTTACGCGTCGCGCGTTTAAGTTCCTTATTTATATTCTCATAAGTTTCGATACTGTTCTGCTCTTGGTTATAGAGTTTAATGACTCTATGTCCCGTGTACATTTCCTCTATGTGTCCGTTGAGCTCGCCTATTCTCTTTTGTTGACGGGCAAACTCTATCTGAGAACGTTTGATTATGATACTCGATACAAGTAACAGAAGCGGTAAACTGACGAGTGCCACAAGCGACATGAGCCAGTCGATACGCGCCATCATTATAAAGACGCCGACAACCGTCATTACGCCCGTTATGATTTGGTTTATGCTGTCTTGGAGCGTCAAGGATATCATTTCGATATCAATCGTGAAACGCGCGAGGACGTCGCCTATCGGGGTTGCGTCAAAATACGAGAGCGGAACTTTGTCGAGTTTGTTTTTGACGTCGGTACGCATACGACGAACGACTCTTTGGCTCATCGTTGCGGCAATCAAACCGCTTATGAACGTGAACAACGCGTTCAAAACGTACAAGGCGGCACAAGTCAAAAGTACCGGTCCGATGTAGGTATAAAGCAGGTTGTTACCACCATATGACTCGGGACGAATATCAATAAAGTATTGTATCGAATCAACGAGGGCATTGGTAACTTTCTTCATTACGTCCGGAACCCAGATACCGAACCAAGCACCTATCGCGGCTATGACTATCATCGCGATAAGCATCGGATATTGGGGCTTTAGGTACTTGATAAGACGCACCAACGTGCCTTTGAAGTTTTCGGCTTTGTCGACTTCCTTAATCTCGGGTCCGCCTACGCCTAACGACTTTCCGAGGTCGAATCCGCCTGCGGATTGTTGCTGATTGTTGTTACCGGAGTAACTAAGGTTTCTTTCGTCCATTTCGCTCATAAACCAAGCTCCTCCTCACTCATTTGTGAAAGTGCGATATCTCTATACACTTTGCAGTTGTGTACGAGGTACTCGTGTGTGCCTTGTCCGACAATCTTGCCTCCGTCGAGTACCAAGATGTTGTCTGCATCCATAATAGTTCCTATGCGCTGTGCCACTATGATTGTAGCGGATTCGGTGGTAATCTTCTTTAACGCCTGACGCAAATTCTTATCGGTACGGAAGTCGAGAGCCGAGAAGCTGTCGTCGAATATCAATACTTCGGGCTTACGGACTATAGCACGCGCTATCGCCAGTCTTTGACGTTGTCCGCCACTGAAGTTACCGCCGCCCTGCTCGACTTTGGAGTCGAGTCCGTCCTCTTTTTCACGGACGAACGTGTCGCTCTGAGCAATGGCGAGAGCTTCCCACATATCTTCGTCCGTCGCGTCGGGCTTGCCGTAACGAAGGTTGTCTTTTATCGTTCCGCTAAACAATACCGAGCGTTGAGGTACGAAACCTATCTTATCGCGGAGTTCCGCTTGCGGAATATCTCTGACGTCCACGCCGTCGATTTCGATATTGCCTTCGGTTACGTCATAGAAACGCGGAATCAGATTTATAACGGTACTCTTTCCGCTTCCCGTTCCTCCGACAATCGCGGTAACTTTCCCCTTTTCCGCACGGAAGTCTATATCCTCCAAAATGTTGTTTTCCGCATCCGAGGTATACTTAAAGTTTACATGATTGAACCTTACGCTACCGACGGAATTGTAATTGTGATTGGGATTTTCGGGGTCGTTGAGTTCGAGCTCCGTATCGAGTATTTCGTTGATACGAAGTGCCGACGCCGTCGCACGCGGGAACATTACAAATACCGTCGCCAGCATAACGAGCGCAAGCATCATCTGCGTCATATACTGTATGACAGCCATCATATCGCCGACTGCGATGTCCTCGTTGAACGCGACCTGCTTACTCGCACGCCACACTACGCCGACCATAGATACGTTCATAACGACCGAAATGAGCGGTGCCATTACGGCGCACCACTTGTTGACGGTTATCGACGTCTTTGTCAATTTGTCGTTGACTTCGGAGAACCTTTCGTTTTCCGTCTTCTGCTTGTTGAACGCTCTTACTACGCGGATACCCGTAAGACCTTCACGAGTGATAAGCGTAAGTCTGTCAATCTTATCCTGTATAACTTGGAAGAGCGGGAATACAATCTTTGCCGCCACTATCGACGCGACGACGAGAATCGGAATATCGTAAAGTATAACCGCCGTCATCTTCCAAGACTTCTCGGCTGCCATTATAAATCCGCCTATCGTCGTTATCGGAGCGATGAGTCCGGTACGCAAAACGAGCAGGAATACCGTTTGAATTTGGTTGACGTCGTTGGTGGAACGCGTAATCAAGCTTGCCGTCGAGAACTTGTCGAACTCGATTAACGAGAACGTTTCGACTTTTGCATAAGTTTTGCTTCTGATTATTGCCGAGAACTCCGCGGTGAGTTTACTGCTCAAGAATGCCGCCAAAATCGCGCAACCGCAAGCCGCTACCGTCAAAAGCAACATATATCCGCCACGGGTCAGAATGAACGTTAAATCGTCCGTTTGGTTGGTCTTGCCGTCCGGCAACATCATATCTTTGTAGGTCTTGAAATCGACAAGCGATACGCTGAATACGCCTTCGAGTTCGCCGTTTTCGAATGCCTGTTGACGCGTCCCCGTCGAACTTAACGTTATGTAATTACCTATCTTAATCCAAAATTGCTTCCACTTGGTGCCGAAAGACGCACTGTCTTTGAGTGCGGTAACTTTATCTCCCGATTCGGAAACGCTGTAATAGCGGGCAACCTCTTTAATGATTTTTGCAGGCTTTTTGTTTTGGTAGTTCAAAAGGTCTGCAACAAGAATAAGTTCATCGTCCGTGGTGTATTCTTTGGATATAGTCTTAATCGCAGCGGTTAAATCTTTGATTTCTTCTTCGGTGAAATCGTCGTAATATTTGTTTGAAGTGATGAGTGCGTCGATAAGTATGGACGCGTTATAGGCAGAAGCCTTTTCCTGAGCTTTTTCGTCCGTTATTCCGCGGTAAGTATCTACCCATTTTTCGCCTTGGTACTTGTATGCGTATCCGAGTACGTTGTTGCAAATTATTACTTCGTAGTCGGGCATTGCGTCCGGACGACCGGTATAACTCTCTTTTGCTGTGGCAACCTCGTTTTCGTCGTCGTCGGAATACTTGTATATTACCTTATCCTGTTCGTATGCTCTGCCGTAAGAGTCGGTAGCAAGACGGTTGCCGTCTTTATCTACGGGAATGGGCATGAGGTTACCGTACTCCGAATGCTTCATACAACTTATGCAAGCGGTGAGGATTGTGCGATTGTTATCGTTACTCATCGCGTCCTCTTCGACACGCGGGTCTTGGTTGAGTAAGCTGTTGACGGATATTTCGGTACTACCGCCGTTTTTGCTTTTTTGTATCTTGATTGAAGACGGGTTTTGTTGGTTTTCGGTATCGAATACGAGGAGAGTGTTTATTACTTCCGCGATCCCTTTGCGATCCTCTTCCGTAAAATACGAACCGTTGTAGTCTGGCTCCCATTCGGACCAATCCGCTTCGGCGATATGTTCGTCGCGCCACTCGAAAGCCTTACGCTGGTACGGCTCGAGCCCGTTCATAAACGGAGTCAGAACTTTATCGAAAAGCTCCTGACTGTCCTTGACGGGAATGTCGCGGAACACGAAATCAATTTGAACCTCGCTTCCGCTGGCTTTCGCATCTTCGCTCTGGATTGCTTTCGCAAGGTCGTAAGTCGAGAATCCGTCAACCATTTCGAACACCGGAATCGTGTCCTCGTCATACCCCTTTAAGGTACGCTCAGAATCTACAGAGCTTAAACTGTCGGGCTTGGGCATTTCCAAATGCTCGTACAGAGGCTCGTAGTCAATGTAAATACCGTCGTCAATGATTTCCGACATTTTTTCCGGCAGATATAATTCCGCAACGGCTTGTCCGGTAACCAAAATAATAATGGCGACGATCATCCATGCCATCGGCTTGAGATTTCGGAAAAGTTTAAACATCCTTATTCCTTCACAGTAAATTTATTATAATAATAAATATACTATATAAACGCGCGCTTGTCAATACGCGTTTTTGAAAATAAGACATATAGGACGAAAATTCCCGAACAAATAAAAAAATCGTCGGCTTTTGACCGACGATTTTTTTATCGTAAAACGTTACTATATGAGGCTTTCTTCCCAGCTCGCGGGCGGTTCGAGTCCCATAAGCGAAGCAACCGTCGCCGCTACGTTGGAAAGTCCCGCTCCCTCGACGTCTTTAATCTCGACGTCGGCTCCGTATACTATGAACGGTACGGGATTCAAGCTGTGTGCGGTACGCGGTTGAATAACGCCTTTCTTGTTCTTTTCGAGCATTTCGTCGGCGTTGCCGTGGTCTGCGGTTACTATGAGTATCGCGCCTTCGGATTCGATTACCGGGAGAAGTCTTGAAAGTCCCAAATCCACGGACTCCACGCCTATTACCGTTGCGTCCATATTTCCGGTATGTCCGACCATATCTCCGTTAGGGTAATTGCAACGGATAAATCCGTACTTATGCGATTTTACAGCTTCGATGACCTTATCGGTAACTTCGGCGGATTTCATCCAAGGACGCTCGTCAAAAGATACTTTGTCGGAGGGAACTTCCTCGAAAGTTTCGAGTTCTTCGCTGAATTTTTCGCTACGGTTACCGTTCCAGAAATATGTAACATGTCCGTACTTTTGGGTTTCCGAAACAGCGTATTGGGGAACCTTATGTCCGACAAGGAACTCACTCAACGTATCTTTGATGCAAGGAGGTTCGACCAAGAAACGCTCGGGAAGATGCATATCTCCGTCGTATTGAAGCATTCCGGCATAAAGAACGTCGGGAGCCAAACCTCTATCAAACGCGTTGAAGCCCTGATTATCGAATGCCATACTTATTTCGATTGCGCGGTCTCCGCGGAAGTTGAAAAGGATGACAGAATCGCCGTCTTTAATTTTGCCGACCGGTTCGGTGCCGTCGGTGATTACGAACGCGGGAAGATCTTGGTCTATGACGCCCGGAATCTCCGCTCTATAAGTTTCGATAGCCTCTTTTGCGGAAGCGAAGCCCCTGCCCTTGCCGTGGACGTGAACGTCATAACCTTGCTTGACCATATCCCAGTTCGCAAAATAACGGTCCATGGTTATCTTCATTCTTCCACCGCCCGACGCTATGCGTGCGTCGAAACTCTCATCGTTAAGTTCGACAAGAGCACCTTCGAGCATATCGACATAAACGAGCGCGGACGTTGCGGGAACGTCTCTGCCGTCCAAAAGTATGTGTGCTCTTACGTGCTTGACGCCCTCTTTTTTGGCTTCGCCTATCATTGCGATAAGGTGCGAAACGTTAGAGTGAACGTTGCCGTCGGAAAGAAGTCCTATAAAATGGAGGGTGCTGTTTTTCGCGACGCAGTTATCTTTGAGCTCCGTCCACGCTTTGGATGCGTAAATCGCGCCCGAAGATATCGACTCGTTTACGAGCTTTGCGCCTTGCGAATATATCTGTCCGCAACCAAGAGCATTGTGCCCGACCTCGCTGTTACCCATATCGTCGTCCGAGGGTAAACCCACGGCGGTACCGTGGGCTTTGAGGTAAGTGTGCGGGCAAGTTGACATAAGTTTATCGAGAGTCGGCGTGCGCGCCTCCGTTACGGCGTCGCCCAAACCGGTCTTGGACTTACCTATGCCGTCCATTACCACTAATACAACTTGTTTATCCATATCTTAATAATGTATTACCTTTGCGAAATCTTCTGCTTTGAGGGAAGCACCGCCAATAAGTCCGCCGTCGATTTCGGGTTGAGCCATGAGTTCGGAAGCGTTCTTCGGATTCATACTGCCACCGTATTGGATACGCATTGCGTTAGCGGAGGTCTTGCCATAGAGCTTACGAACTGCCTTGCGGATAACCGCGATAGTATCGTTAGCGTCTTGCGCGGTAGCGGTTTTGCCGGTTCCGATTGCCCATACGGGTTCGTATGCGATGACGATTCTCTTAAGGAGTGCTCTGTCGATACCTTCGAAAGCGCCGTTGGTTTGACGGATAACTACTTCTGCAGTCTTGCCTGCTTCGCGCTCTTGGAGAGTTTCGCCTACGCAGATAATGGGTTTAAGTCCTGCTTCGAGTGCAGCCTTTACGCGAGCGTTGACAGATGCGTCGGTTTCGCCGAAATATTGTCTTCTTTCGCTATGTCCGATGATAACGTATTCGACTTTGAGCTCTTTGAGCATATCTGCGGAAATTTCTCCGGTGAATGCGCCCTTGGGTGCCCAGTGTACGTTTTGTGCGCCGAGTTTGATGTTGGTTCCGCGGAGAGCTTTACGTGCGGTGTCGATATCGGTAAACGGTACGCATACTACTACTTCGCACTTTGCGTCAGCGACGAGAGGAGCAAGTTCTTTAATAAGAGCTTTGGTGCCTTCGTTGGTGTTATTCATCTTCCAGTTGCCGGCTATAATAGGTCTTTTCATTATGTTTCTCCTTGTTAATTATTCTTATTTGTTGTCGAGGCATGCTACACCGGGGAGTTCGAGTCCTTCGAGGAATTCGAGAGAAGCTCCGCCACCGGTGGATATATGAGTCATCTTATCGGCAAAACCGAGTTGCTTTACGGCTGCGGCACTGTCACCGCCACCGATAATCGTGGTTGCGCCTTCGGTTTCCGCAAGAGCCTTGGCTACCGCTACGGTTCCCTTTGCGAGAATGGGGTTTTCGAATACGCCCATAGGTCCGTTCCAAATAACGGTCTTGGCATTCTTTACGGCGTCAGCATAGAGAGCACGGGTATTTTCGCCGATGTCGAGTCCCATCATATCGTCCGGAATGGAGTTGGACGGAACGGTCTTAACGTCGATGGGTCCGTCGATGGGATCGGGGAATTCGTGAGCGACTACGGTGTCAACGGGAAGGAGCATATTTACGCCCTTTGCAGCGGCTTTTTCCATAAGTTCTTTTGCAAGGTCTACTTTATCGAGTTCGCAAAGACCCGTTCCTACTCCGTAGCCCTTAGCCTTGAAGAAAGTGTATGCCATGGCACCGCCGATGATGAGGGTGTCTACTTTGTCGATGAGGTTGTTGATAACGCCTATCTTGTCGGAAACCTTTGCGCCACCCAAAATTGCGACGAACGGTCTTGCTGGGTTCTCGAGAGCTCCGCCCATGACGTCGAGTTCTTTACCGATAAGGAAGCCCGCTACAGCGGTTTCGCAGAGATTGTATTGAGCAATACCCGCGGTGGAAGCGTGTGCACGGTGCGCGGTACCGAAAGCGTCGTTTACGTATATATCGCAGAATTCGGCAAGAGCTTTGCAGAAAGATTCGTCGTTCTTGGTTTCTTCGCTGTGGAAGCGGAGGTTTTGGAGAAGTACGACTTCGCCGTCTTTCATATTGGCAACCGCGTTGTGCGCGGACTCGCCTATTACGTCGGTAGCGAAAGTTACCTTGCCGTCGAGAAGCTCGTTAAGTCTTTTTGCAACGGGCTCGAGAGAGCATTTCTTGAGCGTGAGTGCAACGAGTTCTTCACGAGTTTTGCCTTCGTCTTCGGGTTTGATTTTTTTGATTTGGTCGTTAAAAATGTTATAGGGTCTGCCGAGGTGGGAGCAAAGAACGACTTTTGCGCCGTGCTCCATAAGATACTTGATTGTGGGAAGAGCACCTTGTATACGGTTTTCGTCGGTGATGACGCCGTTCTTCATAGGAACGTTCAAATCGACGCGGACAAGACATTTCTTGCCCTTGACATCTACGTCTTTGACGGTTTTTTTGTTCATATCGATCTCCTTAAGAAAAAGATTTTTACGCTATACATTATAACACCGATTGGGAATAACGGCAATTATATATACAACATTTTATAATCTTTTTATTTATTTTTTCTAAAAAATGCCCAAAAGATACCGCGTGGCACAAAAAAAGAAGAGGAAAAAATCCTCTTGCTTGATTTACGGAAACGTAGCCCGTCAACAGCCGAACATTTCGGCAACCGCGTAGATATCTTCTTTGGTCGTTGCGGAAAACACTTTGAGTTTTATGTCCTTACCTCCGCGAAGTCCCTTGGTGTAAGCGGCGACATGGCTCTTTATATTATTCACGGCAACCCTTTCCGGCATTATGTTAAGGAGTGCGTCGAAATGCTCCTTGACTATGCTTTTGAGGTCGATTTCCGCTTCCTTTCCGAGAAGTTCAGAAAATATCCAAGGTCTACCGACCGCGCCACGCGCTATCGCCACTCCGTCGACGTCCGTTTTAAGCATTTCGAGATAACTCTTTTTATCCACTACGTCGCCGTTGCCGATAACAGGGATATCGACGCTCTCTTTTACCCTGCGGATAACGGAGTAATCGGCTTTCCCCGAGTACATCATTTCGCGCGTTCTGCCGTGCACGGTTACCGCTTTCGCACCGGCGCGCTCTATGACCTTTGCGACTTCCGTCGCGTTGACGTGTTCTTGATCGAAACCGGCTCTTATTTTGGCGGTTACAGGTCGTCCTCCCGACGCGCCTACGGCGGAAGCCACGACTTCCGAAAGTCTTCCGGGGTCAAGCATAAGCGCGGAGCCCTCTCCGTTTTTTACGATTTTGGGTACCGGACAACCGAAGTTTAGGTCTATAATATCGAACTTATCGAGAACAGGAAGCTTGATCGCCTTTTCTATAAACTCGGGTTCTCCGCCAAAAAGCTGGACGGCTTTTACGGGTTCGGATTCGTCGGTTGCAAGGAGTGCCACGGTATTGTCGCTCGAATACACGAGTCCCTTTGCCGATACCATTTCCGTAACGCAAAGTCCCGCTCCGTATCTATACGCAAGACGCCTTAATCCGATGTCGCTGTAACCCGCTATCGCAGGCATAACGAGGGTCGACTTTAATTCTATGTTACCTATTTTAAGCATTAGCCCACAACCTTTTTGGCTTCTTGATAATACTTTTCCATTATGTCGACGTTCTCGGGAATAAGCTCGAAGCCGAGTTCCTTACTCTTTTCCTCGACGTATAAAAATCTACGCGTAAATCTTTCGGTAGTGCCGTTGAGCGCAAGTTCGGGATCGATTTTATAAAATCTCAACACGTTCAAAACGGCAAAAAGAACGTCGCCCGCTTCCTTTTCGCGCTCTTCCGCGGTAACGGCTTCGTCGAGTTCTTTGAGTTCCTCGAAAATCTTTTCGGTAGCGCCTTTGACGTCTGAAAAATCAAATCCCGTCTTCTTAATGATTTTTTGCACTTTGTACGCGCGCATAAGGGACCCGAACGTTACGGGGACAGAATCTATCTTCTCTTTTATGCCCGAATATCCCTTTTCGACGGCTTTTGCTTGCTCCCAATACTTGAGAGCGTCTTCGGAATCCGTTGCCTTATCTGTTCCGAAAATGTGCGTGTGGCGGTCGATGAGTTTACGGCATATTCCGTTGATGACGTCGATAGGCGTGAAAGTGCCATTTGCCTCGGCAATTGTCGCGTTAAACAAGCCTTGTAACAGCACGTCCCCGCTTTCTTCCGTCATTTTGGCGATATCGTTTAAGTCGATTGCTTCGACGAGTTCGTACGCCTCTTCGATAGCACAATTACGGATACTCGAGTGCGTTTGGGCTCTGTCCCACGGGCAACCATCGGGGTCGCGGAGCCTACGAATAATCTCTAAAAGATCGCCGTACGTAAAGTATTTTCGACGGGTAAAATCGGTAGCGTGTAAGACTATCTTTTCCGCTTGCTCGAGCTTTCCTATCGCGACTTCCTCTTCGCAACCGTCTTTTACGGTTGTTACGAGTTCGTCTTTACCGAAATTGACTATAAGTTTTTCTTTGACGGACGAAAACTCTTCTTTAGAAATCTCACCGATGATTATAGGAATATTGCGTTCGAAAGACGTTATTTCGCGTCTTAAAAAGTCTTTTGCGACAAGATATGTACACGACTCCATTATTGCTCCTTTTCGCGTCGCGCCGTCCTAAGGCGGAGCTCGAATAAATATTTACCGAACGGCAGACTGAGCGTTTCTTCTTTGCTAAAGATCGGAAGTGCCACGATAGACACAGAATAGGCTATCCCCGATATGCACGCTATCGTCGCGATATACGCAAACTTCAATCCTATTATCGACGAAATCGCCGTCGGTACTCCTATTATACCACCTAAAGCGACTATCACGCCACTCTTTTTGATAACATCGGTGTTTTTGCCCGTCAATCTTATAAGAGAAAGCGCATTGAGCACCGCGGTCAATCCGTATGCAATTAAAGAAGAGATTTCCACTCCTATAAGACCTATAGTAAACAGCAAGGTTATATCGAGAACAATCTTTACGCCACCGCCGATTGCCATATTCTTTGTAGGCGACGACGTATCCCCCAAGCCCTGCAATATCGACGTGCAGATTTGAGTAACGGACAAAAAGAGTATCCCGCCCGCGCCTATGGTCAAAAGCAATGCGGACGAGTCGATTTCTTCACTCGTCAAACCGCCGTATAAAAAACCGAGTATCGCTCTCGGCGCCGAAAGGTACAGAGCAAAAAACGGTACCCCTATCGTAAGAGCCGATTTGATAGCGGTCGAGCCTTTGAGCCTAATGGCTTCGAGATGCCTGAGTTTCCTGTCTTCCGAAAGCCTTGGCGCGACGGCTATCCCTATTGCAAGCCCGAGAGCTACGGGAAGATTTATAAGAGTGCCTACGGGACCGGTAACAAGCCCGTAACCCGCAGTCGCTTCCGCTAACGACATTCCGCGAGAAAGTATGTTGACGACAAGAAAACTGTCTATGAATTGCGTAAGCGGAAAAATCATTCCCGACAGCGTTATCGGCGCGGACAACGCAAGTACCGCTTTGCAATCGGCTTTATAATCTTCGCTATTTATCCTTAATGACTTAAAATCGTTTTCTTTGTGATACAAAACCGCAAGAAAAATTACCGATACGACCTCGCCCGCGGTAACTCCCGCTATCGCGCCGACGACGGCATATACAACGCCCTTTTTCCTCAATACGTACGAAAGAGCAAGTCCCACTATAAGCTTTGATAAGGCTTCGATTATCTGCGTCATTGCCGTCGGACCCGTTCTGCCGTTCCCCTGAAACCAGCCTTTATATACCGTCAGCGAAGACACGCATAAAACGGACGGCGCGATTACCATGTATCCGAATTGTGCGTCTTCCGCGCCCTGTAAGCGTCCGATTACTCCCGAAAGAATTAGAAGGGCAAGCGTAAGAACGGCGCCGGTCGTAACAGCCACGATTAAAGTCGAACGCACTACTCTCCGTGCGCTCTTTTCGTCCCCGACTGCCAATCCCGATGAAACGAGTACGCTTACCGCCATCGAAAATCCACCGCTCGACAAACTCAAAATAAGCGAATAAACGGGAAATACAAGCTGATACAGCCCCATTCCTTCCGCTCCGAGAATGTTCGTAAGCGGAATACGATAACACGCGCCTATAGCTTTTGCGATTATCGTGGCGCACATCAGTAGACTTGCGCCCTTTACAAACGACTTATTCTTCTTGTCGCTCACGTCTTATACTTGAGATTCAAAAAAATCCGCCGCCGTTTCAGCCGTTTTTATCATGAGATCCGACGGCGAACTTTTGCTTAAAAGCACGACGTATCCCATTACGTCCCCCGACGGAGCAATCGGCGCGATTACCATGCCCCCTATCGCGGTAACACCCGCACCGAACAGATCGGGAATTTCGCCTTTTACATATACCATCGTTCTACGCTCCGAACGCAAAACTTCGGCACATTCGGTAAGAGGCAAATTGACACGCGCAACTCTAATATCTCCGCTAACCGCAAGCACCCTATCATTATCCGTTATTATTGCGGTAAAACCCGTCGTTCTGTATACGCTCGAAACATACTCGGCTCTAAACGACGCCATTTTGTCTATTGCGGAAAATTTTTTAAGAACAAGTGCGTCTTCAGTTGCGAACACTTCTACTTCCTCGCCCTCTCTTATGCGCATCGTACGCCTGAACTCCTTGGGTATTACCACTCTTCCGAGTTCATCCATTCTTCTGACTATACCGGTACTTTCCATATTGTATTCCGATTTTCCCCCTAAAAATATTGTTTGTATCGACACGCTTTTTATGTAAGGAATATTCAAAACACACCGGAATTGGTAAAAAGAAAAAGGACTCGAAGTAATTTCAAGTCCTCTTTTGGGATTTTAATCTTATTCGCCGAATTCAAGTTCGGGAATAAGCTCGATAAGCGGTTTTCCGTCTATCATATGGTTTAACAACAGATCGTCGAAGTCTTTGTATCTTCCGACAATTCTATCGACAGCCTCAACGACTTCAACCTCTTGCCCGTGCGGTTCCAAAACAAAAGATTTGCCTTTGTACTCTAAAATAATTTCGCTTTGACCCTTGATACACCAATCTCTTATCTGATAAAGCCATATGATATCATCGTCACTTAAATTGTACTTAGTTAAATTAAGCATTATATAAACCTCCTTGTGTTAAAAAAATCCTCCGTTTAAGAGGATTTTTTTGTTTAGCTGTTGTTTCTATTATTTGCTTTCGCGGTCGGCGGCAATCTTTTTGATTACTTTG
>CAYZOJ010000031.1:0-18207 GCA_964480195.1 uncultured Christensenellaceae bacterium | reverse complement strand
TCGCTTTCATACAAACATTATACCAAATACAAAAACTATCGTCAATGCCGATATTGTATGAGTAAGCAGTGCTTGCGCACGTAAAACTATCTATCTACGATAGTGTATAGCCTACGTCGGCGATATTCTACCACGTAAGGAACAATCCGCTTTGCGTATACACTAAATTACAAAAAATAAAAATAGGTTACCGAGCCGACAATAACCTATTGAAGTTCAAATATTCCCTACTTGTTTGCGGGGGTTATGTTAAAACGCGAATTGGGGTTCGCAGGTCAGGTTGATACCGAGGCGACGGAAGACGCGGAGGGAGCTTTCCGGGAGCATTACCGTGGAATGCGCTTCGCATCCGCTCAGCATTTTGAGTTTGTCGAGGGCAAATTCAACGGTCGGATTGGTCGAAGATGAGAATGAAAGCGCTATCAACGCCTCTTCAAGGTTCATTTTGTCCGAACGCGAATTGAGGCTTTCGTGCTTGACCTTTAGAATGGTGTCTATCGCGACGGGAGTTATGAGCTTGATTTTATCGTCGATACCTGCAAGCGCTTTAAGAGCGTTGATGATGACGCCTGCGGGCGCATAGAGGCTGTTTTTATCTCTGGCAGTGAGAATCCTGCCGTCGGGAAGTTCAAGCGCTATCGCGGGACAATTATACTTTGCCGATTTTTCGAGAGCGGGTCCTACAACTTTGCGGTCGAGAGGTCCGACTCCTGTATTCTTCATCAAAATTTCCACTCTGTGAGCGGTGTCGATATCGGCAAGACCTGCCTTGTAGTCGTTATAGATCTTAAAATAACGTCTGATGATTTCCTGCTTGGCGGCTTCTTGAACGACTTCGTCGTCGGAGATTGCGTATCCTACCGCGTTTACGCCCATATCTGTCGGCGACTTATATATTTCGGAACCCAAAATGCGTTGAAGGATATTTTTGACTACAGGGAATACCTCAAGATCGCGATTATAGTTGACCGCGCTGACGCCGTATGCGTCGAGATGATAGTAATCTATCATATTACGGTCGTTGATGTCCGCGGTTGCCGCTTCGTACGCGACGTTTACGGGGTGTTTGAGCGGAAGATTCCATACGGGGAAAGTTTCGTACTTAGCGTATCCCGCCTTAACACCGCGCTTATACTCGTGATAGAGCTGAGAAAGGCAGGTCGCGAGCTTACCGGAATTGGGTCCCGGAGCATTTACGACAACGAGCGGACGGGTGGTTTCGATATAAGGATTCGCGCCGTAGCCCTCGTCGGAAACGATTGTATCGACGTCGTTCGGATATCCTTTGGTATACTTATGGATATATACCTTTTCGCCCATACGTTCGAGCTGTTTGCGGAAAATGTCCGCGGCGGGTTGCTCTTTATATTGAGTAATGACAACGCTGTTTATAAGGAGTCCGAGCTCGCGGAAATTGCGCATAAGACGCAAAAGTTCGTTGCCGTAAGTGATGCCGAAGTCCGAACGAATCTTGTTCTTTTCGATATCCGGCGCGCCTATGCAGAAAATGATTTCGAGTTTGTCTTTTAGGTTTGTTAAAATCTTGGTTTTGACGTTGGGATCGAACCCGGGGAGCACGCGTGCCGCGTGGAAATCGTCGAACATCTTACCGCCGAATTCGAGATACAGCTTGTTGTCGAACGTTTCAATTCTCTTTAAGATATTCTCTGTTTGTTTTTTGACGTACAGGTCATTATCGAAACCTATTTTCATCGTTAGCTTCTCCTAAAAAAACTATGGTTACATTTTACACCCAAGCAAATATCCGTGTCAATATTTTGGGGCTTCGTCGAAGACTATTTTTTGAGATTTTATAAGCCCGACTCGGACGGCTATTTTTCGGGTTACAACAACTATTATCCAAGAAATTGTAGCCCCTGCTACCAAATCCGAAAAGTAATGTGCGCCTTCCAACATACGCGAAACGCATACGCATATGAAGAAAGCCGTTGACGCCACGGTTATCGCGCGTCTCCTACCGCCGTAAAAAGTTTTGATGAAGTCCGGAACGAGCATTATGAAAAACGACATCGACGCGTGTCCCGACGGGAAAGAATCCCCGCCCGCACCTTTAATGTACCACGGCGAGTAGTTTTCGCCCATAGATATAAAGTAGCGCTCTCTTCCCGTAACGTGTTTGAGGAGGGTTACGGTCAATGCCGAAAGTAGCACGGCGATGACGGCAAAAGTCGCATAACCGATCATTTCTTTTTTGCGGGAGCGGAAGTCTTTTATCTTCAAAGCCGAGCCGATAACGACGGCTACAATCAATAAAAACGGCAAAAGCGCGGGAAGTTCTCCTATCGCGCTAAAAACCCGAGCAAACGCCGTGCCCGGGCAATAGATATTTTTTGCAATAAACAGGTCGATCACCCTAAATTGTACGCGCGCGAAAAAATATTATGCCTTTACCCGCAAATAATAAAATACAGTGCGCAAGCAATGGCACCCGCTACAAATGACGACGTGGCGTTTACAAAGTCGTTGTTTATGACTTTAACGCCTTTAACGAGCACTGCGGGCTGACCGCAATGGACGGGGCTTTCGGTATTCTTACCGCAAACGGAGCAACGATACACGGCTTGGATTCCCGCGCCGAATATCGAATCCATAAGTGTGCCGACAAACGCCGAAACGGCAATAACCGCAAATCCTATAACGTTAATCGTGCCGGTGGCAAGAACGAGTCCCGCAGTATAAACGGAAGCAAGCACGGCAGAGACGGTACCGAGCGCGCTGACGCCTCCAGAAAAACCTCTCGGAGAAGGCTTAAATGTCAATATATCGACGACTTTACCATCAGAGAGAATGCCTATATCGCTTGCCGCGCTGTCCGCGAATCCTTCTGCAACGCAAGCGCACGAAGCGATTAGCAAACACTCTTTGCCCGTTACAAACCATACGAGCCCGAAAACGACGGACGGCACGGAATTGACGAGAACCTGCACGACAGAGCGCGGTCCCTTATGTTCGTGAATGCCCTCTTCCCTTTCCGCTCTTTTCTTTTTACCGATAAACCCTATGACCGCGGCACCTACAAAAGACGCGCCGAATGCTACAAGTCCCGCGTAGCCGGTGAATGCGGACATTGCAATAAGTACGCATACGGAAACCGCCGTTGCGGGAACGGTCAATACTTTTTTGTAAATCGCAAGGACGGCAAGCAATACCGCGACGCCCACCGCGATACATAGCGGTAAGTAATCGAAATTGTTATACGGCATATATCAAAAAGCCCGCGCTGACGCGGGCTCTTTTTTTAGGCTTTCTTCTTGCGTGACGGAGCCTTTGTCGGCGTAGCGACCGCTTTTTGAGCTTTTCTCGCTCTTCTATAAGCTTTTGCGCACGGGAACTCAGGTTCCATTTCGCAATGCGGGCAGTACGGCATTTTTCCGCACATATCCGTATCGTTTTTAATGCTCTCGTCCCATTTGAGGACGTCTAATTCTTGTTGTAAATCCTTATTTGTTTTAGTAGCCATGGATTGCCTCCTTGCTATTTAATATAATTTACTTTTAGCCTACGTATAAATCGTAGATGTTTTCTTTGAGCTTCTTGCTTTCGATTTCGATTTCTTCTTTTACGCTGTCGTCGACGGTAATCTTGTTCTTATCGTTACGTTCGAAGATGTCGTTCGGAACGCAAACGGTGAAATCGGAGTAAGCGGTGCTTCTTGCTTCGTCGCGGAGGTTCTTCTTGAAGGTATCGTAGAGCACGGTGCCGTCTCCTGCCTTCCTGCTCTTGAGGTAAGCAAGGATTTCGGCGTCGCTCATCTTCTCTGCGTCGAGTTCGGTCATTCCCTCAAACGGTTTTGCGGAAACCATCATAAGGCTGACGCCCGCATAGTCGCTCGAGCTACCGGAAAGGCTACGCGTAAAGCACTCGGCAAGGACGTCTGCTGCCATCCAAGCGTTACCGGGATTAGAGTCAAAATCAATAAGCGATTTACCGAGTTCGGTAAACTCTTTTACCCAGCTGTTATCGGACTCTTCGGGAGCGATGAGGTAACCCCAATCGTTGTTGAACGTACCGCTGTCGTCGTTATACGTGTAGATGTATTTATCAAAGAGCTCTTGAGCCTTTTGGTATTTATCTTCGTCGGAGCCTCCCAAAATTGTGGAAAACTCAACGTTCATACGATCTATAACGTCTTTAAGTAATACTTCTGCGCCGTATGCGACGGAGGGGCAAATGCCTTCTTCACCCTCGTGCTTGCAGGTTGCGCCTTCTTCTTTGAGGGCGTGGAGCGGGCACTCGTAATCGGGATCGTAATCGGGATTGGAGGGAAGCACCTTTGCGTTGTTACGGAAGTATTCGCACGCATTATCGAGAGCGTCTTCGTCGTTACGGAGAGTCGCGAGGAAAGCAGTGGTTTCTTCATCGAACTTGAAGAGAATTTGTTTTACGTAAACGTATTTCTCTAAATTCTCGATTGCGGGAACATAATAGAGAGCGTCAAGACC
Organism: uncultured Christensenellaceae bacterium; assembly: GCA_964480195.1. GTDB lineage: Bacteria > Bacillota > Clostridia > Christensenellales > DTU072 > Stercoripulliclostridium_A. Next base: position 13,744 of record CAYZOJ010000031.1, on the reverse strand, counting down.
CGCACCCGAGGAACCTATAGCGGAAACGAACGCGGAACGGATTTCTTCTTCGGTCTTACCTTCGTAAGCTTTCTTTGCGTTTTCGGAAAGGTATCTGAAGTCGGAGATGATCTTGGCGTCTACGTCGGTATTTGCGAACGTCGAATCGGATTTAAGATATATTTCGGCGCCGAGAGCGCTGAGAACGGCAGATTCGTATTGGGTATTATAGTAATACGCCATATCGTGGTTGCCGGATTTGAGGGTGTCTATGAGCAAGCGATAAGCTTCGATTTCGTACTTATCCGCGCCGTTTGCCTGTGCCGCCGCGTATTCGGCGTCGAGGTCGATAATCTTGCATTGGTCTTTAACGGCTTGAGGGATATCGGCGTCGAGAGCGTAACGATTGACTTTCGCTTCGTCGATTTCGACTACGGAGTAATCGTCTTCCTCTTCGGGTTCTTCTTTGGTCGTGCGAGGATATACGAGGGTGTAATCGTACTCGAGAGTGTATTCGACGTCTTCTTCGTCCTCGTCGGTCGCTTCTTCGGTAACGGTGATTACGATGGTCTTTTCGACTTCCTTAGCGGTTACGCTCGAATCGGCTTCGGACGTAAACGCCGTCGTGTACAACGATTCGGGAACTACAAATTCGGCGCTTTCGGAACCGTCGTTATAAACTATCTTTGCCTTTACCTTATCGGTATCGAGTTCGGCACCTACTACCACACCGCCCTCGGTAAATCTGTCGAGATAAGCTTTTGCTTCGTCGGTGAAGACGATTTCTTTTATGTCGGTGGTCTTAATCTTCTTATAAGCGCTCGAATAAGCGTCTTGTTTTGCGCTTTCCTTATTGGTATCCAACGCTTCGCGAATGGTTTCGTTTACGGCGTAAATTGCCTGATATCTTTCGGCATAAGTGAGAACGTCCACGGGATTAACCTTAGAGCCCTTGCCGTAAAGAGCGTTTGCGCGTTCCGCGGAAACGTTTTGGGAATCGACGAGGTAAGCCATGGCTTCGGCGGTGAGATACTTGGACTGTATCTTGCCTTTAATGCAGAGGTCGAGAGCTTCGCCTACTTCGAGTCCGTAATAATTTACATAGTAGTAAAGTCTGCTGTTGGAATTGCAATAATCCATAAACTCGTTATAGGAAATCGTAAGAGTTACGCCCTTGTGGTTTATGGTTGCGTAAGTTTCGTTAGCAGTTCTGTATTCGTTCTCTTTGACAAACGTGCATCCTATCGCGGAAGCGGACAGCACTGCAAGTACGAGAACGACTGATAAAATACCGATTAAACGTTTTTTCATTAAAGATTGCTCCTTGACTATTGTCTTAACGTCATAGTTAAAGGAATTATACATTATATAATAAAAAAAGACAACCGATTTCCGCTAAAATATTATCTACGCGTGCGCAAATCAACAAGATGTAGCGGTTATAAGAAAGTTGCGCAACAACTCGAGGCGGGCTCTCGTCGTTTTGCCTTTATTATCGAAAATCACCATAGGCGGGTCGGCGGGGCTCAGCACGCACTCGGAAGAGTTCTCCGCAATCGCTTTGAATAAGCCCTCTCTTCCGTAGACGGTGCCGTCGTAAAACTCCATGCCGATACCCTTTTCGGTCGCTACGATCTTGTGAACTTTTATTCTCGTCGCGAGGTTCTTTATAAGCCCGATGTCGAGTAAATTCTCCGCGGATTCCGGTAATGGTCCGTAAACGTCGCGCGTTTCCGAGGCAAACTCCCGCATTTCCTCATAACTTCCGAGGGTTGCGCTCGTCTTGTAAAACGCCACGCGCTTGGCGGGATCGGAGATATAGTCCTTCGGGAGAGAAGTGTTGCCGGATACGTCGATTTCCACTTCGCGCGCTTTCTCGACGGGCTTTCCTTCGATTTCGTCGACGCACTCTTTAAGGAGCTTGCAATACATATCGTAACCGACTTTTTCCATATTGCCGTGTTGCTCTTTGCCCAAAATATTCCCGGCGCCTCTGATTTCGAGGTCCTGCATCGCAATCTTAAACCCGCTACCGAGTTCGGTATAGCGATACAAGGCGTCAAGGCGTTTTTCGGCGTTGTCCGTTAAAACTTTACCCTCCGCAACGGTAAAATATGCGTATGCGAGCGTATGGCTTCTGCCCACGCGCCCTCTTAATTGATATAACGCCGAAAGCCCGAGTTTGTCCGAGTCGATGACGATAAGCGTGTTGGCGTCGGGAATATCTATGCCGTTTTCTATTATCGTCGTCGCTATCAAAACGTCGGCTTCTTTATCGTAAAACTGCTTTATTTTCCCGGCAAGTTCGCCTTCTTCCATCTGTCCGTGCGCATAGATTACCCGCGCTTCGTCGCCGAGAAGGTCCTCGATTTTTGCGTGGAATTTTTCTATCGTCTGCACCTTGTTATAGAGTATAAAGACCTGTCCGCCCCTTGCGATTTCGCGTTCGCAAGCGTCTTTTATCAGCGAATCGGTTTGTTCGACGACGTACGTTTCGACGGGCAATCTGTTTTCGGGAGGCGTTTCGAGAGTGGAAATATCCCTTATGCCGGACATCGCCATATGTAGCGTTCGCGGAATGGGAGTTGCCGAAAGACTCAGAACGTTGACGTTGTTTTTGAGCACTTTTATTTTTTCTTTGTGCTCTACTCCGAAGCGTTGTTCCTCGTCCAAAACGAGCAGTCCGAGGTCGTTGAATTCGACGTCCTTTCCGAGCAGTCTGTGCGTTGCGACAATTACCGAAGTTTTACCCGATTTTATGCGTTTAAGGCTCTCTTTAATCTCGCTTTGGGATACGAAACGCGACAAAACGTCAATAGTTATCCCGAACGGCGCAAACCGCTCTTTAAGGGTGTTGTAGTGCTGTTGACAGAGTATCGTCGTAGGTGATAAAAACGCCGCTTGCTTGCCCTCTATTATCGTTTTGAAAATGGCTCTTATCGCGACTTCGGTCTTACCGAACCCGACGTCCCCGCATAAAAGCCTATCCATAACTTTACCGGACTCCATATCCTCTTTTATTTCGGCTATCGCCACGAGTTGGTCGTCGGTTTCGTCGTACGGGAAAGAGTCCTCGAGTTCCTTTTGCCATACGGTGTCGGGCGCGTACTTGTGCCCCTTGACTTTAAGACGTTTTTCGTAAAGCTTCAAAAGGTCGATAGCCATCGCCTTGACCGACGTCTTGACGCGCTCTTTGACCCGTTCGAATTCCTTTCCGCCTATCCTGTGAAGAGGCGGAGTGCCACCGCCCGTGTACTTATCGACTTCGTCCATCCTGTCCGCGGGAAGATAGAGCTTGTCCCCTCCGCGGTACATTACGCAGAGATAGTCCTTGGTCCCGAGCGACGTGGTAAGAGTTACAAGCCCTTCGCATATACCTATGCCGTGTTTTTCGTGAACGACGTAGTCGCCCTTCTCCGGCATAACGAACGCCGAACGCTTGCGCCGAGAAGATTTGGATCTGAACTCCGTGCGTTTTATTACGTCGTCGGTACCGACTATCATGAGGTGCGCCGACGGATATATAAATCCGCGCGCAACCCTATCGGGGACAATTAGCACGGGATAATCGTCGTCAGTGTCCTCTGTTATTTTTACCGAAATGTCGTTATCGCGGAAAAGCTCGGAAAGCGTCCCCGCCGTGGCGGTATTCCCCGCATAAATAATCGTCTGTCCCCCGCCTATCGCCATATTACGAACGTCGTCTACGAAAGCGCCGTAATTCGTGCTGTACTTTGTAAGCTGTAATCCTTTTATCGCGACCAGTGCGTGCGGGTCGAATATGGGATTGGACGAAGTCGTCTGCTGAAATCCGAGAAGCATACGCGCCCTAAGTTCCGTCAAAACTTCCTCGACGGACATAATGCTCGCGACGTGTTCTTTGGTAGCCTCTCCGCTTTCTAAAAAACTTTTTGCGCGAGTTACGTGCGCGTTGCGGACAAGCTTAAATTTATCCTCTATGAGTTTGGGCTCGTCGAGGACAATAACCGCGCCCTCGGGAAGATAATCGAATATCGTCGAGAGCTCGTCTTTGATAAACGGCAATGCCCATATGAGGGCGGGATCGGACGGGTTGGCTTCGAGTTTGGTTACGGTCGCGTCGATAATTTCCGAAAGACGACGCTTGGCGTTCTGCTTGATATAACTTAGCCGTTTGGTAGCCTTTTTTGCACAGTTTTCGGATACCAAAATATCGCTTCTCGGGAAAATCGTTACTTCCTCGATTTCTTTGACGGACAACATCGTATCCGGCGCAAATACGCGTATCGACTCTATTTCGTCGCCGAAAAAGTCAAGGCGAACGGGCATATCTCCGTCCGCGCACCACACGTCGAACAGATCTCCGCGCCTTGCGAATTCCCCCGCCGCCGTAACCTGGTCGGCATATCGGTATCCGCCCGCGACGAGTATGTCGGCAAGCTCCGTAACGTCCACGCTGTCGCCTTTTTTAAGTTCGACAAGCCCCGCCTCAAAATTCTTTCTCGACGGAAAATACTGCATTAAACCTTCAGCCGATATAATCGCGCCTTTGGCTTGCCCTGTCAAAATGCTCTTGAGCGCCGAAGTCCTCTCGGCAACTCCCGACGAAAGGTTTATCTGGAGGTTTAACAGTAAATCGTCTTTTTCGGGAAGGTACGCAACTTCCCCTCCGCAATAATCTTGAAGAATGTCCCGAGCATCCCGCATTCCCACTCTGTCCGACGTAACGTACAGAAAGAACCGCCCCGTCGCGGTGGCGAGGTGGTATCTTGCGTTTTGCGCGCAATAGAAAACAGCCGTCGATTTGCCGTCGTCCATTGCCCGCCGAAACTCGGCGAATTTACCGCCGAGTCTTTTTGGGGAAAGCTTGTCGGGTAACATTTAGAAGCTTTGGTGCAGTGCTATGATTTTGAGTTCGTCTTGGGGAGAAACGTCTTTGACGGTAAAGTAACCGTCGTCGGAAACCGATTCCTTGGGTTCACCGTTGACGAACGCTTCGTACTTCATTACGTATTCGCCGAGAAGACGCAATCTGTAAGTCCTCTTTTCGGGAAGAACCGAAATATCGCCGACCGCTGGATTTACGGTAAATTCCAACGTGTGTTTACGACTGCGCGCGGTAAACAACGTATGCGCTCCGCCGTCTTCGAGGTACTTGGTGCTGATTCCGTCGTCTTCGTAAAGGTCATAATCGCCGTTCCCGGCAATGACGTCGATACTGAGCACATCGGGATTGCCGTTATAGTTTCCGCTCGTTTCGGCATAAGGGATTATCGCGCCCTCTTTTGCAAAAACCGCCATCTCGTCAAGACCGTATTCGAGTTCGTATTCTCCGCCTATGAACCTTTCGTATGTAAATACGTTCATCCACTTGCCCTCGGGGAAACATACGCGCACTTTTGCCTTGCCAGTTTCCGGATTAACCTTTGAGGTTATCGGAACTACAAGCAACGTTTCGCCGAACATATATTGATTGGGACAATCGTATTTCTCTTTCATTTCGGGATAGTCGTAATACATCGGACGGCATATCGGTTCGCCGTACTTATAATTTCTGTAATACGCGTTATAGATATACGGGATTAGCGAGTGCCTCAACCGCAACGCGTCTACCGCATTTCTGTAAACGGACTCGTGGTTCCACGGCTCCTTGCCTAACGATTTCTTGGTGCTGTGAAGTCGCATTATCGGACTGAACACGCCAAATTGCAACCAGCGGAGATACAACTCGTCGTCCGAGGGATTGCCGAACATATGTCCGCCGAGGTCATGGCTCCATGTCGTATATCCGACGTTGGACGCCGTAGCCGTAAAGTACGGTTGAAAATCGAGAGCCGACCACAGTATTTGAGTATCTCCCGAGAATCCGAGCGGGTACCTATGACTGCCCACTCCGCCGTAACGAGAGAGTATCAACGGGCGCGTGCCGTTTTTGGCAATGTCGAGAGTATGATAATGATTGCACGCCCAAAGAGGATCGTAACCTTTTATTTTGGACTTGGTGCCCTGTTGCCAGTCTATCCACCAAAAATCGACGCCGTCGCGCTCGTAGGGTTTATGTAGCACCGAAAAGTACGCATTGATGAATTTTTCGTCGGTCATATCGAACTCGACGGTCTTCTTGGTCGCGGGGTCGATGCCGACTGCTTTACACATTTCGGGGTATTGCTCCTCGAACCACCTTACACCGTTCGCGGGGTGAAGATTGACAGTTACGTGCAAACCGCGTTTATGAAGCTCTTTGAGGAACTCCTTGTAATCGGGGAAGAGGTGCTTGTTCCAGGTATAGCCCGTCCAACCGGGATTCAACGCATAAAAATCTTTAAGCGAAAGCGGACGATATCCGAACTCTTTTTTGACGTCGACGTAATGCCAATCCATGTCGATTGTCGCTACGCTTATGGGAATGTTGCGTCTGATGAATTCGTCCATTAAGTCCAAATACTCTTGTTGGGAGTAATCCTTATAGCGCGACCACCAGTTGCCGAGTGCGTAGCGCGGAACCATCGGGGGACGACCGGTTATCGAATACAAAAGTTCGACGGCGCGGGCAGGAGTTTCTGTCGCGAACACGTAATAATCCTTTTCCGCGGGACGTGGCTTTACCATACCGTCTTCGCCGAGTATCAGACTGCTATCCTCCAAAACCGCCACTCCGTCTTTGGACACGACGCCCTTTCCGATTCCGATTTTACCGCCTGTTCTGTCGAGGGTACGCGCGGTCCCTCCGAGGTTGGACGTATTATTTACGGACACGCGCCTCGAGCCTATATCGACAAACTCCGGACGGCACTTTTTGCGGTTAATCCAAAATTTTGCTTTTTCGGTTTCGACGGTGATATGCTTTTCCTCGAACCCGAGCTTATACGGGCACTCGCCGAGATTGCGGAACCATACGGTTTGAGTTGCCTCGTCCGTAAAGGTGCTTTTGGGGTCGTACTCGACGCGCAAAAGGTCCGGAGTTATAACCGTAAAACGGAAGTCCTCCGTTATGTATGTTTGATTTGGGTTCCCTTTTGGTGATGTATGGGCAATCAAATGCGCATCCAACTTACTTGTCATATCAAACCTCCACGTATTTATTCAAGGCGGGTTCGCCCTTTGTTACTCTTGATAAAAACTCTCTTTCAAATGCTTGAAGTCGCTCCGCGCACGCAACGCTTTCAAGATGGAAATTGTGTCCCGCATTAAGGTACGCGACCTTAAACTCGGTAACCGGCACGCCCTTTCGCAAAAGGGCTTTGACCATTACTTCGCCCTGTTCGGGAGCTATTCCGTCAAACACCGAGTGGGCTATGAATACCGCGGGATAATCGGGCGTTACCGCTCTCGTAACCGCCGTCGCGCGTATTCTGCTCGCTTGCTCCTCGGTAAATCCGTTCTTCCCTGAAATTCCGAACATATCGCGGATTACGTCGTAATGGAGATTGAACTTGACGTCGCGCGAAAAGAGCTCGGGGACATCGTAAATACCGGAATATCCCATTACTCCGACTATTTCTACGCCCTCGTACTTGTCGAGAGGAAGCGAAAACGCCGTAAGCGCGCCTATCGCGTCGCCGACAAGCACTACTTTTGAGCAATCCAATCCGTACTTCCCCGCATTCGCCGTCATCCACGAGAACACGCGCTTCGTCCCGGCAAGCGAGTTCTCGAATCCGCCAACCGTTCGCGCGTCGTCGTATTCGACATTGATTACGGCATACCCCTCTTCCGCAAGCCTTGCGCAAAAACCTCTGCGGTATTCTTTTTTGCCGAGAGCCATTGCGTCGCCGTGGAAGTTGACTATCACGGGAAGAATGCCTTCCGCGTTTTGGGGACGGTACAGATCGAGTTTTTGTTTTTTGGAATCGCCGTAAGAAAGGTCCTTTTCCGTAACGAGAGTCGCGCTCGCCTTTACCGACGAACGTATCGCGTTTTTACGAATAAGCCTTAATGCCAAAAACGATTTCTTCAAGTTCATATGCCGATTGTATCACACTTTCGGCGGGTTGTAAAGACACCTTAACATAATCGCGCGCGTAAAAGCTCGGTTTTCGATTTAAGAGGTTTTCCGTTTTTTGACAAAAAAGTATATCGCGCCCGGGATTGCCGAACCGTATGTCGCGAGTCCGTATCCGAGAAACAGCCCCCACACGCCTTTATCCAAAACGCCTCCGAACAAATAACACAATCCGAGGCGCAAAATCACTCCGTCGAAAAGCGCAAGAATAAAGCTAAGCGTCGACTTTCCCATACCCTGTATATAGCCGTTGGTCGCGCGCATCGTTATCATTGCGGGGAACGCCCAAAGTATCGCGCGGGAAAACGTTTCCGCCGACGATATCACTTCCGCGTCCGAAGTAAACAGCCCGAATACGCCTTCGACGTCGAATATATACGTTACGGCAAACGCAGAGTACACAACAAGACTGCATATGGTACCCGCGTATACCGACTTGTTGACCCTATCGAATTTACCCGCCGTGCGGTTTTGAGCGACGAACGTCGAAACCGCATAGTTGACGCCGAGAGTTATCCGCCTCGCCAAATCGTCGACTTTAAGTCCGACTCCGAACAGCGCGCTTCCCACAACTCCCGACGCGTTTACCGTCGAAATCAAAAACAGCGTCGATACGTTGACCGCACCGCTACGGAGCGCAAACGGTATACCGAGCTTCAAAAGCTCTTTGACTGCGTCCTTTTCGGGCACAAAACTTTTTATCTTAAAGTCGAACCCGATTTCTTTCCGTTTGACCGCAAGGTATATAGCCGAAACGACAAACGACGTCGCCTGCCCCGCAACCGTCGACCAAGCCGAACCCGCCGTTCCCGCGTCGAGCACGCCGACGGTCAGAAAATTGAGTCCGACGTTGACGCAAGCCGAAATCGCTATATAAATCAGCGGTTGCACGGAGTTCCCAAGCCCTCGTAGCACCGCGGAAACGGCATTATACCCGAAAGTAAACGTTATTCCTATAAGAGAAATTCTTAAATACTCTCGTGCGCTTTCGATTGCTTCGTCGGGAGTTCGGAGAAGGCGCAAAATATCATCGGTAAAAACAAGCCCCGTCGCCGTAACAACCGCGCTTGCTATAAGAATGAACGTAAAAAGCGTGCCGATTGCACGATTTAACCGCGTTTTATCACCTTTCTCACCGACAATGCCCGCTATGTGCACCTGTCCGCCAGTGCAGAATCCGAGACTCAAAGTCGTCAAAAGCGCAATGACCTGTCCCGCCGTGGCGACGCCCGAAAGCGCGGAGTTACCTTCGTAACGCCCGACAATCATCATATCGACGACAGAATATGCCGTCTGTAAAGCGTTACACGCCATTATCGGAAGAGCGTACTTGACAAGCTCTAAAAAAATATTCCCTTCCGTAAAATCCTTTTTTACGCCCGCACGACTGCCCATAACGTTATTATGTGCGTTTCGGGCGTGAGGATACAAAAAAAAGAGCGGTCAACGACCGCTCCTCTTTCTATTGATAAAATTAAACTCTTTTCATACCGAGCACAAACTCTATAACGCTGTTCGCGACTCTTACCATCTCTCCGCGAGTAATGCCGTTTTTACGCCCGTAAGTCGCAAGCAACGTTCCGTCCGGGACGTGCAAGGTTATTCTTCTTCCGCCCGGCATAAGCACATCGACGCCCGCGCGAACACGATATGCGTTATCTCTCATTTTTGGAAACTCCGGGGACGACGAGTGGCGCATCCACCAGTCGGTTACGATAAGCCCCTTGTAGCCCCATTCGTTACGTAAAACCGTCGTGGCGAGATCGTAATTATAATGTCCCCATACACCGTTGATTTTGTTGTAAGAGGTCATAAGAGATCTCGGCACACCCTCTTTTACGCAAATCTCGAATCCTTTAAGGTAGATTTCGCGAAGTGCTCTTTCGGAAAGTCGCGAGTCGTTATCGTTACGACAGGTTTCCTGATTGTTGCACGCAAAGTGCTTGGGACACGCCGATGCACCGTGTGTTTGAATGCCCTTAACGTATGCGGCGGCGATTTTGCCGGTAAGCACGGGGTCTTCCGAAAAATACTCAAAGTTTCTTCCGCAAAGCGGGTCGCGGTGAATGTTCATTCCGGGAGCAAGCAACATATCCGAGCCTCTGTCGTTGAGTTCGAGGCTCAATTCCGCAAGCAACATTTCTATGGCTTTAGTATCCCAAGTCGAAGAAAGTAGTGTCCCAATCGGCAATAACGAGCACGTCGCTCTAAGTCTTATTCCCGAGGGACCGTCGGTGCATATTACGGCGGGAACGCCTTTTTTACGTAACGACCTAAGCACTCCGCCCAAAGCCCCCGCATTGCCGGGTGCGCCCAAAGGCGAGTTCATTACGTACGCTCCGCGCGATATCGCTTCGAGTTCGCGGAGAGTAAACTGCGCGGTAAAATCGTCTACCGTCGCTTTACCTGACTTGACGTCCGCAAGGGTTATCCCCTTGTTTCCGCTGTAAGGTTTGCAGGTCGGAAGCTCCGAAAGTATCCTTTCTTTAAGGTCGTACGCGCGTTCGGGCGTCGGATAGAATCCCTTGTCGTATCCGTTCTCGCTCTTTATCGGACGAAGCCTGTCGAACGGTTTTTGAGGCGAGGCAATAACGTTGCACTCCGCCGTTACGCGGTCAACGTCCTCGGTAAATTCAAATATGTTTTCCACGTTGCGTGAGTCGTATCCGAGATAGACAACGTATCTGCCTTTTTCGAGAACATAGCAACTCTTATGTCCCGTAATCCCCGTATCGTCATAAGACGAGAACGAGTACGCGCTTGCCTCTGCCGTAAGGGTTTCCGCTTCCCCCGGAGCGAGGGTCGAGCTCTTTACAAACGCTATAAGATTGCGTACCGGCTTACCGAGTTTGCCTTGCGGTGGCTCTATATAGAATTCGAGAGTGTCCTTTGCGGGACGCTTGCCGATATTGGTAACTCGGACGTCGAATTTGAGCTTGTCGCCGTCATAATTTACGCCGATGACCTCTCTAAGGAATTTTCCGTATCCCAGACCATAACCGAACGGATAAATCACTCCGTCCCTATCGAACGTTTCGAAATAACGGTAGCCGACGTATATGTCTTCTTTGTATTCGTTATACGCGCGCGCACCGAAATTGCCCGCCGACGGGTACCTCTCGTAACTCGTCGCAAGCGACATCGGCAGTCTGCCGTCCGGGGAAACCTTGCCCGTAAGAACGTCCGCCACGGCGTTGCCCGATTCCATTCCACCCTGCCACGCAATCAACAGCGCGTCTATTTTGTATTCGTTGACAAACGAGAAATCGACGGCGTTTCCGATATCTGCTATTACTACCGTCTTTTTGAAATTTTCCGAAACCTGTTTTAGGAGCTTGCGCTCGTCAGACGTAAGGTAATAACTACCCTCTTCGAGGTTGTTTTCTCTGTCCTCTCCCGCCGCGCGACCTATGGTTACGACGGCAACGTCGGCTCTTTCCGCAACACGGCGAACGAGATCGTCGGATACGGGCATTTCGTCAAAGTATCTTGGCCAATGTCCCCATACTCCGTGGCTGACGGGATTATTGTCGCACCACTTCTTATAAACTCCTAAAAGCTCTTCGTCGAGATTGACGCCCGCATTTAGTAGCCCGTCCGCAAGATTTACCCGGTAAGGCGCGCGAACGTCCCCGCCCGAGCCGTATCCTACGTAAAACCAATCAAAGCTCACTCTTCCGAAAAGCGCGACGTGCGCGTTCTTCTCAATAGGAAGAGCGTCGTCGTTTTTTAAGAGTATCGCGCCTTCCGCCGCAACTCTGCGCGCGACTTTCGCTATGGGCGAATAGTCGTAACCCGTTTTGTCGGGAGTGCCTTCACGCGCCTCTTTTTGCGAGAGATTATGTCCGAACAACGCAATAAAGTTCGCGCCGACTGCCTTTACTTTGTTTAGAATTTTCTTCATGTTTTACCTCAAAAAAAGACCGCGCGAAAGCACGGTCAATCTGTTTTAATTTAGCGAAGGTCGCCCGTCGTGCGAGAGTACAACTGGGTGTCGCGGATGTTTCCGATACCCGTAACGTACATCAAAATTCTTTCAAGACCCAAGCCGAATCCGCTGTGCGGAACCGATCCGAACATACGGAGATCGAGATAGTTTCTGTATTCATCGACCTTCATTCCGCGTGCTTCGATTTCGGCAAGCAGTTTATTATAATCCGCTTCTCTTTCGCTTGCTCCGACTATCTCTCCAACACCCGGGACCAAAAGGTCTGTTGCAGCAACGGTAACGCCGTCGGGATTTTGCTTCATATAGAACGACTTAATCTTACGCGGATAGTTTGTAACGAATACCGGCTTTTTGAAAACCTCATCCACGAGATAACGTTCGTGCTCGGTTTGGAGATCCAAACCCCACTCTACGGGATACACAAACTTCTTTCCCGACTTTTCGAGTATCTTAATCGCCTCACCGTAATCGAGGCGTACGAATTCGGACTCGGCAACCAGCGTAAGCTTGTCGATAAGACCTTTTTCAAATCTTTCGTCAAAGAATTTAAGCTCGTCTTTGCATTCGACAAGGAGTTTTCTGATGACGGTTTTGACCATATCTTCGATGATTTCGATTATATCGTCGAGTTCCGCGAACGCGACTTCGGGTTCGACTTGCCAGAATTCCGCCGCGTGGCGAGGAGTGTTGGAATTCTCCGCGCGGAACGTCGGTCCGAACGTGTAAATTTTGCCGAAAGCCATTGCCGCGACTTCGCCTTCAAGCTGTCCGGAAACCGTCAAACCCGCCTTTTGTCCGAAGAAATCATTGGCGTAATACTCGTCCGCCGACTTGATTTCGGGATTATATCCGACCGTCGTTACTTGGAAGATTTCGCCCGCGCCTTCGCAGTCGCTTCCGGTAATTATCGGAGTGTGAACGTAGAGGTATCCGTTGCTTTGGAAATACTCGTGAAGAGCCGCCGAAAGCTTACTTCTTATACGGAACATCGCGTTAAAGGTATTGGTTCTGACGCGAAGATGAGGCATCGTGCGCAAATACTCGAGCGTATGGCGTTTCTTTTGAATGGGATAAGTGTCGGGGCAAACGCCCAAAATCTCAACGGATTCCGCTTTGATTTCGGTGCTTTCCGCTTTCATTCCGGGCTCGACCACGCCCACTACCTTAACGGATGTGCCGAGATTGTAGGTCGCGTCAAGACCGTTTTCTTTGAGTAAAACGACTTGAATACTCTTAAAAGAAGAACCGTCGTTGAGCTCCATAAACGCGACATTCTTAGAGTCGCGGAAAGTTCTTACCCAACCGCAAACGGTTACTGTCTTGCCGATGTAACTTTTATCCGCCAACACGGCGGCGATTTCCGTATGCTTCATATAATCTACCTTCTAAAAGATTTATAAACCGATTATACCCCAAATATAGCGCCCACGTCAAGATTTAACGTAAATCTCAAAAAAATATGCGAGAACGGGCGCAAGCGAAGCTTGCGCAATGATGTTGCCTACAGCAGTGATGTTTGCCTGTCGGCAAATGATGTTTTGCTACGCAAAGTGCTGTTTTCGCGTTGCGAAAGTTTTGGTATTTAAGAGTAGAATGACAATCCCTCAGTCTACGCGGTTAAAAACTGCGTATCCAGCTCCCTTTGCACAAAGGAGCCTTAAAATGTGCGTAAATTTACTGTTTTTCTTCTAAAATTACCGATTTCCTCGATGTTAATACTACCGCCGTGTAACGAAATACAGCCGTCAAGATGAACAATACTGAAATTTATTATAGGCGCATTGTATAGCTCTCGGCGGGATATTTAGTGCTATAACGCAAGAAAATCGTAGCGG
>CAYZOJ010000030.1:0-19115 GCA_964480195.1 uncultured Christensenellaceae bacterium | reverse complement strand
ACGTTCGTTTTCGAGGAGTCCGATTAACTCGCTGAAGGTCTTTGACCAAACGTATCCGTCATAGAATCTTTTGTCCTTAATTTCAACGGAAATCGCTTTTTTGTTTACCGTCAACGTGCCGTTTATGCAGGTGAACGTGTAGTTTTTGTGGGTGGCGGAGGGGACGATGTCGTATGTTCCGACGTCGGAGCCTTTGGAGTAAGCCGAAGTGTAGTTGACTTCGACGCTGTCGCCCGCTTCAAGACCCGTTACGACGGAACCTGCGTAGGTTACTTTGTTTTGTTCGGTTGTCGGAGCCGAACCGCCGTAAGTTACGGACGCGTTATTTGCGGTGATGGTCGCGGACTTGCGATCGACCGTCAACGTGCCGTTTACAAACGAGAACGTGTAGTTCTTATGGGTTGCGGAGGGGGTGATTTGATATTCGCCCGCGTCGGAACCTTTGGCGTAATCGGAAGCGAGAGTTACGTTTACGGTGTCGCTACCGAAGAGGGTGTAAGTTGCCGTGTATTCGGGGGCTATGTCGCCGTATGTTACGCGTACGTCGTTTGCCGTTACGGTTACGGGACGTGCGGTTACGGTAAGAGTTGCCGTTTCGGGGGATACTTCATAGTTAATGTCGCTTGCGACGGGGGTAATCGTGTAATTGCCGACGTCAGAGCCCGGAACATAAGAGCACTCGAACGTTAAAGACGCGAGAGTGTCCGCGCCGTAGAGCGAATAAGTTGCGGTGTATTCGGGCGCGTCGTCGCCGTAAACGACGGACGTTGCGTTTGCTTTGACGGTAACCGACGCTTTATTGATTTTGAGAACGACGGAGCCGAGTTTGTCTTCGAGAACGTTGTGTGCGTCGACAACCTTATAATATACGGTGTGTTCGCCGGCGTTTCTCAAAACGGGGATGTCGCTTACGTAATCGGTGCCGTTAAGGCTATAATATACGCTGTAATCCGCAATCGAAGAGGTTACCGCGGGAATCTTATGGTCGGAATCGTTGTAAACGGTTTCAAAGCCTTCTGCCGTTACGGGGAACTCGCCTACGTTAATGGTTACGTCGTATACGTAAGTTGCGACGTGTTGGTCGGTAACGTCCACGTTATTTACGTTACGTATTGAGAGCTTGCCGGTGTTAAAGTCGGAGGCATTGGTATATGTGCCGTTTATGACGGGAATAGTCGTGGCACTGCCTTGCGCGGTATGGTTTTCAGAAAGTCCGCTTACGCTAAAGTCGCCTTGCCATACGTAGCCGTCATAGAACTTACTTCCGCTTACGGTTACCGTAATCGGACGTTGGGTTACCGTAAATTCGGTTTTTTCAGGATTGAGGTTGTAGTTTGCTTTAGCTTCCTCTGTGCCAACACACTCGGCAGAAACGGTATAAGTGCCGACGGACGAGCCTTGAACATAATTTGTGTTGCAAGTAACGGTTATGCCTACCAAGTTTTGATAACTCGAGGTGTAAGTCAACGAGGACTTATAAAGAACGTCGCCGTAATGGATGTCTGCGGGCTTATCGGGAACGATGGTTACATCTCTTTTTGCGATGCTGACAACGCCTTGTTTAACGTCGGAGTCGGCGCAATATTCGCGCGTAACCTTATAGTAGACATTGTAGGTCCCTGCATTGGTGAAGAGAGGTTTTGTCGCGGTAAATTCGCCGTCCACGCTATCGGAATAGAGAACGATGTAGCCTTCTTCCTTTTCGGCTTCGACGGTAAGTCCGTGTGCGGAGCCGTCGAAAGTATGCGTGAAGTCGCTTACGTTAAGCAAGTCTTCCGCAATGGTACCGCTCTCGATGATGATGGTTACGTTCTTGGATGAAGAAACCGCTTTAAGGTCGCCGTAGCTTGCCGTGACGGTGTAGGTAACGGTATGCGTTCCGGGCGTATAGTCGCTAAAATCGAGTTCGCCTTTGGTGAGAGTCGCGGGCTGACCGTTTACCGTGCAAGTTTCGGTGTAGGTAAGTTGCGCGTTCGAGGGACGATTGAATCCGAATTTGAACGTGTTTCCTTGGGCAAGCGGGTAGGTGCCGTTAAAAGTATCTTTTTGAGCGCCGTTGAGCGTTGCCGTGAGCCCTTTGGGTGCGACAAGCGAAACCGACGGGCTAAACGTTACGTCTTCGGGCGTGATGTATTTGCCGTCTTTAAGTTCGACGTCGGCTACGAGCTCATTGAACGTGAACTCGGCGGAAAGATCGCTTTCCGCTTGACCTGCGGCGTAGATGTAGTCTTCGTTGGAAAGTATGTTCGTGCCTACAGGAACTTCTATCGAAAGGATTTCGGTGCCGTCCCAATAGAGGAACGTAACGGTTACGTCATTATAAGTGGCTTTTACCGTCAGGTTCTTGCTGACCGCCGAAAAGTCGGTATCCCAGCCCTTGAACTTACTGCCGAGTGCCGATGTGCTCGGAGCCTCGGCTTTGGTGCCGTAGGGGACGTTTTCTTCGACGGCTAACTCCGTTCCGTCATAGTCGACAAACGTTACCGTGAACGACTTGAACGTGAATTTGCCGTAAAGATTGAGGTTTTTATTCACCTTGGTGCCCGAAGTGAAACTCTCGGTCAAATCCGCGTCGAGATACCAGCCCTCGAATACGTATCCTTCCGGAGCGTTGGGCGAGTAGGTCTTGAGCGCCTCGCCTTCGTCCACCGTTGTAGAATAAATAACGTTATCGCCGTTAAGATACTTGACGGTGTACGTTTGAGTTTTGTTGTTTCCGCCTTGGTTTCCGCCGTCATCGTTACCGGTGTTTTCGTTGCAGGCTATAATCGAA
Source organism: uncultured Christensenellaceae bacterium (assembly GCA_964480195.1). Classification (GTDB taxonomy): domain Bacteria; phylum Bacillota; class Clostridia; order Christensenellales; family DTU072; genus Stercoripulliclostridium_A. The sequence goes on along the minus strand of CAYZOJ010000030.1, from coordinate 16,342 downwards.
AACGCCAATACGAATACGAGAAGAACAAGACACAGAATTTTAGTAATTTTCTTCATTGTTTTTCTCCTTATAAGGATGGGTTTATACTAAACGCTTTTCCGGAGTCGATAAGAGCTTGTTGGTCAGCTCTCGTAAAGTCGGAATCTGCGCCGTACATATAGAATCTGAAGTCCGCGGGACCCGCGGCTGCCGGGAGTACCGCTCCTTGGTTATAAAGCGCGGAGGACTCGTCTTCACCCTCCTTAAGAACGCTTAAGTTTACCATATACTTTGTGGGAACGGCGAAAGTGCTTTTGCTAAAGTCGACTATCGAGTAGTTGTAACCTCCGCCGTAACAGGCGATACCGCCGTGTACGTAAGTGGTGTCGCCGTCGAACTCGACAATCTTCTCGTATTTGACAGATTGTACTTTCTTTAGCATTTCGCCAATGTTTAGGTTGAGGAAGCTGTAACCGCCGGTGGCGCCTTTATCGAAAGTTGTTTCGATAAGAGTGGAGCTGTCGACGTTTTTGACGTTCTTCCAGTCGAGTATGCGAGTGTCGCCTTCGAGGCGCACGACAGAGGCAAGACTCGTCGCGCAAAGATCGTGCCATTTGACGGTGGCGCCGAGTCCCGCGCCGTTGAGCATATCTCCGCCGAAGTGGGCGTCTACGCCTATTCCGAACAGCGCCGAGGTGTATAAGACTGAATCCTTTATGGTAAGATCGGTGGTAACGTAATTGTCGTAGAAATAGCTGTCGTTAAGACTTATATTTCCGTCAAGCGGATATGCCGTGCCGTCCGCTTTTGTAAGTTGCACTATGTTTACTTTCAACCCTTCGCTGTCACGAGTGTTTTTGGCGCGAACCGCACGGTTGCTTCCGACTTTAACTATGAATTCGCGCGCGTTCGTAAGGATGGAGCTTTCGACAACGACGTTTATGCGTTCGTCCTTGGCTTTATAACCGTTTAGAGAATCGAGTACGGGGTTGTCAATGCCGTTTCCGCCACCGAATACGCGAAGGACCGTTCTGCCGTTGGATATACGAGAATTGAGGATTTTTGTATCCGAAGCTACCTCTAAGACGGTTCCGACGTTATTAAGTCTTGTGAGGTCCGTAAGCTTCGACTCCGGGTCGATGAGGGAGTCGTCAAGGCACCCTTTAAGAACTACGTTGTCGATTACGACGCCTTTTGTGCGGACAAGGAAGGATATGTTGTCCTGTGCTTTAACGGCAGCTGTGTTTGTGTTACCGCCGGCAGTTACGAAGTCCAGCGGTCCTTTATACAAGATGGGTTGACCGGCTGCGTCCGTCGCGTGCGCGATATAATCTGCATTTAGCTCAAATCCGTTGCCATAGATACTGTTTTTGAACTCTATCGCGTACATCACGGTATCGGCGGGATTGCTGTTGTTAAGGTAATGCGTGCGGTCGTAAGTGGTCGTCATTGTCTTTACGTAAGACTTGAGCGTTTCGACGTCCGTTGTCTTAGTGCCGAGCATTATATCGCTTTGGAGAACTACGAGTTCGCCGTCTTCGGTGGCACCTCTGAGTGCCTCGTAATCGCTGACGTTTACGCCTCCGTTTACCGCACGGAAAGTGAAAGACGTGCTGACGTTTTCGCCAAAGTATTCGTTATATTTCCAGCTTGCCGAAATCGTTACGTTTTCGACGTCGAAGTTGTTGCCGAACTTCATTACGAACGTTTCGTTGTTATATTTGTTCGGGTTGGCTATAGCGATGTTTTCGTCGGAAGAGGAAAGCGTCAGTTCGCTATTATAGTGTTCGTAATTCCAGCCGTTTGCGTCGCCCGTGTTTTCCTGTATCCTTATGTTGAGCGACGGCGTGTCGTTACGCGTGGCGCCGTTTTGGTATTTTTTGTTGCCTATCGCAAGAAGGTTGCTTATGCCGTATTGCTTTCCGCTTTCGGCAAAATAGATGCTCTTGATATGCGTTACCGCGGTTACTTCGCGCGTTTCTTTGTAAACCTCTTTGCCGTCGGAACCCAAAATCCTTACGGATAGCGTCGCGGTGCCGTTGCCTTCCGCCGTGATTGTCGCGATTGCGCCGTCAGAGGTTATTTTGAAGATGTCGCTATTAGAACTCGACCACTCGTACGTTACCGCGCCGTTATACGGGGTAAGATCTGCCGAGTAGGTGACGGCGGTACCCGCTTTTTGGTACATCGTGTCGCTGTCGCTCTTGTCCGCGCGATGATAACGCGTGTAGATCCCGAGATTATACGTCCCGAATTCGACGTTTAAGTTCTTGTTCACCGCACCGACGGATACGGTAAATTCGGATTTATCGAGGTTGCCGTTCGTGAAGTGTACGGTAACGACGTATTTTCCTTCGGAAATCTCTTCGTACTCGACGTCGGTGATGTTGTCGGACGAGATTTCTGGCTTACCGTTTGATGATTCCATTACAAACGTCGCCGTTTCGGAACCTTTTGCAAACAGCAGACTGCTGTCTTCGATGGCTATGCCGTTAACGGTTAAATCCGCAACAGGGGTTACGTTGAGTTTAATTCTCTTTACCACGTCGCCTTTTACGCCGTCCTTGCCGGTTACGGTTACGTAATGCGTCCCGCTGAGTTTGAGTTGAGCGGTTCCGGTTACGGGATTTATTTCGACGGCGTTTTTATCGTCGCACGCCCACAGCACGGTGCTTTCCGAGAGGGTGGAAGGCTCAATCTCGGAATCAAACACATACTTACCGCTTGTAATATCGGCGGTATAGTCGCAGTCGGGTTCGTCGGAATCCGTTAACGTTACCGCGTTGCCTTGGACGTCTTCTATACAAGGCAAGACGTTTACGAGCTTGGACGAGTCGACCGTTACGATTACCGAGTCGGTATATCCGTTCTCTGCCGTGGTTACGGTGATTTTTGCTCTGCCGGTACTCTGTAAGGTGAGTAGACCGTTTTGGGCGACTTCGACGTCGGCGAGTTTTTCGTCATCCGATACCTTGGAAACCGTAACGCTGTAATTTTGGTTTTTGGCGTTCTTAGGGGAAACTTCGGCTTCGATATAGAGGTCGTCCGTATACGTTGCCATATCGAGTTTGATAAAGCCTTCGTCGTTTTGGGTGGTGATGTGTATGCCGGAAACGGGCACGTCTACCGTTATGCTGACGGCTTTCGATATGGAGAATATCGCTATCATAAAGATGATAGGTAGCAGTATCAAGAGTAACATAACTTTCTTTTTCATACACCCTCCGTGAGCTTCGCAACGTGCTTATCGAGCCCTATCCAAAGGTATAAGGCGGAAAGCGCGCAAAGCACTACCGCGGTAATACCCGAAATGAGCATATTAAGCGAAAGAGAATCGGTGTTTCCGAGGTCTCCCGCAATAGAGGTAAACAGCGATACGCCTCCCAATAAACACGAGATTAGGAACCCTAAAACAACTATTAGGGATACGGTACTGTTATTGTCCGGAACTTCTGCGTCCTCGTCCTCGGGGAATGACGGATGGAGTAAATCGCGTTTTGTGGCAAAGAATATTTCCGCTGCCTGTATGAGTATGGCGATAAGGAAAATGTAGAACGAGAGTCCCCAATCCAAGAAGCCCGTCGCCGATATCACGATAACCGAAATGAGAGAGGAAAGTGCCGAGATGAACAACGAGAACAGTACTTTCGAGCCGATTAGCACCGAGTAGGGAATCGGCAATGTTTTAAGAACGATAAACGATTTTCCGTCGCGACTGATGTTTGTCGCGGCGAACGTATTTGTCAAAGAACCGAATAGGAGCACCGTGAACAGTGCGAGTTCAAAGTTCGATTCGGTCATTACGAGGGTGGAGAGCATGTCTTCGCCGATACCCATCAGGAAAAATACCATAAGAGGCATTATCCCCGCCATGGAGAAGTATTGGAAAGCATAAGAGGGGGTACGGAAGACAAGCCCGAATTCTTTAAGCAATAAGGATAAAAGAATCGGTTTTTTGTCGGCGGGTTTGCGTTTTTTTGCTCTATAACTCTTGGCGGGAGTTATGCGGTTTTGGGTTGCTCTCATGTAGAGTAGTCCCGAAAACGATATGCCTATGACCGCCGAAAGCACGGTTATTCCGAGGAACGACGACAGCGTCAACGCAAGGTTACGTTTGAGCAATACCCCCGCAAACAGGTTGGCGGGATACGCATAGCGGGTAATTGCCATGATTATATTCATCGTCTTTGCATTGAAGAAGAAGCGGATTTCGCCGGTAACGAGGAGTTCTTCTAAGAAAGAGAGCACTTCGGAATAGCAAAACGCCACCGCGCCGAGCGTCGCGGTTACGATAATGAGCGTGATGAGATATTTCGACTTGAAGAACGACTTTATCAAATACACGGGAAGGCATATCGCCGAAGCCACAGCTATTACGAGTAGCGGGAACAGCAATACAGAAAGAGCCGTCATCGCGTAAAAATACGCGCCTTGTGAGGTTATCAGACCGAACGCGATTCCGAGAGGAAGTATCGTTACCGCAAAAGACGCAACTTGGTCGAGATATACGATGATGAACTTCGACAAGAATATGATTTCCGGACGAACGGGTAGGGTGATTAGGATTTTGCGGTCGTCGTTTTCAAACAATGTGAAATTGAGCTTCTTTACTGCTCCGATTACGCTTATCACCAGCAACGCTTCATATATTAAGGTTAAGAGCTCGTAGTAACGTTCCTCGGGATCGGTAACGCCGTTAATACGTATCGACGAGTAAATCCCGGTAAAGCGTATGAGTACAAAAACGCACACGGCAAGCAGTCCCGCGATAAGAACTCCGGAAAAGAGCATACTCCCGATTTCCTGCCGTAGCTTTTTACTGCGGAAGATCGAAAGTTTCTCGTTAAAATGCTTTTTTAAGAGAACGCTGAGCATTTATTCCTCCGGAACGCCGTCGACGTTGTAGTAATACTTTTCGAGTCCGCCTTCGGCTTCGATGGCATTGACGGAATCGAACTTGACGATTTTGCCGTCTTTGATGATAACGGCAGTGTCGCAAATGCGTTTAACGATGTCGAGGTTATGCGAAGAGAATATAATCGTCTTGCCTTGCGCAACGTAACTGCGCATAAACTCGACTACCGCGTGTTGAGTGGTGGGGTCGAGTCCGAGCATGGGTTCGTCCAAAATCCAAACGTCGGGATTGTGCATGAGTGAACCCATCATACAAATCTTTTGCTTCATACCGTGAGAGTACGAAGATATCAGGCTGTTTACGGGCTTGCCGAGAGCGAATATCTTTTGAAGTTCGACAATGCGTTTTTCGCGTAGTTCGCGGGGGACGTTGTAGACATCGGACATGAAGTCGAGGTACTGCATACCCGTCATCTTTACGAATACCGAGTGGTTGTCCGTAACAAACGAGAAGTGCCTTTTGGCGTTTATGCCGTCGTCGCGTATCGAGTAACCGCAAATGCGGATATCGCCTTGTTCAAACGGAAGAATGCCGGTAACGCATTTGAGAGTAGTGGACTTGCCTGCGCCGTTCGGTCCGAGCAGTCCGAGTATCTTGCCTGATTCGGCGTAGAAGCTTATGTCCGAGATTGCGTTATCCGCTTTTTTGTCGTAGCGTTTAGAGAGCCCTTTGATTTCGAGAGGGTGGTCATACGATGCGGGTTGAAAATGGTTCTTGCTTTTTAGGCTCATAGTTCCTTAGGTTTCCTTATAATATACGCGCGCACGCGTTTACTGTTTTAATATAATAGCAATTAGCGCGAAAATTGTCAATAAATGTCGAGTGGGTGTCTTCGGGCGGGCGGTGTGGATTTTGGACGTTTTCGCGAGAAAACGCCCAAAATCTTGCAATTTTAACGTAAGAACCCGACCGAAAACACGCCAAAAACAGGCAAAACGGGTCGAATTTCACCAAAACACAAAAGCGAAATTTTAGGTACCCAAACCATACATTTAGGAGTTCTGGCGCACGGAGTTTAGGACGAATGGTCAAAAAACTGTCGATTTTTGTACGGTAATGCGAATTGACGCGAAAAACGTCGAAAAAAATAATTTTCAAAAATTTTTAAATTTTTTCGGTTTATCCCCGAATTTTACCCTCATAACTAAACCGACGGTAGAATTTTAACTTTTAACGAAAGAAAGCCGACTACGTCTTAAATGGCTTAGTCGGCAGGTTTATAGCACATTTGAGCACTCCGATTCGCTCTAAAAATGTGCAAGTGACTCCGATATTCGCTCTAAAAATGTGTAATCAGTACGGATTATTCGCTCTAAAAATGTGCAAACCGCCTCGATTATTCGCTCTAAAAATGTGCAATGGTATTGACTTTTGTGTTTTGATTTGCTAAAATACAAGGGAACTTGTCTAAGACATAAGCGTTCATAAGGAGTAAAAACATGTATTTATCGCGAAAAATAGACACGTATTTATTGGATTGGAAAGCGGATGCCGAACGCAAGCCGTTAATTGTTAAAGGCAGTCGACAAATAGGCAAGACGGAATCGATTCGGCACTTTGCAAAAGTTGCGAAATACGAAAGTTTTATAGAAATAAATTTTGTCAGAGAAGAGAAGTATAAGCAAATAATTTCGGACGGCTACGAGCCGAGTGATATAATCAAGAACATTTCGTTATTGGATCCGACAAAAAAATTTATAGACGGTAAAACGCTGATTTTTTTTGATGAGATTACGGAGTTCCCGGAAATTGCAACGTCTCTCAAATTTTTCAAAGAAGACGGACGTTTCGATGTTATATGTAGCGGATCGATGCTCGGAGTAAGCTACAAAAAAATCGAAAGCAACAGTGTCGGATATAAAACCGATTACGAGATGTCGTCGATGGATTTTGAAGAATTCTTATGGGCAAAGGGATATGGCGAAGATATTGTCGAAGATATGCTCGTTCATATGCGAACGTACACTCCGTTCAATGAGCTCGAGATGGACTTGTTTCACGGGCTTTTTATGGACTATGTAATATTAGGCGGGATGCCTGCGGTTGTCAGGGAATATATCAAGAGAGGAACGTTCGAAGGGTCTCTTGACACGCAACGTCAGCTGATTGCCGACTATAAAGAAGACATCCGTAAATATGCTCAAGGTTTGGATCAAACGCGTATACTGAACGTATTTAACAGTATTGCGTCCCAGTTAGCAAAAGAGAACAAAAAGTTTCAAATATCCAAAGTGGAACGGGGAGCGCGTTTTAGAGATTATCGCGGTTGTGCCGAGTGGTTAGTCGACGCGGGCATAGTAAACATATGCTATTGCCTGAATATGCCGGAATTGCCCTTGTCGGGGAATTGCGATACGGATAAATTCAAGCTTTATTTTTCGGACACGGGTTTGTTGGTGTCGGTTTTAGACGAAGAGGCGCAGGAGGACTTGCGCGCGAATAAAAATCTCGGTGTATATAAAGGTGCGTTGTACGAAAACATCGTGGCGGAAGCGTTGGTGAAATCGGGGTATAAGTTGTATTACTACAAAAGGGAAGACGGTACGCTGGAGGAAGACTTTTTTATTCGTTCAGCGAACAATCTTATTCCGGTGGAAGTTAAAGCGAGAGGCGGTAAAGCAAAATCAATGCGTACGTTGATATCGTCGGATAAATACGAAGATATAGCTTACGGGTTCAAGTTGAGCGCAAACAACATCGGATATTGCGACAAAGTATACACGTTTCCGTACTTTTGCGCATTTTTACTCAAACGATTCATGTCTACATTCAAAGCCGTCGAATAAGAGTTATAGGGTAAGTCGCCTTTTTTGATGTAACCACATATATAACAGAAAATATTAAATTACGGCAAACGAATAAGCAGTTTCGGTTGCCGTAATTTGCGTTTTATGGATTATTTGTCGAAAGTAAGTTTGTTACGTAAAAGTAAATTCTTAAGACGATAAGCAAGCAATTCGGTAACGCTTTTTGTCAAAGAAAAACAGGTCGACGAGCTACCGTCAACCTGTTTCGGTTCTTATCAATCACGTCCGTTATTTTGTTTATGTTATACTCTCGTGCTCTTGTCTTCGCCGATTCCGAGCATTCCGTCTACACAGTGCCTTACTCCGTCGGTGTCGGTTACGTAACCGGAAATCGTTCCGTAGGGGAGTGCGTAGTACGAGTCTATCACTAATGCGTGCACGGGCATATAGAACGCGTTTTCGATTTTGAAGGTAACGTCAACGAGTCCCAAACCTTTTTCGTCGGTAACGTGCCATTCTTTTGCCTTGCGCTTGCCGTCTTTATGAGTGAAGATAACGGGAGGCATGGGATAGGATTTATCGTCTATCCAAATGACGTTTTCGTTGTAGTTGTGTTGATCGACGGATTGGTTGCGAGTGAGGTTAAACGCAAAATATTTGCTTTGACCGTCTTCCTCGATTCTGCCCATTGTCGTCAGCCAGTCGTAATGGGAGCTATAAGGATAGTAGCCCTTGTGGTCGTCTATGATACCGACGGAATTTATGTTGGAAGTAAAGGTTTCGCCGTTCAACTTGATGGTGCCGGTTGCCTTGAAGAAGTCCTTTTCGCTGTAAAGAGGATTACGGAAAGAACCGTCCTTGTTTTTTGCAAGGGGCATAACGCCGTTCGCAAGAGGGCTGATGCGCTCGAACGAAACGTCCATTTCAAACGTTCCGGCTCTACCGCGGGTGTAGCCTTTTGCGGAGGCTTTGCCGTTCAAAAAATCGTTGTCGATACGGAATTCGCTGTTTTTGGTTTTGCAGTAGCAGTAGTCGTCTACGAGTTGAGAAGCGACTTTGGCGTCTTTTTTGAGAACGAAGTTACGCCAGCTGTAAATTTTATGATCGCGTTTATCGTACCAAACGAATATCGAAAATCCGATAGGTCCGATTGCGTACACGGCAGAGATTAAAGCGCCTTCGTCCATATGGACTTCGAAAGCTTCCCATTCGGTAAGGCGCGAGGCTTTCATAAAGTCGGGCATACGAGGACCGCAAGGTTTATGGCAGTCGATCATATTGAGCTTTTTGAAGGGGGAATCGTAAGTGCCGTAGACGATTTTGCCGTCGTTTACTATGGCGTCCGGTGTGGGCGCGGGAGCGCGTTTAGCCGAAATATAGTCGGGGAAAACAGACATATCTAACCTCTCTTTTGTTTTGTAAGCCTATTATACCATTGCTATAAGATAAAAACAAGAGGCAAATAGCCCGAAATGAGCTTGTCGCACATTAAAATTACGACAAACACCACTAAAAAATCGCAAACCTTATTGTATTTCGCAACATAAAGTGATAAACTAAATACGAGGTTCAGATGAGAAAGATTTTACTCGTATACAATCCGAGAGCGGGCAGGAACTTTTCTCGCAAGTCGGCAGAGCAGATAGCTGCGGGACTTGTGCGGGAGGGCGCCGCGGTAACGGTCAAACGTACTTCGTGCAGAGGCGAAGCCACGGATTTTGCGGTGGCTTCGGTCGGGTACGATATGGTCGTTTGCGCCGGCGGGGACGGCACGCTTAACGAAACCATAAACGGAGTGCTCCGCATTCCGCAGGAGTACAGACCTCTTCTCGGCTACATTCCTTGCGGTTCCACCAATGACACTGCAACCACTTTAGGGATACCAACAAGCCTCGGCAAGGTATCCAAACTCATAAATAGCGGTAACTATATGATGTGCGATACGGGCGTTATAAACGACAGGCATTTTATATGCACGTGCGCATTCGGTTACGGCACGCAAGCTTCTTTGACGACTCCGCAGAGCCTTAAAAACAAGTTCGGATTTTTGGCATATTTGTTTAACGCAATAAGAAGTCTTACCGATATTACCCCGTATAAATTAAAGCTTACGTACGACGAAGGCGAACTCGAAGGCGAGTTTTTGATGGGCGTACTCACAAACACTCATTCGGTCGCGGGGATGTTCAAGCTCGACACCGAAAACATATGGCAAGACGACGGTAAATTCGAGTTGGTGCTCGTTTCTAAGATTGACAGCGTAGTAGAATTGCCCGAGGTACTCGGCAATCTCAAAAAGCAAACTTATGACGGCAGAAATTTATTTTTGATACAGTCGGAAAAGTTCAAATTCGAGTTCGACGGAGATGTAAAAGTGCCGTGGCTCGTAGACGGCGAGTACGGCGGAGATTACAACGTCGTAAACGTATGCAATCTCCGCAAGAACATAGGGCTTGTTTGCCCTAACAATCCCGAGATATTCCTTGATTAGAGGTCGTCGGGATCCTGCTCCGGCTCGGGTATATCCGAGGGCGCGATAAACGGCATACCCGTCCACATACCGAGAGGATCAAAGTACGGGCTCGCGAGGGGATTATCCTCGACGTTAAGAGTGGTTGTTGCCGTTTTAACTTTTTTAGGTTCTCTTTTTTTACTCATAAAAACACCTCCGAACGTAGTATGTAAATACCTTATAAAATAATACGAAGCCCGCATTTTCGCGATAGAAGTAACCCCCTTAAAATATAAATAAACAAAAGATTTAGAATCATAATTAAGTATTTTTCGGAAAAATTTACACTTAATTTACAGCTCGAAAAAAATGTCGAATCGAGGTAAATCGTTTGACACCGTCGCTTATGGTTGGTATAATCAAAGCGTAATGAACGAGGGGATAAGTTTTTCCATTTAAGTAACTAATTGCCAAACGGCAAAATAATGGAGGACATACAATGAAAAAAAAGCTTTTTGCAATTTTGCTTATCGTAGCAATGCTTGCAACCCTCTCTGTCGCGCTCGTCGCTTGCAACAATGACAAAGACGACGAACCTAAAGAGATCACTCTTCCCGCTTACCAAGTAACCGAACCCGATTATACCGGCGTAGATTTTTCTAATATTAAAATCGGTATGCTTTGCTTGCACGACGAGAACTCCACTTATGACAAGAACTTTATCGACGCGATGAACGCGACCGTAGCTAAGCTCGGACTCCGCAACGATCAACTCATCATCAAAACCGGTATCCCGGAGAGCGACCAATGCTATCAAGAAGCTAAGAACCTTGTAGACGCAGGTTGCAACATCATCTTCGCGGATTCTTTCGGTCATGAATCTCACATCATCCGTGCTGCTAAAGAACATCCCGAAGTTTTGTTCGCTCACGCAACCGGCACCATGGCTCACACCGAAAACCTCCCCAACTTCGTTAACGCATTCGCTTCCATCTACGAAGGCAGATACCTTGCAGGCGTAGCCGCAGGTCTTAAGCTCAACGAGATGATCGCTGACGGCAAAATCACCGCAGCTCAAGCAAAAATGGGTTATGTAGGCGCTTACACCTATGCCGAAGTTATGTCCGGTTACACCTCTTTCTATCTTGGCGCAAAATCCATTTGCCCCTCTGTAACGATGGAAGTAACCTTCACCGGTAGCTGGTATGACGAAACCGCCGAAAACAATGCTGCTAACAGCCTCATCAACCGTGGTTGCGTACTCATCAGCCAACACGCTGACTCCATGGGTGCTCCTAACGCTTGCGAAGCTGCCGGCGTACCGAACGTTTCTTACAACGGCTCCACTTTCGCAGCTTGCTCCAACACCTTTATCGTATCTTCCAGAATCAACTGGTCTCCTTACTACGAGTACATTATAGCTCAAACCGCTAAGGGCGAAGCTGTTGCCAAGGATTGGACCGGCACCATCCAAACCGGTTCCGTCGTTCTCACCAACGTCGGTGGCGGTGCTGCAGCAGAAGGCACTGTAGAAAAGATCGTCGAAATCCGTAACAAGCTCGTATCCGGCGAAATCAAGGTTTTCGATACCGCAAAAGATAACTACATCACCGTAAACGGCGAAAAACTTACCTCTTACCTCGCAGACGTAGATTACGATGCTGCTTACACGGCAGACACCGAGGTTGTATATAACGGTTACTTCCACGAGTCCGAAAAGCGTTCCGCTCCTTACTTCAACGTTGAAATTGACGGCATCACGCTTCTCGACAGAAACTACGGCGACTAATTTAATATCAAAAATTCGGATAAGCGGGCTTACGCCCGCTTATCGCGATTTATAAAGCATTATTTTTATACAAGACACAAATAAATTCGGAGGAAGATCGCCGTGGACAACATTGCGATAGAACTAAAGAACGTATCCAAGCATTTCGGACCGGTTTGCGCAAACAAAGACGTAAACTTCGATGTACGTAAGGGCGAAATTCTCGCGCTTCTCGGCGAAAACGGTAGCGGAAAAACCACTCTCATGAACATGCTTGCCGGCATCTATTTCCCCGATGCGGGGCAAATTTTCGTAGACGGCACGGAAGTCGTAATACGTTCACCGCAAGATGCGTTCAAGTACAAAATCGGTATGATACATCAGCACTTCAAGCTGGTAGATCTTTTTACCGCAGCCGATAACATTATACTCGGCGAAAAGCACGTTTTCGACTACGCGGGCGAAAAACAAAAAATCAAATCGGAAAACGACGGAAGCTCTAAGGGTAAAGCCAAGGCTTTCTTAAAATATACGGCATTGCCGTTTAAGTGGTACGGGGACTACTGGAAGTATAATTTTTTACGTCCGGACAGAGCAAAAAAATTACAACATATAGTAGATAAGTACGGCTTCAAAATAGATCTTTCGCGCAAGATCTACGATCTTTCCGTCAGCGAGAAGCAAACGGTAGAAATAGTAAAAGCGCTTTATCGCGGGGCAGATATTCTCATTCTTGACGAGCCTACGGCTGTTTTGACGCCTCAGGAAATCGAAAAACTTTTCGACGTGCTCCGCAAAATGAAAGCGGACGGGAAATCCATTATCATCATTACGCATAAGCTCAACGAGGTTATGGAGATATCCGATAGAGTTGCCGTACTCCGCAAAGGCGAGCATATCGCAACCGTCAATACGTCCGAAACCAGTGAAAAGGCTCTTACCGAAATGATGGTCGGCGAGAAGGTCGAACTCAACATCAATCGTACCTTGCCCGTAAATGCGGAAGAACGTTTGAGAATAGAGAACCTCACTTGCCGTAACAGAGAAGGGCTTCTTGCTCTCGACGACGTATCCTTCAGCGCAAATTCCGGCGAAATACTCGGTATCGCGGGTATAGCGGGTAGCGGACAAAGAGAACTCCTCGAGTCGATTGCGGGTCTTGTCAGAATCGAAAACGGCGACATAATGTATTTCGATCCCAAAGACGCAGGCAAAGAGGTCGATTTAAGACAAAAGACGCCTACACAGATAAGAGAACTCGGCGTAAGGCTTTCATTTGTTCCGGAAGACCGTCTTGGTATGGGACTTGTAGGCAACATGGACCTTACGGACAATATGATGCTTCGTTCGTATGGCAAGGGACATTCTTTCTTCCTCGATAGAAAAACCCCGCACGATCTTGCCGAAAACATCGTACACGACCTTGAAGTAGTAACTCCTTCGATAAAAACTCCCGTTCGCAAGCTTTCGGGCGGCAACGTACAAAAGGTGCTTGTCGGACGCGAAATAGCGTCTGCGCCTACCGTCCTTATGGCTGCATATCCTGTCAGAGGACTCGACATCAACTCTTCGTATGTTATTTACAACCTCCTTAACGAACAAAAGGAACACGGCGTTTCCGTAATATTCGTCGGCGAAGACCTTGATGTATTGCTTGCTCTTTGCGACAGAATTTTGGTTCTTTGCGGTGGTAAAGTCAGCGGGATAGTGGATGCCAGAAACGTAACCAAAGAAGAGGTCGGTATGCTTATGACAAGTATCCCCGAACAAATTGAAATTTTTAATAACGCGGTAAAGGAGGGCTCGGCAAATGAGTAAGACTGCCCACGAACCTATAGCGCACCTCGTAAAGCGCACAGATATGGAAAAATGGAAGGCTTGGCTTATACGCGGGATAGCCTTTGTGCTTTCTATATTTGCTTGCGCGATTATTACGATAGCAATAACCGGCGAAGGAATGGATTACTTCTTTACCAACTTCTTCGGCGGTGTTTTCGGAACGCCTCGTAAGATTTGGAACCTTTTCCGTGAACTTTCGTTACTGTTACTCGTTGCTCTTGCGGTAACGCCTTGTTTCAAAATGCGTTTTTGGAATATCGGCGGTGAAGGACAAATCCTTATGGGAGCACTCGGTTGTGCGGTCATCGTCAATTTTATGGGCGGAAAGGCAAGCGATGCCGGAACAATAATCGTTTCTCTTATCCTGGCGATAGCTTTCGGTATAGCATGGGCAGTAATTCCCGCGCTCTTCAAAGCGAAATGGAACACGAACGAAACGCTCTTAACTCTTATGATGAACTATATCGCGACTTGCCTCGTAAGCTATTTTATAAAGAGCGTAGCGACGCAAGGAACTGGCAACTTGAGTTTCTCGAGCGGTGTTATAGGCAACGCTGTTTATAACGAGTTCCTTTTACAGATACTCGTAGGCGCGGTAATCACGGCGCTTGTATACATTTATTTGCGTTTCAGCAAGCACGGTTACGAATTGACCGTCGTCGGTGAAAGCGAAAACACCGCGCGTTATGTCGGCATTAACGGTAAAAAAGTTATTATTCGCACTCTTATTCTGTGCGGAGCGATTTCGGGCGTTATAGGATTTTTGCTTGTAAGTGCCACCAATATGGAGCTACACGCACAATATACCGTTAACGGAAGAGGATTTACCGGAGTTCTTATCTCTTGGCTTGCGCACTTCAATCCTTTGTATATGGTGCTTACGTCGTTCCTTGTCGTGTTTATCCAAAACGGAGCAACGGAAGTCGGAACTCCCGCACGTCTCGGAAATTCGTTCCCGATGGTTCTTACCGGCGTATTTTTCTTCTTTATCATAGCAAGCGAGTTCTTTATCAATTATCAAATCGTATGGAACAATAACAAATTGGACCTCAAAAAAATCTTTGCAAAAAATAAAGTCCTGACCGCTAACGTCAACGATGTCGAAGAGAAGGAGGACAAATAAATGATAGCAGCATTATTCCAAAAAGCGATAAAAATAGGCGCCGTATTCCTTTACGGTTCGACGGGTGAAACGCTTATCGAAAAGTCGGGGCACCTTAACCTCGGTATCCCCGGTATAATGTGCATAGGCGCGGTAGGCGGTTGTACGGGAGCGTATCTCGCAAAAGAGGCGGGTATGGCGAATCCCGCTATCGTCTTGATAACCATAATTATGTCGATGTTATTCGGCGGATTGATGGGCGCGTTATATGGTTTGTTTACGATTACGCTAAGATGTAACCAGAACGTTACCGGACTCGTAATAACGACTTTCGGTACCGGTGTTTTGGGAT
Source organism: uncultured Christensenellaceae bacterium (assembly GCA_964480195.1). Lineage (GTDB taxonomy): Bacteria > Bacillota > Clostridia > Christensenellales > DTU072 > Stercoripulliclostridium_A. Next base: position 1,188 of record CAYZOJ010000030.1, on the reverse strand, counting down.
TTTGGGGTAACTTAATGGGCAAATCCGGTAAAATGTTGTATGCCGCGAGCAAGGCTTTCACGACGCCTATGTTCGGTAGTGTCGGTAACGATGCGTTTTCTACGATATTCCTCTCCCACGGACCTCTTGTATATGTCGGTATCATCATTGCGGTAGTGCTTGCGTTCGTGCTTAAATTTACTCGTACGGGTCTTTCTGTTACCGCTGTAGGCGAAAATCCGGGAGCCGCAGACGCGGCGGGCGTAAATGTCATCAAATATAAATACGTTTCGTGTGTGCTCGGCGCTGCTATCGCTGGCATAGGCGGTTCGCTCTATCTTCTCGAATGCACGAGAGGCTCTCTCGAATACGTTGTAGACGCGTTCGGTTGGCTTGCAGTCGCACTTGTTATATTCTCGCTCTGGCGTCCCGCACTCGGAATACTCGGCTCGTTCATATTCGGTTGCTTGTATATTTTGCCGAACTATATAGATGGTGTAAGCTTGGCGGAAAAAGAACTCCTTAAAATCATACCGTACCTTGCAACCGCTGTCGTACTTATTGTCGTAAGTATGTTCAACAAGCGTGAAACGCAACCGCCGGCGTCGCTCGGGTTGTCGTACTTTAGAGAGGAGCGGTAGTTATGGCTAATGATATGCGCGAGGTAAATTCGGAAGTTCAAGAAAAGCAAGAGAAGAAAAAGAGTTTTTCACTCTCGCTAATCGTAAACATAATCCAAACGGGATTGTTTATAGCGTTTACCGCTTACGGATTCACAAAGAATTTCAAAGACAGCATTTACATGCCGTATGTTGTGGGACTTATGGTGCTGTATGTACTGTCGTTTGCGGTGATGATAGCGATAAACGTAAAAGACGCACAAAAGGCAAAGAATACCGCAAACGCATATAAGACTGCGACGAAAGACGTAAAACTCGGCATAAACGTTGTCAAAACGATAATGCTCTTGTTTAGCGTAGCGACTTCCGTAATGATGGTTGTTACGACGTACAGCGGAGAGGCGTTAAGTTTAACCAAAATGTTTGCATTGGCTTCGGCGGGCGTATCCGTGTTGAGTGCGTTGTGGTCGGCGTTCAAAGTTTGGCGCAAGATCAAAAAGCGCGTTAAAAAGGCACGCAAAGCCAAAAAGCAAAATTAAAACCAATCCCCAAAGAAAACAAAAAAATAACGCTCACCGAGCGTTATTTT